>NZ_JBEZLM010000005.1:0-448301 GCF_040652095.1 Streptomyces sp. NPDC048290
TTGGTGTAGACGTCGCAATCCACACCGAACCCGGAAGGCCCTCACCTGTTCAAGATCCCTCAGCCGAGACCTGCGTCACCCGTCCACAACCTCCCAGGGCAATACAACTAGGAGCCGCCTCCGCCGGACGCCCGTCCAGGAGCCGCCCCAGCGGACGCGCGCCCCAGGAGGCGCCTTCGCCACAAGCCGCTACGAGGCTCCTGAGGACCCTCCCTCGGAACGCCCCCCAAAGGCTCGCCCGCTCAGGACCCGCCCCCGAAACGCCCGCCCGCGCGGCCCCCGCCCCGCGCACCCCGCACACCACACACCCCCACCCCCGGCTACGCCACGAACGTCCGGGGCGACTCCCCGGTCCCCACTCCCCCGCTCTCCACCAGCCGCGCCGCCGCCGCCAGCCGCGTCGCCGCCTCGTCCGCCACCGCGCCGCTCACCGTGAACGGCAGCCGTACGAACCCTTCGAACGCGCCGTCGACCCCGAAGCGCGGGCCGGACGGGACACGGACGCCGACCCGCTCGCCCACCTCCGCGAGCCGCGACCCGGACAGGCCCCCCGCGCGGACCCAGAGCGTGAGACCGCCCTGGGGGACCTCGAAGTGCCAGCCGGGCAGTTCCCGCCGTACCGCCGCGACCAGCGCGTCCCGGTTCTCCCGGGCCTGGGCGCGGCGCAGGGCGACGGCCTGTTCCCAGCCACCCGTGTTGAACAGCCAGTTCACCGCGAGCTGCTCCACCACGGGGGTCCCTAGATCCGCGTAGGCCCGAGCGGCGACCAGGCTGCGGATGATGTCCGGCGCTGCCCGCACCCATCCGATCCGCATGCCCGCCCAGAACGCCTTGCTGGCCGAGCCCACCGTGATCACGGTCGAGCCCGCCGGGTCGAAGCCGCACACCGGACGCGGCATGACCACGTCGTCGTCGAGCCACAGCTCGCTCATCGTCTCGTCGGCCACCAGGACCGTCCCCGCCGACCGCGCGGCCTCCACCAGCCGCCGCCGCTGGTCGTCACCGGCCAGCGCCCCGGTCGGATTGTGGAAGTCGGCCACCACATAGGCCAGCCGGGGCGCCGCCTCGCGCAGCACCTGGCGCCAGCGGTCCATGTCCCACCCGGAGAGCCCCTCGGCCATCGCGACGGGAACCAGCCGCGCGCCCCCCTCCCGCATCAGCTGGAGGATGTTGGCGTACGACGGCGACTCGACCGCGATCCGCTCCCCGCGCCCGGCGAAGAGATGGCAGATGGCGTCGATGGCGCCCATCGCGCCGGTGGTCACCATGATCTGCTCGGGCATGGTCGGGATGCCCCGCGCGGAGTACCGCTCGGCGATCATCGCCCGCAGCGCGGGCAGCCCGGCCGGATAGTCGCCGTGGGTGTGCGCGTACGGCGGAAGGTCCTCCAGGGCCCCCTGGACGGCCCGGGTGAGCCATGGCTCCGGGGCGGGCAGCGCCGCGCACCCCAGATCGATCATCGAGCCCAGGGCCTCCGGCGGGAGGGGTTCCAGGCCCCGCGCGGGCAACGGATTGCCCGCCGGTACGGAGGTCCAGCTGCCCGCGCCCCGGCGGGACTCCAGGAACCCCTCGGTACGCAGCGCCTCATAGGCCGCCGCGACCGTCGTACGGCTCACCGACAGGGCGAGCGCCAGTTCCCGCTCGGCGGGCAGCCGGGCGGCCACCGGGACCCGGCCCTCCAGCACCAGCAGCCGGACGCCGTCGGCGAGCGCCCGATAGGCGGGCGGGCGGCGGCTGCCGGGGCCCGCGGGGCGGTCCTGCTGGGAATGGAGCAGCCGGGCCAGCTGCGCCGGCCCCACCGCGGAGGTCCACTGCGGCATGTCGACCAGTCCACCTTCCTCGAATTGGCCATGGTTGACGTTTCTCTCCAAGCCACACAGTGTCATGAGGCAGTCCACAACCACCACACCAGGGGGGAATCCGTTGTCCATACCGCCGTCCGGGCCGCCAACCGGGTCTCCGACCGGACCGCCGGCCCGGTCTCTGTCGGGACCTGAGTCCGAGCCGACCGGACCACGACACGGACCATCAGCCGGGCCCCCTCCAGAGCCCCGCCCCCCTAGTGCCCGCCACCGCCCCCTCCGCGACCCCGCCCGTCGCCTGCTCCAGCTCTACGCGGGCCTCGCCCTCTACGGCGCCAGCTCCGCGCTCCTCGTGGAGGCCGGTCTCGGCCTCGAACCCTGGAACGTGCTGCACCAGGGCCTCGCCGAGCTGACCGGCGCGTCCATCGGCGTCGTCTCGATCGCCGTCGGGGCACTGGTCCTGCTGCTGTGGATTCCGCTGCGCCAGCGCCCCGGCCTCGGAACCGTCTCCAATGTCGTGGTCGTCGGCCTCGCCCTGGACGCCACCCTGGCCCTGCTCCCCGCCGTCCACGCGCTCGGCGCGCGGATACCCCTGATGCTGGCCGGGATCGTGCTGAACGGGGCCGCGACCGGCCTCTACATCGCCGCCCGGTTCGGCGCGGGTCCGCGCGACGGGCTGATGACCGGGCTGCACCACCGCACCGGGCGCTCGATCCGGCTCATGCGGACCGCGGTGGAGGTCGCGGTGGTCGCCACCGGCTTCGTGCTCGGCGGCACCATCGGCGTCGGCACCCTGCTCTACGCGGTGTCGATCGGCCCGCTCGCCCAGCTTTTCCTGCGGATGTTCGCCGTCCCCGCGGCACCGACGGGCAGCGCGGTCGTTGCCGAGGGGTCACCAGGGCGGGCGATACTGCGACGGTGAGCACCACGACCCGTCATCCGTATCTCGACCACCCCGGCCCGATCCCGTTCGCCCACCGGGGCGGCGCGGCGGACGGGCTGGAGAACACCGTGGCGCAGTTCCGGCGCGCGGTGGAGCGCGGCTACCGGTACATCGAGACCGACGTCCATCTCACCCGGGACGGCCGTCTGGTCGCCTTCCACGACGCCACCCTGGACCGGGTCACCGACGGCGCGGGCCGGATCGCGGACCTGCCCTGGGACGACGTACGGCAGGCGCGGGTCGGCGGCAAGGAGCCCGTCCCGCTGTTCGAGGAACTGCTGGAGACGTTCCCCGGGGTCCGCTGGAACGTGGACGTGAAGGCGGAGCCCGCCCTGCGCCCGCTGCTGGAACTGCTGGAGCGGGCCGACTGCTGGGACCGGGTGTGCGTCGGCTCCTTCTCCGAGGCCCGGGTGGTCCGCGCCCAGCGGCTCGCGGGCCCGCGCCTGGCCACCTCGTACGGCACCCGGGGCGTGCTCGGGCTGCGGCTGCGCTCCTGGGGCGTGCCCCTGGCGCCGCGCTCCTCGGCCGTCGCCGCGCAGGTCCCGGAGTCGCAGTCGGGCATCCCGGTGGTCGACCGGCGCTTCGTGCGGACCGCCCACGCGCGCAGGCTTCAGGTACATGTGTGGACGATCAACGACCCGGATCGTATGCACCGCCTCCTGGACCTGGGCGTCGATGGCATCATGACCGATCACATCGACACGCTGCGCGCGGTCCTGGAGGACCGGGGCGTCTGGGCCTGACGGCCCCCGCCGGGCACGGCGGTCACCGCGGAGCACGGGAGAGGCGAGGCCACGGGTGGGGATCGAGACCGCGCGCGACCAGCCGGCCGACGAGGCCGAGCGACAGCGCGAACAGCGCGGCTGGTACATGTACGACTGGGCGTGCTCGGTCTACTCGACCAGTGTGCTCACCGTGTTCCTGGGGCCGTACCTGACGTCGGTGGCGGAGGAGGCCGCGGACGCGGACGGGTTCGTGCACCCGCTGGGAATCCCGGTCCGCGCGGGCTCGTTCTTCGCCTACTCGGTGTCCCTGTCGGTGATCGTGGCGGTGCTGCTGATGCCGCTGGTCGGCTCCCTCGCCGACCGTACGGGGCACAAGAAGCGGCTTCTGGGGATCGCCGCGTATGTGGGGGCCGGCGCCACGGCGGCGATGTTCTTCCTCGACGGCGACCGCTATCTGCTCGGCGGGCTGCTGCTGATCACCGCCAACGCCGCGCAGTCCGTCGCGATGATGCTCTACAACTCCTATCTGCCGCAGATCGCCCGTCCCGAGGAGCGCGACGCCGTCTCCTCGCGTGGCTGGGCCCTCGGCTACGCCTCCGGGGCGCTGGTCCTGGTCCTCAATCTGGTGCTCTATCTGCGCCATGACGACTTCGGCCTCACCGAGTCCACCGCGGTACGGATCTGTCTGGCCTCGGCGGGGCTGTGGTGGGGCGCCTTCGCGCTGGTGCCGCTGCGACGGCTGCGCGACCGGCGGCTCCCGGCCGGGGAGGCTCCCGCGCGGAGCGGCCTGCGGCAGCTGGCGGCGACGGTCCGGCACATGCGCCGCCATCCCCTCACCCTGGCCTTCCTGCTCGCCTATCTCGTCTACAACGACGGCATCCAGACGGTGATCACCCAGGCGTCGGTCTACGGCTCCGAGGAACTGGGCCTCGCGCAGTCCACGCTGATCGTGGCGGTGCTCCTGGTGCAGGTGCTGGCGGTGGCGGGCGCCCTGGCGCTGGGGCGGCTCGCCGACCGTTACGGCGCCAAGCGCACCATCCTCGGCTCGCTGATCGCCTGGACGGTGACCCTCGCGGCGGGTTACTTCCTCCCGGCCGAGGAGCCGGTGTGGTTCTTCGCGCTCGCCGCGGCCATCGGACTGGTCCTCGGCGGCAGCCAGGCCCTGTCCCGCTCCCTGTTCTCGCATCTGGTGCCGCCGGGCAAGGAAGCCGAGTACTTCTCCGCGTACGAGCTGAGCGACCGGGGAATGAGCTGGCTGGGGCCTCTGCTGTTCGGTCTGACCTACCAGCTGACCGGCAGCTACCGGGACGCCATCATCTCCCTGGTGGCGTTCTTCGTCCTGGGCTTCGCGCTGCTGGCGCGGGTGCCGGTGCGGCGGGCGATCGCGGACGCGGGCAATCCCGTCCCCGAACGGATTTAGCACTCGGGGCGAAAGGGCTGTAGTGTACGCGTTTGGCCTGCCAGGCGTACCGTTACTGCGCGTCAAAGATGACAAAACGCTGGGTGACATCTCCTAGCACATGTGACAAACCGGGCGCCGGTGGGTACGACATTGGTCAGCAAGGCTGCGGCTACGACGGCGACGCAGGAACCCGGAACGTGACACGGAACGGGAATCTTTACCGCCGACCGGACGTTGACCGGATGACGACGACAGCGACACCCTGTCCTGTGGGCGACAAGCCCGGGAGGCACGATTCATGAGTGAGCGAGCTCTTCGCGGCACGCGCCTCGTGGTGACCAGCTACGAGACGGACCGCGGTATCGACCTGGCCCCGCGCCAGGCCGTGGAGTACGCATGCGAGAAGGGGCATCGATTCGAGATGCCCTTCTCGGTCGAGGCGGAGATCCCGCCGGAGTGGGAGTGCAAGGTCTGCGGTGCGCAGGCACTCCTGGTGGACGGCGACGGCCCGGAGGAGAAGAAGGCCAAGCCCGCGCGTACACACTGGGACATGCTGATGGAGCGGCGTACCCGCGAGGAACTCGAAGAGGTCCTTGAGGAGCGGCTGGCCGTGCTGCGCTCGGGGGCGATGAATATCGCGATCCACCCCCGGGACAGCAGGAAGTCCGCCTAGCGGGAGGCCGGACGACCGGATTACACACACGACCGCGGGCGCCGTACGCACCATCCGTACGGCGCCCGCGGTCGTGTCCGTATGCGCCCGCGCGCGTGGGGCCTGCTCAATGAGCGGCGCAATGAGGCGGGCCCCGGCGCGAGTGCCGGTCAGCGGTTCAGCGGCGGGCGCGGATGCCCGGTGCTGTCCGTGGAGGTGTCCGCGGGGTCGTCCCGGATGACCTCACCCTGCACGACCTTGCCGTCGGGGCGGTGAATGCGGGTCTGCTGGAAGGCGTCGCCGAGACTGCCGGGAGCGGCCTTGCGCAGCCGCCGCTCGAAGGTGCGCTCCGCGTACCGGCTGACAACCTTCTGCACCGCCGGGATCAGCAGCAGCAGCCCGAACGCGTCCGAGATCAGACCGGGGATCATCAGCAGCAGACCGCCGAGCATCAGCAGCCCGTTGCCCCCGCCGCCGGTGGGCGCGGTGCCACGCTGCATCGCCTCGTTGAGCGTCTGGAAGGCGCGTCGGCCGGCCAGCCGGATGACCACCGCGCCGGCCACGATCCCGGCCAGCAGGACGAGGAAGACGGTGAACCCGCCCGCGCTGCTCGCGACCACGGTCAGCAGCCAGATCTCCAGCACCACCCAGGCGGCGATGCCCAGCGGCAGGAAGGTGCGCAGCCGGGAGCGCCGCGGCCGGGCGGGGGTCGGAGGGGTCGGTGCGCCAGTCGTCATGACTCCAGTGTGCCTGGGCCCGGCTCAGTGCGGGATAAGCCCGATGTCAGCGGAGCCTGTGCGCGGGGACGACCAGAAGCGGGGGACACGGATCGGATGATCAGGAACGGTCGGCTCAGCACCGCATGAACAGGAGCGGACGCCACAGACCAGATGACCAGCACCGGTCAGCCCAGCACCACACGACCAGGAACGGACACCACGGACCAGGCGACCAGGAACGGTCAGCGCAACACCGTACGGCCAGGAACGGACACCACGGGTCAGACGACCAGAACCCGTCAACCCAAGATCGGACGATCAGGACCGGTCAGCTCGGGATCGGATGATCAGGACCGGCAAGTGGAAGGCACCAGACGATCAGAACCCGTCGACCGGCACCACGGGACCCGGCGACGGTCTCAGGACTTCTCGGGCCCCTCAGACCCCTCGGGTCCCTCGGGTCCCTGCGATGGCGGAGGCGGTGATGACGGCCGGTCCTGGCGTCCGATGATCTTCCCGGCCCGCTCCCCCACCCCCCACGTGGTGACCCGCCACAGCGCCTCGACCAGAATGTCCCGGCTCATCTTGGAATCGCCCAGCTCGCGTTCCACGAAGGTGATGGGGACCTCGACCACGTGGTAGCCGGCCTTGACGGCGCGGCGGGCCAGGTCGACCTGGAAGCAGTAGCCCTGCGAGGCCACGTCGGCGAGGCCGAGCCCCTCCAGCGTCTCCCGGCGGAAGGCGCGGTAGCCGCCGGTGACATCGCGGATCGGGACGTCCAGCAGGACCCGGGAGTAGAGGCTGCCGCCGCGCGAGATCAGCTCACGGGTGCGCGGCCAGTTCACCACCCGCCCGCCGGGCACCCAGCGCGAGCCGAGCACCAGGTCGGCGCCCTTGAGGGCGGTGAGCAGACGGGGCAGTTCCTCGGGCTGGTGGGAGCCGTCCGCGTCCATCTCGATCAGGACGCCGAAGTCCCGCTCCAGACCCCAGCGGAACCCGGCGAGATAGGCGGCGCCGAGCCCTTCCTTGCCTTTGCGGTGCAGTACGTGGACCCGGTCGTCGTCGACGGCCAGTTCGTCGGCGAGCTTGCCCGTGCCGTCGGGACTGTTGTCGTCGGCCACCAGGACGTGCGCCTCGGGGACCGCCTCGCGCACCCGGCGGACGATGGACTTGACGTTCTCCGCCTCGTTGAAGGTCGGGATGATCACCAGGGCCGTGCCGAGCGGACCGAAACGCCCGCTCCTGACCGGTGTGACCGGTACCCCGTCACCGTCGTTCACTGCTGCCCCTTCGAGTCCGTCCGCAGGCGTCCACCATAGTGGGCCCGGCCTGCGATGACGTGACAGCACGTTGGTATGCCCGGCGCGAATCGACAAGACCCGGACACAAGCACCGCAGACGCACCGGAGGCGCCCCGGACCCGTACCGGACACGGGGACCGCACCTGTGCGCCGGACCCGAGGAACCGGACATACGCACCGGCCACGAGAGCACCGACCGCCGAGCCCGCACATGTGCGGCGCCCTACTCCGGATCACCGCGCAAGCTGCGGATGGGGGCCCGGCGCCCTTCGGGCCGACCTGGGACCCGCTGGCTGCGGATCGACCGAAAGCCGTTGTCTACTGAGCGCCCAGGGCCCCATCCGGGTCACACCTGCCGACCGGCCGGAACGTTCCCTCGCCGTGGCGCCGCACTGAGCCTGGCTCCCGTGGTCGGTGCCCCGGCCGGTGCACCGTCCCTGACCCAGTGGCGCGGCGACGAGTGCGCGGACGTTCCCCGGTCGGGCGTCCGGTGGTGGACTCGGCCGAACCTACCGGCCCCGGGGAGCCGGATGTCAACACCGGTCGCGACCTGCGGGTCCGTACCGATTCCGGCGCCGGGCCCAAGGGACACGCAGGTCGCGCGACGGGACGGCGGGCGGGGAGCGCCGCCGCGCCGCCCCGGGAGATCACTCGCCCGGCCGTACGAACACCGTCCGTCCGCCGATCACGGTGCGCAGACAGACCGGCAGTTCGGTGCCGGGGGTCAGATCGGGCAGCCCGGGGGTGCCGGAGCGGGGGTCGGTGGACCAGCGGGCGACCCGGTCGTCGGGGGCCTGCACGATCAGGTCGCCGGTGCGCCAGACGGCGTAGTCGGCGGGCGCGCCCGGCACCAGCGTCCCGGCGTCGTCGCGGCCGATCGCCCGCCAGCCGCCCCGGGTGTGCGCCGTGAAGGCGGCGCGTACGGAGATGCGGTGCTCCGGCGTGCGGTGGAAGGCGGCGGCGCGGACCGTGCCCCAGGGGTCGACGGGGGTCACCGGGCTGTCGGAGCCGAGGGCGAGCGGGACACCGGCGCGCAGCAGGGCGGCGAAGGGGTTGAGGGCGCGGGCGCGTCCGGCGCCGAGGCGGCGGGCGTACATGCCGTCCTCGCCGCCCCACAAGGCGTCGAAGGCGGGCTGCACGGAGGCGGTCAGGCCCAGGTCGGCGAAGGCGGCGATGGTGTCCGCGGTGAGCAGTTCGGCGTGTTCGACGCGGTGCCGGGCGGCCCGCACCCGGGCGAGTCCGACCTTCTCGGCGGCGGCGCGAACGCCCTCGACCACGGCGCTGACGGCGGCGTCGCCGATCGCGTGGAAGCCCGCCTGGAGTCCGGCCTCGGTGCAGGCGGCGACATGTGCGGCCACCGCCCCGGCGTCCAGGTAGGCGATCCCGGTGTGCGGGGCGTCGGCGTAGGGGGCGTGCAGACAGGCGGTGTGCGACCCGAGGGCGCCGTCCACGAAGAGGTCCCCGGCGGCGCCGTGCGCGCCCAGCGCGCGGGCCTTGTCGACATCCTGCTCGGCCCAGTAGCCGACCACGCGCGGACCGGGCTCCTCGGCGGCCAGCCGGAGCAGCCCCGTGAAGTCGTCCTCGCCGGAGATGTCCGGCCCGCCGCACTCGTGCAGCGAGCCGACGCCTAGGGAGGCAGCATGCGCCAGCGCGGCGCGCTGCGCCTCGGTGCGCTGCGCCGGGGTCACGGCGGCGAGCGCGGCGGCGCGCACGGTGTGGTGGTGGTCGGCGGTCAGCGGGGCGTCCTCGCGCGGTACGTCCCCGGCGACCAGGTCCAGCAGCGCGGTGGTGACCACCGCCGAGTGCACGTCGATCCGGCTGAGGTACAGCGGGCGCCCGCCGGTCGCCGCGTCCAGTTCGGCCCGGGTCGGCGGACGCCCGTCCGGCCAGCGCGCGGCGTCCCATCCGTGCCCGAGCAGCACTCGGTCGCCGGGTCGCGCGGCGGCGAACTCGCGGACGAGCGCCAGGGCCGCGTCCAGTGTGGGCGCGCCGGTCAGGTCGAGGCCGGTGAGGGCGAGACCGGTGGCCGTGGTGTGGACATGGGCGTCGGTGAACGCCGGGGTGACCAGGGCGCCGTCGAGGTCGATCACCTCGTCCACGCCGTCCGCGAAGGCGTCGGCGGCGCCTTCGGAGCCGACCCAGGCGATGGCGCCGTGCTCGACGACCATCGCGGTGGCGAAGGGGTCGGCGGGGCTGTGGACCTCGCCGCGGCGGAGTAGGACCGTGCGTGCACTCATGCCGGACAGTTTCTCGTGCCACGGGACGGGCGACGCCGCTGGGGCCCGGGACGACGCGCGGGTCAGGGGCCAGGTGGGTGTGCGGGCGGGTCGGGGGCAGACGACTCGGTCGGCGAGTCGGGGAGCCAGACGGCTCGGCCCGTGGGCCGGCGGACCACCGACCCTGCCCGCAAGTCCAGGGAGCCAGACGACTCGACCCGTGGGCCACCGGACCACCACCCTGCCCGCAAGCCGGGGGCCAGACGACCCCGCATGCAAGTCCAGGCAGCCAGACGACCCCGCCCGCAAGCCCGGGGAGCCAGACGACTCGACCCGTGGGCCACCGCACCACCGACCCCGCCCGCAAGTCCAGGGAGAGACCACGCGACCACCAACGGCTCAGAGGGCCCGATGACCGCCCCCGGCCCAAAGCGTCCAGTGACGCCCCGCGCCCCAGATGGCGGCGCCCCCAGGTCAGATCTTCGGCGGCCGAGCCTCATACGGCGTCGACAGAACCACCGTCGTACGCGTCGACACCCCCGCCAGCGAGCGCAGCCGCGCGAGGAGTTCCTCCAGTTCGTGCGGGGTGGCCACCCGTACCTTGAGGATGTAGTTCTCGTCCCCCGCCACGCTGTGGCAGGCCTCGATCTCGGGGACCCCGGCGAGCCGGTCGGCGATGTCGTCGGGGGCGCTGGGGTCGAACGGTTTCACCGAGATGAACGCCGTCATGGGCAGTCCGACGGCCTCGGGGTCGACCACGGCGGCGTAGCCGCGGATGACGCCACGCTGTTCGAGCCGGCGCACCCGCTGGTGCACGGCCGACGTGGAAAGGCCCGTGGCCTTGCCCAGGTCTGTGTAGCTCATCCGCCCGTCCTTGACGAGCAGCTGCACGATATGACGGTCCAGCTCCTCCATGGCGCAAGAACCTACAGTGCCCGTGATCTCCACGGATAGCTCAGAGGCACAGGTCATACCCCGTTCGTGATGTGCGCGGGCGTGGCTCCCGGGCCACCCGGGGGTCGTCCGGCCGTCGTTTTCACGGCATCGGGCATCTGCGGGCGGCATGTGACGAACGCCACAAGGCTTGAGGACGCTTCGTGATGCTCTCGTGATTACCCCGAAGAGCGGACGGGAAGTGCTTGCTGTGGTCGAGGCCGCAGCGCCTTCACGGCCCAGCCCGAGGGGGAGAACCCAATGCAGAGTCTTAAGCGCCCTGGTCGCACCGCATCCAAGCGACCTCAGCCGGTCCTGGAACTCGCGCCGGAGGGCGTCGATACCGACGCTCTCGACGCCGACGACCTCGACACGTACGACACCTTCGAGATGTACCGGGTGATCTGCCCGGACTGCGCGCAGCCCATCGCCCTGCTGGCGGACGAGGAGTTCCTCCCGGAGCACGCGCTGTGTGTCTCGCCGTGGAACCCGTTCGGTCTCACGGTCTGCGCCGGGACCGGCCGCCGCGCCGCCGACGCCCGCTCCACCGATGAGACCGACCAGACCGACGGCTCCACCGAGCCCCAGGAGCAGGGCACCGCGCTGCTGCTGACGCTCCCTCAGGGTCTGGACTGGCGGACCCAGCCCTTCTCCCACGTGGGCGGTCCGGGCTCGCGCCCGATGCGCGTCCCCGTGATGCGCCGCCACGCCGCCTGAGGCCCCGCGCGGCCGTTCAGCCCCCGTAGCCGCCCTCCACCATGGCCCGCAGGGTGCCGTGGTGCAGGATCAGCGTGTCGGGGTCCGCGGGAACGGCCACCTCCCCGAAGTACGCCTGCCGGTAGGCCACGCGCAGCATCACGATCGCGTGCCGCAGACAGGCGTACAGGAGGTAGAAGTCCATGGCGCGCGGGGTGTGGCCGGTGAGTCGGGCGTAGCGGCGCTCCACCCGGTCGCGGCGCAGGAGGTCCGGGAGGCCGGGCTGTCCGGACGCGGTCGTCAGGTCCTGGAAGAAGCGGTGCAGGTAGATGGTCCAGCCGAGGTCGACCTCGCGCGGGGCGGGTGCCGCCATCTCCCAGTCCAGTACGGCGGCGGGGCGGAACCCGTCGTACACGATGTTGCCGATGCGGGCGTCGCCCCAGCTGAGCACGGGTGGGCCGGGGTCCTCGGGCCACAGGTCGGCCAGTCGGTCGAAGGCGGCCTCGATCAGCGGTGAGCGGGCGAGTCCGGCCACCACCCAGGTGTAGTAGGCGCGTTGGGCGGCGACATGGCGGCGCAGGGCGTCCCCGGGTCCGGGCAGCGCCAGGAAGCCCGTCTCCTCGTACGGCACCTGGTCGTGCAGCCGGGCCAGCACTCCGACGGTCGCGGCCTCCAGTTCCTCCCGCTGGCCGTCGGTCGCCGCGTACAGCCAGTTGCCCGGGTAGGTGTACGGCATGACGTCGGGCGGGACCTGGCCGGTGACGCGCTCCATCACGAAGAAGGGCGCGCCGAGGGGTTCGGGGTCCTCCTCCAGCCACAGCGGGCGCGGCACGGGTACGTCGCTGTGCTGGGCGACCAGCCGCAGTGTGCGGTACTGGCGGGCCATGTCGTACACCGGGAAGACCGTGTACGCCGTCGGGTCGGCGGCGAGCCGCAGCGCGCAGGCGCGCACGGGCGGGTCAGGGTGGTCGACGGTGAACAGCAGGGTCTCGCTGGACATGCCGTTGGCCGCGGGCGCGGACACGTCGACCGCGCGGGCGCCGGGCAGCCGGGCGTCCAGCCAGCCGGTGAGCCGCCGTGCGATCTCACCAAGGTCGCGGGTGCTGGTACGGGGGCGGGGTGCGGTACCCATGAAGATCCCCTCTCTCAGGGAGCGGAGCGGTCTCAGGGAGCGGCTCTCAGGACACGCCTCTCAAGGCACGGCTCTCAGGACACGCTTCTTAGGGCACGGCCCTCAAGCCACGGCTCAAGGCACCGCCCTCAAGGCACGCCTCTTAAGGCACCGCCCCAAAACACCACCCCAGGCACGCCCCTCAAGGCGCGACCGAGCCGAAGTCCATGAACCCGCTGGGGTCATGGCGGCCGAAGCTGCCGTGCTCGAAGATCCCGTGCCCCGTGCGGCCGTCCAGCCGGAACCGCGCCGCGTGGTCGGTGACGCCGTACGCGGCGCGGGCGTGGGCGGTGGGATCGGCGAGGTCGTAGGTGCGGTGGTCGGTCCAGCCGGGACCCTGCCAGGTGCCGTGCTGCCAGTCGTCGGCGGGCGGGTACCCGGCGCCGATCGCGAGCGGGGAGGAGGTGAGGATCTCGGCCTCCAGCTCCAGCGGTGCGCGCGGGTCGCCGAGCAGCACACGGGCGCGTTCGGGGTGGCGGGTGCCGGGGCGGTAGGTGATCTCGGGGTACGGCCAGCCGAGTTGGCGGTCGCGGACGCCGGGCCGGACCAGGGTGGCGTCGCCCAGCGTGCGGTGGCCGTCGGCGTCCTCCTGGACGATCACCATCAGGAACCGGTCGTCGAAGCGGACCGGGCACCAGATCCAGTGGAAGCCCTCGGTGGGGTGCTCGGCGGCCAGCCGCCCGCCCTCCTCCCCCGGCATCGGCCGCACCCCCCAACTGCGGTCCCGCGTCCCGGTCCAGCCGCCCGGCGTGACGGCCAGCTCCCGGTCGCCCGCCCGGACCGTCCCGGTGGCCCGGCCCGCCTGGACGAACCGCCGTCCTTCGAGGGTGAGCCGGGCTCCGCGCCGCTGGACGTGGTGCGGCTCCCAGAGCGGGGGGAAGTCGGCGGTCCACATCAGGTCGAAGGAGAGGAGCCCGTCGGAACAGCGCAGCCGCAGCCGGTGCAGGGGCTGTTCGACGTCGAGGGTGAGCGGGCCGACGGCGAGGCGCATCCGGTCGTCTCCCAGGGCGTCGCTGGCGCGCACGGCGTACAGGGTGTCGCCCAGGCGCAGCGTGGCGTACGCGTCGATGACACCGAGGTTGGGGTAGACACCGAGGCCGAGGATGAGCAGGGCCTCGCCGTCGTGGTCGAACACCTGGAAGATGCAGCGGTCGTAGGCGTTGCGGTCTCCGGTCGCCACATGCTTCATCGACAGCGGGACCTGGTGCACGGGGTACTCGTCGAGCGGTACGGGACGGTCGTCGGCCACGGTTGCCCTCCCCGGGGACGGGTCGGCGCTGACGGTACGTCAGTTGTCGTGCGGTGGCCAGAGGCGGGCGGCGGCGGACGGTAAAGGAGGCGTTGACGAACTGACGATCGCATCCGGCCATCGGTGACCTGCCCCCGGACGGGCGCGTTGCCCGGGTATGACCCCCAGACACGGGACGACGGAACGGCGGCCGGGGCAGATCTTCGTACCGGTGCCCGTCGCACTGCCCCCCACGCAGCGACCGGTCATCGATCGGCCGGTCACCGGACCACCATCCGAAGAATCGGTTCAGCAGAGCCACTACGGCACTTCTGACGCCGTACCGGTCCAGCAGAGCGGCTACGGCACTCCCGACGCCGTACCGGTCCCGCCCCACCCGTACGCCATGCCGCTCCCGCCTCCGCTGCCCGAGGACGCGCCCATCTATCAGGCGCTGCTGCTCGCCTGGGCGCATCAGGGGCGGACGCTGCCGGGGCGGCACGATCCGGAGTGGGTCCGGCTGGCGGCGCCGGTGGTGCGGCCGGGGCAGTTCAGCGCGGATCGGGACCCGCTGGGCGGCGGACGGTGACCACGCGCGGGACCTGAACCGCCGTGGGGAGCGCCTGGCGCCCACCGGGAAGCCGGCGGTGCGACCGTACCCGCCAGGCACCTGACCAGCGGCTGCGCGCGGTGAGTACGCCTGGTCGGACGCGGGCATCACGCGGCCGAATGGTCCGGTCCGGACCACCGATGGCCGGAATTGGTCCGAACCATTGACCCGACTGGTCTAGTCCTCCTAAGGTGCGGGTTCATCGCCGCATCTACGCGTTCATGCCCATCGTCGGCCCGCGCTCTTTCCCTCCCCAGGAGACTCTTGATGCGTTCACTCCACCGACCCCGCGCCAGATTCCGGGCGCTCGTGGCAACGGTGTGTACGACCGTGCTCGGTGCCGGGCTGCTGGCCGGCGCGACCAGTGCCGCCGCGAAGCCCGAGGCCGCCGCCGCGCAGTCGGCCGCCCACCGCGGCTCCGACAAGGTGATCGGCTACTACACCGAGTGGGGCACGTACGGCCGCAACTACCTGGTCAAGAACATCGACACCTCGGGCTCGGCGAAGAAGCTGACCCACATCAACTACGCCTTCGGCAACGTGGTCGACGGCAAGTGCACGATCGGCGACAGCTACGCGGCGACCGAACGGGCCTACACCGCCGCCGAGTCGGTGGACGGTGTCGCGGACACCGCGGACCAGGAGGTGAAGGGCACCTTCAACCAGCTCCTCGAACTGAAGAGGAAGTACCCGCACATCAAGGTGCTCTACTCGTTCGGCGGCTGGTCCTGGTCGGGCGGGTTCGGCGAGGCCGCCCAGGACCCGGCGGCGTTCGCCGAGTCCTGCTACGACGTGGTCGAGAACTCGAAGTGGAAGCACGTCTTCGACGGCATCGACATCGACTGGGAGTACCCGAACGCCTGCGGCGCGACCTGCGACACCAGTGGCCGGGAGTCCTTCCCCGCGCTCATGAAGGCGCTGCGCGCCGAGTTCGGCAAGCGCCAGCTGGTCACCGCCGCCATCACGGCCGACGCGAGCCCCGGCGGCAAGATCGACGCCGCGAACTACGCGGGCGCGGCCCGGTACGTCGACTGGTACCTGCCGATGACGTACGACTTCTTCGGCGCCTGGGCCGCGGCCGGTCCGACGGCCCCGCACTCGCCGCTGACCGCCTACCCGGGCATCCCGAACGCCGACTTCAACTCCGCGGCGACCATCGCCAAGCTCAAGAGCCTCGGCATCCCGTCGTCCAAGCTGCTGCTCGGCATCGGCTTCTACGGCCGTGGCTGGACCGGGGTCACCCAGGCGGCGCCCGGCGGCACGGCGACCGGACCGGCGACCGGCACCTATGAGGCCGGGTTCGAGGACTACAAGGTCCTCAAGAACACCTGCCCGGCGACCGGCACCGTGGGCGGCACCGCGTACGCCAAGTGCGGGGACAACTGGTGGAGCTACGACACCCCGGGGACCATCGGCACCAAGATGCGGTACAAGGACCGCCAGGACCTGGGCGGCACCTTCTTCTGGGAGCTGAGCGGCGACACGGCCAACGGTGAGCTGATCAAGTCCATCCGCTGATCAAGTCCATCCGCTGATCGCAACCACCGCTGGACCGGAACCACCCACCGCTTGACGGGCACCACCGCTGGACCGGCACCACGGCTGGACCGGAACCACCGCTTGACGGGAACCGCGCGGGGCCCGGGTCGGGGATCGGCGGATCTCCGACCCGGGTCTCTCCGCGTTCCGGGGACGACCCCGAGAACCCGCCCCTGCAAGCCCCCCCCTCAGCCCCGCTCAGCCCTCGCGCGGCGCCGGAACCCCCGGGCGGCGGGCCGGGGCCGGGGCGCGCAGCCCCGGCTCCATCTCCTCCACCGCCCGCAACGTCGCGCCCAGCGTCTTGACCAGTAGCCGGCACATCGTCTCGCGGTCCAGGACCGGCCGGGCGATCCAGTCGAGGCAGGCGCCCTCGACCCCGCAGATCCAGCTGAGCAGCGCCACCCGGGCGACCGGTGCGATCTCCCGGGTGCCGTAGGCGCCCTCGGCGATGGTGTCGACGATCACCTCCCGCACCCCGTCCCGGATGGCCTGCACCTCGGTGTCGAAGCCGACGCCACCGCTGACGATGGTCCGGTACGCGGCCTGGTGGTGCTCGGCGTAGCGCAGATAGCCGTCGATGGTGCGGTGGACCCGGTCCACCGGGTCGAGGTCCAGACCTCCGGCGGCGAAGGTGACGAGGTCGGACACCGCGTCCTCGACGATGGCCAGGTAGTAGCCGCGCTTGGACTGGAAGTAGTAGTAGATCAGCCCCTTGGCGACCTGGGCCTGCCGGGCGATGTCGTCCATCGACAGCGTGTCGTAGGAGGTGTCCGCGAACAACTTCCGCCCGATGTCGATGAGTTCGGCACGGCGGGCCAGCGAGCGCTCGGTGCCGCGGGCCCGGGGGCGGGAGGCGGCGTCACGCCGTTGACTGGTACTCACATTCGACCCTGGTCTCATCCGGACGGCGGGGGGTGAGCAGTATGCCAGGTCGGCCCGCCGGGAAGATCACCGCGCGGGCCGAGGGGACCGGTTCAGACCAGGCCGAGCTGGGCGATCAGCATGGCGACCACCACCACGAGGGTCCAGCCGACGACCTGCTCGACCAGTTCGGGACCGTCGTTCTTGGGACCGCCGGTGCGGGCGCGGTGCCCGGTGCGGGCGGGGGCAGCGGAGTGCGCGGGGACGGCGGAGTGCGCGGGGACGGCGGAGTGCGCGGTCATACGGGTCTCGCTCTGGTCGTACGGATGTGGGCTCCCCCGCCCGGCGTGATGCGCCGATCCGTTCACTTTGCCACCTTCGGCGGCTTTCGCCGCGGAGAGGTTGGTCACAGCCGGATGGTCACAGCCGGACGGGGCCGTCCTCAGGTCCGCCGGGTCAGCAGACCCCCACCGCGGCGAGCGCCTTGCGCTGGCGGGCGCCGAGGCGGGCCGGGAAGTAGAGGTAGCAGACCCCGCCCGTACCGCTTCTGACCTTGCCGTTCGCGTCGTAGCGCTTGGTGCGGAGCCAGATGTTCTCCCACTCGCGGCGCCGGTAGACGCGCCGGACCTCCGCGTTGCTGGGGGACGCCGGGTCGTTGGCGATCACATCGCCGTCGGCGGTGAAGCCGATGACCGTCATCAGATGCCCGGAGGTGCCGTATCCGGCGCCGGTCAGCTCGGACGCCAGGAACGACTGGGACGTTATGACCGGAATGCCCGCCTTGATGAGGGTCTCCACCTCGGTGAGCGAGGCCAGCCGGGTCACCACGCCCTGGAGGCCGTCGAAGGTGGCCGCGTAGGCGGCGTTGAACGGCCAGTTGCCGCAGCCCGCGTACTGGTGGTCGTAGGTGTACCGGGCCGCGTGGCACACCTGCGGGTCCGCGAAGGCGGGGTCGACCCAGGAGAGCTGCTCCTCGGTGAGCCGCCCGCCCCAGTATTCGATGATCATCTGCGAGGAGGTGGGGCTGCACCACGCCTCGCCGCCGTTGTCGTACTCCGGGTACTGGCCCTTGTGGATCTCCTGGGAGTAGCGCGGCACGGTCAGTTCGGCGGCGAGCGCGGGCGCGGAGGCCGGGACGGTGAAGCGGTCGGGGACGTCGGAGCCCATCACGCCGGCCCGCCAGACGGTCGGGGTGAGCCGGGTGCCGGGCCTGCGGTAGAGGGTCAGCCGCAGTCGGCAGGCCGCCAGCCGCAGCCCGGACGCCGGGTCGTCGATGGCGAAGGTGTCGGTCCAGACGCTGCTGCGGCCGTCGCTCTGGTCGTCCACCGAGGTACGCCGCAGATCCCCGTCGCCCGACGCCCAGCGGCCCATCACGTACCAGGGCGTGGCCGTGCCGTCCGTGTAGGTGCCGGACAGTTCGATCTGGAGCCAGGTCCCGGCGGGGGTGCGGGCGTTCCAGGAGGCGATGACCTCGGTGGCGGGCACGGCGAGCCGGTGCTCCGGGCCGGTCCAGGTGGCGTACTCCCAGGTCGCCGTGGTCCCGGTGTGCGGGTCGGGGTACTCGGCCGTACCGTCCGCAGCGCCGATCACCAGCCCGGGACGCTTGCCCGGCACCGCCCGCGCTCCCCGCACCGCCCCCGACCGCCAGTCGCCGTACGAGGTCCAGGCGCGGTTGTCGACCGGGCGGGCCGGGGGACGGCCGGGGCGTCCGGCGCCGTCCGCGGGGGCGGCGGAGGCGGACCCGGCGCCACCCGCGGCGACGGCGGCGGCGACGGTCGCGGCAAGAACGATTCTGCGGGACGGCTGTTCGGCGCTGCGCATGGGCGGATGACCCCCGGAAGTCCGTGGACGGCACACGGCCGGGTCGGCCGCGTGGGGCCACTATGACCGCCGGGGGCCGGGTCCGGCCAGCATCCGTGACCGTGCGGCGGCGACCAATATTGGTTCAGTCCACTGATATGACCGGGACGGCCCGGCGCTCTCCCGCCCCGCGCGGACCAGCGATGATGGACGGATGCCGGAACCGCACACCCCCGCGCCCCGCCCGCTGTCCGCCCTCGCCGGACGGCTCGCCGCGCTGCCGCCGTCCTGCGGTCCGGTCCGGCTGGTCGCGGTCGACGGACACGCGGGCTCGGGCAAGACCACCTTCGCCGGACGGCTGGCGGCGGCCCTCGGCGGCGCCCCCGTCCTGCACCTGGACGACATCGCCTCCCACGCCGAACTCTTCGCCTGGACCGGCCGCCTCCTGGACCAGGTGATCGCCCCGCTGTCCCGGGGCACCACCGCCCGCTACGCCCCCTACGACTGGAACGCCCGCGCCTTCGGCGCCCCGCGCGATCTGCCCGCCGCGCCCGTGGTGCTGGTCGAGGGCGTCGGCGCGGGCCGGCGTGCGCTGCGCCCGTATCTGGCGGCGCTGCTGTGGATGGACGTACCGCCCGATCAGGCGTGGGCGCGGGGGCGGGCCCGGGACGGGGCGGAGCAGCGGGAGTTCTGGGCGGGCTGGGTCGCCGCGGAACGACGGCATTTCGCCGAGGACCCCTCGCGCCCCCACGCGCGGCTGCTGGTACGGCAGGTTTCGCAGGGGTATGCGGTGCTGCCGGGACCTCTGAGAAGCGCAGGTCCGGACCAGATCGTCACCGAGAGCGACGACCCCACGTCATTGTGCTGAACTTGTGAAGACCCTTGCGTTTGAACTTGCGTCAGTGCATCAACTCGGCTTGACCCAAGGGCCGTACAGGACTTACGTTCTCAATGTGCGGCCCGTCGAGGCCGCCGCAGGACGCGAAGCCCCCGGTTGTTCCCCCGTGATCGGGGGCTTCGTTCTGCCCGCTCTGCTGCTCTTCTCTCCCCTTTTCTCCCCGTCTCCGGGCCCCTTCCGCACCGCCCTCGCGGCTGCCCAGGGCCGTGCCCCGCTCACCCACGGTCACCAGATCCGGTGCGCCCGGTCCACGCCCACCTCGTCGAACGGCGGATACGGCACCCTTCGGCAGGCCCGGCCGCCGCGGGTACCATGCCCTCGGTGCGACCGGTGGACATCCGCGTCGCACACCTGGCAACTCCGGTCCGCGGTCCAGCGGTTGGCGGGCCGACGGCCACCGGGCGAGGGTCCGGTGGGAGACCGACGGGGGCACGGTTGGTGGGGGGACGTTGATGGACTTCGGCACGCAGGGCGGTCCCGAGGCCCCGGCCGATCTGGCCTGGCTCAGAGGCGTGGACGCCTACACGATGGGCGCCTATCCGCAGGCCGAGGAGGAGTTCCGGACCGCGGTCAGGATCGACCCCGGCATGGCGGACGGCTGGCTGGGACTGCACGCGCTCCGGGTCGACACCACGACCGCGCTGCTGCGCATGTTCCGCCACCGCGACCGCTTCGGCGAGCAGCGCGCCCGCCATCGCCGCTCGCTCAACTCCTGGTACTGGCTGGGCTGGTGGGTGCAGCCGGTGCTGGAGAGCCCGCGCGATCTGCTGCTCGCGCACGCCTCCCACTGGCTCGACGGACGGCACGTCCCCGAGCTGGACCGGGCGCTCGCCGGGCTCCCACCGGTCGACACCGACACCCAGGTCCGCTTTCTGCACGCCTGCCGCTCCTATCTCGTCAAGGACTGGGAGCAACTGGTGCGGCACACCGACCCGCTGCTCGGTGATCCACTGCTCGGCATCGAGGCCGGGCTGTTCGGCGGCATGGCCCGGGTCCGGCTGGAGATGTACGGCCAGGCCGAACCGATGCTGTCCGGCGCCCTGATGCGCTGCCGCAGCGAACAGCCGCAGCGCAAGGAGTTGCGCTACTGGCTGGCGCGGGCGCACGAGGGCACCGGCCGCAGCGCCGCCGCGCTCCCCCTGTACCGGGCCGTGCACCGGGTCGACCCCGCCTTCATGGACACCTCGGCCCGGCTCGCCGCCATCGCCGAGAGCGACGGCTACGACGACGCCGACGGACTCGCCGCGCTCACCCTCACCGGCGTCGGACCCGACGGTTTCGACGGACCGGACGGGCTCGACCCGCTGTTCGGCACCGAGGACCGCGGTCTGAAGCTGACCGAGCCGGGACTCGGCGGCCCCGGCCTCCCCGGAGGTCCGGTCGGCCCGTCGCCCACCGGGCCCCTGCCCACCGGACCGCTGCCGACCGGCCCCCTGCCCACCGGACCGCTGCCCACCGGCCCCGACCCGGCCGTCCGGGCCAAGACGACCGGGCCCGAGCAGTCGCTGCCCGCCGGGCCGACCGATGCCGCGTTACTGGAGGAGGCGCTCGCCGAACTGGAGCGCATGGTCGGTCTCGAACCGGTGAAACGGCAGGTCAAAGCCCTGTCAGCACAGCTGAACATGGCCCGGTTGCGGGCCGGGCAGGGGCTGCCGGTGCAGCCGCCCAAACGTCACTTCGTCTTCTCCGGCCCCTCCGGCACCGGCAAGACCACCGTCGCCCGTATCCTCGGCCGGGTCTTCTACGCCCTCGGGCTGCTCGGCGGTGACCATCTGGTGGAGGCCCAGCGCGCCGACCTGGTCGGCGAGTACCTCGGCCAGACCGCCGTCAAGGCCAATGAGCTGATCGACTCCGCGCTCGGCGGGGTCCTCTTCGTGGACGAGGCGTACTCACTGTCCAACTCGGGCTACGGCAAGGGGGACGCCTACGGCGACGAGGCGCTCCAGGTGCTGCTGAAGCGGGCCGAGGACAACCGGGACCATCTGGTGGTGATCCTCGCCGGATACCCGGAGGGCATGGACCGGCTGCTCGCCGCCAACCCCGGCCTCTCCTCCCGCTTCACCACCCGCGTCGACTTCCCCTCCTACCGCCCCCTCGAACTCACCTCCATCGGCGAGGTCCTCGCCGCGGAGAACGGGGACGTCTGGGACGAGGAGGCGCTGGACGAGCTGCGCTCGATCGCCGGGCACGTGGTGGACCAGGGCTGGATCGACGAGCTGGGCAACGGCCGGTTCCTGCGCACGCTGTACGAGAAGAGCTGCGCGTACCGCGATCTGCGGCTCTCCGGCTATCCGGGCGCGCTCTCCCGGGACGACCTGGCGACCCTGCGACTGCCCGATCTGATGCAGGCGTACGGCGAGGTGCTGTCGGGCAGGGGCCCGCAGGACCCGTCGGCGATGTGACGGTCCCGCGGGCACACGCTCCTACGTCGCGAGCACCTGCTCGGGGAGCCGGGGCGCCCGGTGGGCCGGGTCCGTCACCTCCCCCACCAGGAGTTCCAGCACATCCTCCAGGGTCACCACACCGAGGACCCGGCCGGAGGCGTCCGCGACCTGGGCGAGATGGCTGGCCGCCCGGCGCATCACGGTGAGGGCGTCGTCCAGCGGGAGGTCCGGGCGCAGGGTCGTCATGGGGCGCCAGATCTGCTGCGGGACCGCGCGGGAGACGTCCTCCAGGTCGAGGACGTCCTTGACATGGAGGTAGCCCATGAAGGCGCCGGACTCCGCCGCCACCGGGAACCGGGAGTAGCCGGTGCGCGCGGTGAGGGCGACGACCCGGGCCGGGGTGACCGACGGGTCGACGGTGACCAGCGAGTCACGGGCGAGCAGGACGTCCGTCACCGGGCGCGAGCCCAGCTCCAGGGCGTCCTCAAGACGCTCCTGCTCCTCGGGGCCGAGCAGTCCGGCCTGTCCGGAGTCCTCCACCAGGCGGTTGAGCTGTTCGCTGGTGAAGACGGCCTCGACCTCGTCCTTCGGCTCGACCCGGAACAGCCGCAGCACCGCCTCGGCGCAGGCTCCGAGCCCGGCGGTGACCGGCCCGCACAGCCGGGCGAAGGCGACCAGTCCCGGGCTCAGCCACAGCGCGGCCGTCTCGGGGGCGGCCATCGCCAGGTTCTTCGGGACCATCTCGCCGATCACCAGATGGAAGAAGACCACCACCGCGAGCGCGATGACATAGCCCAGGGGGTGGATCATCGCGTGGGGCAGCCGCATCCAGGCGAAGAGCGGCTCCAGGAGATGGGCCACCGTGGGTTCGGCGACCGCGCCCAGCGTCAGCGAGCAGACGGTGATGCCGAACTGGGCCGCCGCCATCATCCGCGGCAGATGTTCCAGCCCGTACAGCACCTGGCGGGCGCGGGCGGTGCCGAGGGGTTCGATCTGGCTGCGGCGGACCGAGACCAGGGCGAACTCGGCGCCGACGAAGAAGCCGTTGGCCAGCACCAGCAGCGCGGCGAAGAGGAGTTGCAGCACGCTCATCGGGCGCCCTCCAGCACCGGCGCGGCCTTGACCAGGCGGACCCGTTCGGCCCGGTAGTGCCCGACCCGGCGGACGGCGAGCTTCCAGCCGGGCAGCTCGGCACGGTCGCCGACGGCCGGGATCCGCCCCAGCAGATCGGCGACCAGGCCCGCGACCGTCTCGTAGGGCCCGTCCGGGGCGTCCAGGCCGATCCGGCGCAGGGTGTCGACCCGGCAGCTGCCGTCGGCGTCCCAGGCGGGGCGGCCGTCCTCGGGCGGGGCCGGGCACAGCTCGGGCAGATCCTGCCCGTCGTGCTCGTCCCGGACCTCGCCGACGAGTTCCTCGACGATGTCCTCCAGGGTGACCACCCCGGCGGTGCCGCCGTACTCGTCGACGACCACCGCGATCGGCTGCTCCGTGCGGAGCCGGGCCAGCAGCGGCTGCACGGGCAGGGTCTCGGGGACCAGCAGCGCGGGCCGGGCGATCCGCTCGACCGGGGTGCGCAGCCGCTCCTGGACCGGGACCGCGAGGGCGTCCTTGAGGTGGGCCATGCCGACGACTTCGTCGATCCGCTCCCGGTAGACCGGGAACCGGGACAGCCCGGTGGCGCGGACCAGGTTGACGACGTCCTCGGCGGTCGCCGACTCCTGGAGCGCGGCGACCTTCACCCGGGGCGTCATGACGTGCTGCGCGGTCAGCTCGCCGAGCGACAGGGTCCGTACGAACAGGTCCGCGGTGTCCTGTTCCAGGGCGCCCGCGCGTGCGGAGTGCCGGGCGAGGGAGACCAGCTCGCCGGGGGTGCGGGCGGACGCCAGCTCCTCGGCGGGTTCGAAGCCGAGGGCGCGGACCAGCCGGTTGGCGACCGCGTTGAGGGCGGCGATCACCGGCCGGAAGACCCGGGCGAACAGATGCTGGGGACCGGCCACGAACCGGGCGACCTCCAGCGGACGGGACACCGCCCAGTTCTTCGGCACCAGTTCGCCGACCACCATCTGCACGGCGGAGGCGAGCAACATGCCGACGACGACCGCCACTCCGGGGACCGCGCCGCCGGGCAGTCCGGTGGCGAGCAGGGGGCCGTCCAGGAGCTGGGCGAGGGCCGGTTCGGCGAGCATGCCGACGACCAGGGAGGTGAGGGTGATGCCGAGTTGGGTGCCGGAGAGCTGGAAGGACAGCTCCTTGAGGGAGGCGACGACGGTGGCGGCGCGGCGGTCGCCCGCGGCGGCGGCCTGTTCGGCGTCGGGGCGCTCGACGGTGACGAGGCCGAACTCGGCGGCGACGAAGAACCCGTTGGCGAGGATCAGCACGAACGCCGCCGCGAGCAGCAGAAGGGGGAGGGTCATGAGGCCGCCGCCTCGGAGTCGACACGATGTCGGCAGGGGGCGGCGCAGGTACTACAGGACGATCCGTCCATCGCTGGAGGGAGTCACTCCTCGGGTAGCTGGAGCCCCCGTGCGCCGGGGGGGGGCGGGCGCGGGGGCGGAGGCGCAGCGAAACGCCTCCGGCACCAGATTAATCACGACACCCGCGCCCGCGGCAGGGTGGACGCGCCCCCGTCAGCCGTGCTTCTGGTCGGCCGGGTGGCCGGAGCGGGCCTCGACCAGCGCGCGCAGGGCGCGGGCGTGGGCGATGGCCTGCTGCTTCGCGATGCCGGGCTGGATTCCGATCACGGCGAGGCTGGTGCCGTCGCTGAGGTCGAGGAAGACCCAGGGGTCACCGACCCGGAGGTTGACCCTTATGATTTCGGCCCATTCCAGACGGCGGCTGCTCGCGAAGTTGACGACCGTGACCCCGCTCTCGTCGGCGACCACCTTCGGCCGGGCCAGGACCAGCACCACCGTGGAGAGCAGCAGCGCGGTGAAGACGAAGCTGATCCGCTCGGCGGTGCTGAGCCGGTCCAGCAGCAGCGCCATCACCGTCACCACGGCGAAGATCGCGGTGGCGGCGGTCAGCAGGACGGCACGGGTGCGGGTGGGGCGGAAGGTGACGGGCAGCGCGGGCGGGTGGTCCGGCATCGGTTCGGTACCTCTCGGGCCTCAGAGGCGGCAGGCGTGGATGGCGGTGGTCAGGATGGCGCGGGCGCCGATGTCGTAGAGGTCGTCCATCAGCCGCTGGGCGTCGCTGGAGGGGACCATCGCGCGGACCGCGACCCAGCCCTCGTTGTGCAGCGGGGAGATGGTGGGGCCCTCAAGACCGGGGGTGATGGCGACGGCCTCTTCGAGGTGCTCGGCGCGGATGTCGTAGTCCATCATCACGTAGGTCCGGGCGACCAGGACGCCCTGGAGGCGGCGCAGGAACTGCTGGACCTTGGGTTCCGCGGCGTCGGCGCCGGTGCGGCGGATGACGATGGCCTCGGACTGCATGATGGGCTCGCCGAACACCTCAAGACCGGCGTTGCGCAGCGAGGTGCCGGTCTCCACGACGTCCGCGATGACCTCGGCGACGCCGAGTTCGATGGCGGTCTCGACGGCTCCGTCGAGGTGGACGACGGAGGCGTCGACGCCGCTGTCGGCGAGGTGCTTGGCGACGATGCCCTCGTAGGAGGTGGCGACCGTCTTGCCGTCCAGGTCGGCCACGCCACCGGCCACACCGGGCTTCCCGGCGTAGCGGAAGGTGGAGCGGGCGAAGCCCAGCGGGAGGATCTCCTCGGCGCCCGCGCCGGAGTCGACCAGCAGATCACGGCCGGTGACGCCGATGTCGAGGCGGCCGGAGGAGACGTAGATCGCGATGTCGCGGGGGCGGAGGTAGAAGAACTCGACCTCGTTGACCGGGTCGACGATCCGCAGTTCCTTGGACTCACGGCGCTGGCGGTAGCCGGCCTCATGCAGCATGTCCGCCGCAGGGCCGGAAAGGGAACCCTTGTTGGGGACGGCGATGCGCAGCATGAGGTCGGCTTCCTTTGCGTGAGGGAGGGAAGAGGGAGGGAAAGGGACTGCGGGCTTACAGGTGGGCGTACACGTCGTCGAGGGAGATGCCCCGGGCGACCATCATCACCTGGACGTGGTACAGCAGCTGGGAGATCTCCTCGGCCGTCGCCTCGGTGCTCTCGTACTCGGCGGCCATCCAGACCTCGGCGGCCTCCTCGACGACCTTCTTGCCGATGGTATGGACGCCCTTGCCGACGAGTTCGGCGGTACGGGAGGTGGCGGGGTCGCCGTGGGCTGCCTTGTGCTGGAGCTCGGTGAACAGCTCCTCGAACGTCTTCTTGGACATGGTGGCGCCCACTGTACGCGTCCCGCCCACCGGGCTAACGCCATGGTTCGGATAGTGAGCGCAGGGTGGCCGCGGTGGCGACGGCGGCGGTCACCGCCTCGTGGCCCTTGTCCTCGCGGGAGCCGGGCAGCCCGGCGCGGTCCAGGGCCTGGTCCTCGGTGTCGCAGGTGAGGACGCCGAAGCCGATGGGGACACCGGTGTCCACGCCGACCTGGGTGAGTCCGGCGGTGACGCCCTGGCAGACGTACTCGAAGTGCGGGGTGCCGCCGCGGATGACGACACCGAGGGCGACGACCGCGTCGTAGCCGCGGCCCGCGAGGGCCCTGGCGACCACCGGGAGTTCCCAGCTGCCGGGGACCCGGAGCACGGTGGGCTCGCTGATGCCCAGGTCGTGCAGGGCGCGCAGGGCGCCGTCGACCAGTCCGTCCATCACTTTCTCGTGCCACTGCGCGGCGATCACGCCGACCCGCAGGTCGCCCACATCGCGTACGGACAGTTCCGGTGCGCCCTTGCCGCTCACGTTCGCTTCTCTCCTCGGGGGGGGTGTGTCTCGGTCGTCGCTACTGGTTGCCGCAGGTGGCCGCCGGGTCGGCGGAGGTGTCCAGCCAGGGCAGGTCGTGGCCCATGCGGTCCCGTTTGGTCCGCAGATAGGTGAGGTTGTACTCGCCCGCGGTGACGGGCATCGGCTCCCGGCCGTGGACGGACAGTCCGTGCCGGACGAGGGCGTCGGTCTTGTCGGGGTTGTTGGTCATCAGCCGCAGGCTGCGCACGCCCAGGTCGGTGAGGATGCGGGCGCCCGCCGCGTAGTCCCGGGCGTCGGCGGGCAGGCCCAGCTCCAGGTTGGCGTCGAGGGTGTC
Source organism: Streptomyces sp. NPDC048290 (assembly GCF_040652095.1). Taxonomy (NCBI): domain Bacteria; kingdom Bacillati; phylum Actinomycetota; class Actinomycetes; order Kitasatosporales; family Streptomycetaceae; genus Streptomyces; species Streptomyces sp. NPDC048290. The sequence goes on from NZ_JBEZLM010000005.1 coordinate 27,022, forward strand.
GCGGCCGTGCTCCTGGAGTTCGTAGGCGCGCAGCTTGGACAGCAGGCCGATGCCGCGGCCCTCGTGGCCCCGGAGGTAGACGACCACGCCCCGGCCCTCGGACTGGATGCGTTCCATGGCCGTGCGCAGTTGGGGGCCGCAGTCGCAGCGCAGGGAGTGGAAGACGTCCCCGGTGAGGCATTCGCTGTGCACCCGGACGAGGACGTCCTCGCCGTCGCCGAGGTCGCCGTGGACCAGGGCCACATGCTCCACGCCGTCGGTGAGCGAGCGGTATCCGTACGCGGTGAAGGTGCCGTGGGCGGTGGGCAGCAGGGTCTCGGCCTCGCGGCGGACGGTGGGCTCGGTGGCCCGGCGGTAGGCGATCAGGTCCTCGATGGAGATGATCGTCAGCCCGTGCTTGCGGGCGAACGGGATCAGCTCGGGCAGCCGGAGCATCCGGCCGTCCTCCCCGGCGATCTCCACGATGGCACCGGCCGGGCGCAGTCCGGCGAGCCGGGCGAGGTCGACGGCGGCCTCGGTGTGCCCGTCGCGGGCCAGGACGCCGCCGGGGCGGGCGCGCAGCGGGAAGATGTGGCCGGGGCGGACCAGGTCGCCGGGTGCGGCGGTGCCGCTCGCCAGGAGGCGGAGCGTGGTGGCGCGGTCGGCGGCGGAGATGCCGGTGGTCACGCCGTGGGCCGCGGAGGCGTCGACGCTGACGGTGAACGCGGTCCGCATCGACTCGGTGTTGTCCTCGACCATCTGCGGCAGCCGCAGCCGGTCCAGTTCGTCGGCCTCCATGGGGGCGCAGATCAGCCCCCGGCACTCGCTCATCATGAAGGCGACGATCTCGGGGGTGGCCTTCTCGGCGGCGATCACCAGATCGCCCTCGTTCTCGCGGTCCTCGTCGTCGACGACCACGACGGGGCGGCCGGCCGCGATGTCGGCGACGGCCTGTTCCACCGGGTCGAGGGCGAGGTGCTCGAAGCCGTCGGTCGGGTGCAGGACGGGTGCCAGGGTCATGCGTGCGCTCCTTCCAGGAGGGACCGCGCGTCGTTGCGGGTGCGCAGCCACCAGTCGCGCATGCCCCACAGGACGAGTGCGCCGTAGATGACGTAGACGAAGCCGGAGAAGGCGTAGCCGTTGGCGAAGTTGAGGGGGACGCCGACCAGGTCGACCAGGAGCCAGGCGAACCAGAACTCGACCATGCCGCGCGCCTGGGCGTACATGGCGACGATCGTGCCGATGAAGATGTAGGCATCCGGCCAGGGGTCCCAGGAGAGGCTGGGGTGGGCGGTGAAGAGGAGGGCGGTGCCGACCGTGCCGAGGGCGGCGGCGGCGAGCATGGCGGCGCGTTCGCGCCAGGTGGCGAACCGGACCGTGATCCGGCCGTCCCCGGCGAGACCGTCGCGGCGTCTGCGCCGCCACTGCCACCAGCCGAAGAGGGCGACGGCCATGACGACGACCTGTTTGCCCGCGCTGCCGGTGAGATGGCCGTAGAAGGCGCCGAAGAGGATCAGACCGGCCAGGAACTGGACCGGCCAGGTCCACACCGAGCGCCGCCAGCCGAGGGCGAGGGCGGCCAGGCCCAGGAGGTTGCCGATCATGTCCGACCAGATGATGTGCTGGCCGAACAGCTCGAACGCCTCGGAGTTCAGCGAGTCCAGGGCGGTCACCGGGGCTCCCCCGGGTCCGGGGCGGCGGGGGCGCCGGTGAGGTCGGTGGTGCTGGTGGTGGTGCTGGTGGTGCCAGTGATGCCTGCGGTGCCGGTGGCGCCCGCGGTGCCTGTGGGGCCCGCGGTGCCGGTGGCGCCCGCGGTGCCGGTGGCGCCCGCGGTGCCGGTGGCGCCCGCGGTGCCGGTGGCGCCCGCGGTGCCGGTGGCGCCCGCGGTGCCGGTGGCGCCCGCGGTGCCGGTGGGGCCCGCGGTGCCGGTGGGGCCCGCGCCGAGCAGTCGCTCGACGTACTTGGCGATCACGTCGACCTCCAGGTTGACGGGGTCGCCGGGGCGCTTCACGCCGAGGGTGGTGAGCGCGAGGGTGGTGGGGATGAGGCTGACGGTGAAGTGCTCGGCGCCCGCGTCCACCACGGTGAGGCTGATGCCGTCGACGGTGATGGAGCCCTTCTCGACCACGTACCGGGACAGCTCGGCGGGGAGCGAGATCGTCACGATCTCCCAGTGCTCGGAGGGGGCGCGGTCGAGGACCGTGCCGGTGCCGTCGACATGGCCCTGGACGATATGGCCGCCGAGGCGGGCGCCGACGGCGGTGGGCCGTTCGAGGTTGACCCGGGAGCCGACGGCGAGGGCGCCGAGGCTGGAGCGCTTGAGGGTCTCGGCCATGACGTCGGCGGTGAACTCGTCGCCCTCGTGCTCGACGACGGTGAGGCAGACGCCGTTGACGGCGATGGAGTCACCGTGGCGCGCGCCCTCGGTGACGACGGGGCCGCGGAGCCGGAAGCGACAGGCGTCGCCGAGGTTCTCGACGGCGGTGACCTCGCCCAGCTCTTCGACGATTCCGGTGAACACTTCCCGGGTCCTCCTGCCTCTTCGGGCACGGACTCCGGGGGCTGTCGCGGACGACAGACTCTGCGCGCGAGAACACCGGTGGCGACGCCTGGGACGGCCCGTGGGAACCACGGACGGACCATGACGGCGGCGCACTGGGAAAGCTCGCCCGCCGCGCACTGCCTCCCATCCGGACTTTAACCGTCGGTCCAGGAGTTTCACCTGGTCAACCGGTCGCTGGAGGCGACCGGGTCGCGGACTGTAACCGCCGGTTCGGACTTTCACCGACCCCGGAGTGCGCTGCTGTTGTTACGCAGCCAGTGTGCCACGCCGCCGGGACATGCATACGGGTGGGCGTTTGTGGGCTGACTCACAGGCCGACGCGAGGACTGCCGCACAGGTCGGCTCACACACAGTGGCGGGGCGGTGACCGAGAGGTACCTGAAGGGAGCCTGAAGCGGGGCTCAAGGCCGGCTCAAGGGGGCGCGGCGGGGTGGTCCGGGGGCGGCGCCCGGGGGACCCTGCGTCCACGCGCGGTGCCCGCCCCCGCACAGGTTTCTCCGGCTTCCCGCCCATCGGGCGCACAGCGGGGCGGCCGAACTCCCCCGCGACCAGCGGTCGTTGCAATTGGTCCATACCTATTGACGCACTGGTCTAGTCCTCTTTACTGTCCTCGCAACTTCCGTGGAGAGGAACCGACTGTGCCTTCCCCCTCACGCATCCCGTCCCCCCGCCGTGCGAGACCGGCCCTGCTCGCCGCCGCCGGGGCGATCGCGGGACTGCTGCTCGCCGGACTCCCGGCCACCGTCTCGCACGCCGCCGACCAGGAGTCCTGTCGCCCCGACGGGCTGTACCGCACCCCCGGCGTCGAGGTCCCCTACTGCTCGGTCTACGACACCGAGGGCCGCGAGAAGCTCGGCGCGGACCACCAGCGCCGGATCATCGGCTACTTCGCCAACTGGCGCACCGGCAAGGACGGCAGGCCCGCCTACCTCGCCAGCGACATCCCGTGGGACAAGATCACCCACATCAACTACGCGTTCGCGGGCGTCGACGCCGCGAACAAGATCAGCATCGGCGCGGCCGGGGCGGACAACCCCAACACCGGGATGAGCTTCCCCGGGGTCCCCGGCGCCGAACTGGACCCGGCGCTGCCCTACAAGGGCCACTTCAACCTGCTGACGAAGTTCAAGAAGCAGCACCCGGACGTCAAGACGCTGATCTCGGTGGGCGGCTGGACCGACAGCGGCGGCTTCTACAAGACGACCACGAACGCCGACGGCTCGGTCAACCAGGCCGGGATCGACACCTTCGCCGACTCCGCCGTGGAGTTCCTGCGCACCTACGGCTTCAACGGGCTCGACATCGACTACGAGTACCCGACCTCCATGAAGGACGCGGGCAACCCGGCCGACTGGACCGTGGCGAACGCCCGCCGCGCCGGGCTGGGCAAGAGCTACGCGGCGCTGATGAAGACCCTGCGCGAGAAGCTGGACCGCGCCTCGGCCGCCGACGGCAAGCACTATCTGCTGACCGTCGCCGCGCCCTCCTCCGGCTATCTGCTGCGCGGCATGGAGACCTTCCAGGTCCAGAAGTACCTGGACTACGTCAACATCATGTCGTACGACCTGCACGGGACCTGGAACGAGCATGTCGGGCCCAACGCGGCGCTCTACGACGACGGCAAGGACACCGAGCTGGCGGGCTCGGGCATCTACACCACGTCCCAGTACGGCGGGATCGGCTATCTCAACACCGACTGGGCGTACCACTACTTCCGCGGGTCGATGCCGGCCGGGCGGATCAACATCGGGGTGCCGACCTACACCCGTGGCTGGAAGAACGTCCAGGGCGGGACCGACGGACTGTGGGGCAAGGCGTCCGCGACCAGCTGCCCGCCCGGTTCCGGCCTGACCAAGTGCGGTGACGGGGCCGTCGGCATCGACAACGTCTGGCACGACAAGGACACCAACGGGGCGGAGTCCCCGGCCGGGTTCAACCCGATGTGGCACGCCAAGAACCTGGAGAAGGGGATCGTCCCCGACTACCTGCCGAAGTTCGGGCTGCCCGCGAACACCAGGCTGACCGGCAGCTACGTCCGCAAGTACGACCCGACGCTGGTCTCGCCCTGGCTGTGGAACGCCGAGAAGAAGGTGTTCATCTCCACCGAGGACGAGCAGTCCATCGGCGCCAAGGCCGACTACGTGCTCGACAAGGGCCTCGGCGGCACGATGATCTGGGAGCTGGCCGGCGACTACGACTGGAACGCCGCCAAGGGCCAGTACGAGCAGGGCGACTCGCTGATCACGCTGATGTACGACAAGTACAAGGCGGCCACCCCGTACGGGGCGAAGAAGTCGAACATCGCGCTGCCCGCCGAGGCGGTCAAGGTGGACGTGGAGTTCGGGCAGTTCCCGCTGGGCGACACCAACTACCCGATCAGCCCCAAGCTGAAGATCACCAACAACACGACGGCGACCCTGCCGGGCGGTACGGAGTTCCAGTTCGACTACGCGACCTCCGCGCCGGGCAACGCCAAGGACCAGTCCGGCTGGGGCACCACGGTGGTGCGCAGCGACCACACCGCCGCCTCCAACGTGGGCGGGCTGAAGGGCGACTTCCACCGGGTCTCGCTGAAGCTCCCGGCCTGGCAGAGCCTGGCCCCCGGCGCCTCGGTGCAGTTGGACTTCGTCTACTACATGCCGGTCTCCACACCGTCCAACTGGACCGTGACCTTCGGCGGCAAGACCTACGCGCTCGCCGGTGACCTGGCCCGCGGCACCACCGTGGTCGAGCCGGGCGGCGGCACCGGCACTCCGTCACCGACCCCGACCGGCCCCTGCACCCCGGCCGCCTGGAGCGCGACCGCGGAGTACGGCACCGGCACGGTGGTGTCCCACAAGGGGCGGAGCTGGAAGGCGAAGTGGTGGACGAAGGGCGAGGAGCCCGGGACCACCGGCGAGTGGGGCGTCTGGCAGGACCAGGGAGCCTGCTGATCCCCTCCGGGGTGCGGCGGGGTCCTGGGGCCCCGCCCCCTTGATCGGGCCCGGCGGCGGTGACGACGGCCCTTGCCCGCCGCCGGGTCCCCCCAATCCGGCCCCTGCCCTCCCCCGAACGACGGCCCCCGGCCCACCCCGCCGGGGGCCGTTCTGTCATGGTGGACGGATGGCGACCCGTGTCGAAGTCTTCGAGAGCCACCGGCCCCGGATGTTCTCCCTGGCCTATCGGATGCTCGGCTCCGCCGAGGAGGCCGAGGACATCGTCCAGGACGCCTATCTGCGGTACGACGGCGCCGACCGGGACCGGATCGAGCATCCGGCCGCCTGGCTGGCCAAGGTCGTCACCAACCTCTGTCTGACCCGGCTGACCTCCGCCCGCGCCCGCCGCGAACGCTATGTCGGCACCTGGCTGCCCGAGCCGGTGGTCACCTCCGACGGCACCCTCGGCCCCCTCGAATCCGCCGAGCAGCGCGACGCCGTCTCCCTGGCGATGCTGGTCCTGCTGGAGCGGCTCACCCCGACCGAGCGCGCGGTGTACGTGCTGCGCGAGGCGTTCGGCTACGGGCACCGGGAGATCGCCGGGGTGCTGGACCTGACCGAGGCGAACTGCCGTCAGCTGTACCGGCGGGCGGTCGGGCATCTCGCCGACGAGGAGTCCCGCTTCGCCCCCGCGCCCGAGCGGCGCGCGGAACTCGTCGCCTCCTTCCTCACCGCCGCCCGGGACGGCGATCTGACGGCGCTGGAGAAGGTCCTCGCCGAGGACGTGACCTGGTACGGCGACGGCGGCGGCAAGGTCACCGCGGCCCGCACGCCCGTCGAGGGCCGCGTCCGGGTGGTCCGGTTCCTGCTCGGCGGCGGCCGGAAGCTCATGGCCCATCTGCGCTACACGATGGCCGAGGTCAACGGCGGGCCCGCCCTGGTCGCCTGGGACGGGGACCAGATCACCGCGGTCGCCGAGTTCGAGATCCACGACGGCCTGATCCACGGGGTACGGGCGGTCGTCAACCCGGACAAGCTGGAGTACGTGGGGAGGCAACTGGCCGGGAGCTGAGACCGGGGTCCACGGGGGGGGCGGGCCCCGGCCCGGGTATTCCTCGGGGGGCGACGGGGCTGGGGGTACCGGCTGCGGCTGCGGCTGCGGCTGCGGCTGCGGCTGCGGCTGCGGCTGCGGGACTATGGGGGCCAGGGGGCTACGGGGTCTACGGAGCCTGGGTCTATGGGCTCCGGGTCCACGGGGCTCCGGGTCCACGCAGCGCGGGCCTACGGGGCCCACCGGGTCCACTGAGCCGAGGTCCACGAGGTTCGCGAGGTCCGGGTCCACGGACCCGGGCTCCACAGGGTCCACGGGGTGCGGGGCTACGGGGCCCAGGGCCACGGAGCCGAAGTCCACGGGATTCACGAGGTCCGGGTCCACGCAGCCGGGCTCCATGGAGCCACGCGGTCCGGGGCTACGGGGCCCACAAGCCCTACGGGGAGAAGACCTCGTCCTGTGCTCGGTCCCTGGCGGTCAGCAGGGCGCCTCTGAGGACCGCCTCACCGCCGAGTTCCGTGGGACGGACCTCCGTGGGCAGCGGGGACATCCCGCGGAGCCGGGACTCGACGCGGGCGGCCAGGTCCGGGCCGCCCGCCGCGCCGATCTCGCCGCCCAGCACCACACAGCCCGGGTCCAGGACCGCCACCACCGAGGCCGCGCCGATGGTGAGCCGGTCGGCGAGAGTGTCGAGGAACGCGGCGGACGGGAGATGCGAGGCCGCCCGGCCGGTCGCCGCCCGGACCAGGGACGCCGCCGCGAGCTCCCCCGGCAGCGGGTCCGGCACCGGGAGGGAGTGCGCCGCCGCGAGGCGTTCGATGGCCGTCGAGCCCGCCAGGGAGTGGAAACCGCCCTCGCAGTCCGTCGCCGACGGGAGCCCCGGGGTGCCCGGGACGGGCAGGAAGCCGATCTCGCCGGTGCCGCCGGAGGCGCCCCGGCGCAGGGTGCCGTCCAGGACGACGGCGGCCCCGGCGCCATGGCCGAGCCAGAGCAGGACGAACGTGTCCCGGCCGCGGGCGGCGCCCTCGCGCTGTTCGGCGACCGCGGCGAGGTTGGTCTCGTTCTCGATGGTGACCCGGGCCTCGGGCATCCGCTCCTGGAGGGCGGCCACCAGCCGCCGGTGCCATTCCGGCAGGCCCTTGGAGTTCCGCAGGTCCCCGGTCGCCGGGTCGATCAGTCCGGGGGCGCCGATCCCCACGGTGTGCAGCCGGTCCGCGCCCGCCTCCTTGGCGGTCCGCTCGACCAGCGCCACCGCCTGCTCCACGGCCGGTCCGGTGCCCAGCTCACCGCCGATCGGCAGCGCCGCCTCGGCGAGCACCTCCCCCAGCAGATCGGAGACGACCACGGAGACGCCCTCGGTGCGGACATCGAGCGCGGCGAGCTGGGCGAGGCTCGCGACGATCCCGTACAGCCGGGCGTTGGGGCCGCGCCGCTGTTCGCCCGCCTCGCCGACCACCTCGATCAGTCCGGCGGCGGTGAGCCGGTCCACAAGGTCGGCCACCGTGGGCCGGGACAGTCCGGTCAGCTGTTTGAGCTGACCCGCCGTCAACGGGCCCTCGTCCTGGAGCAGACGCAGGGCGAGCCGGTCATTGATGACCCGGGCGGTGCTCGGGGATGCGGGCATGCCGGGAATCCTCCCAGACGGGCGGGGCCGTGCCGATCACGGCCAGCGAGATATGGGCTATCTATCAGGCAGGGACCCTGATAGTTTACGCCGGGCGTTCGGAGCCGCCATGGCGGGGGGCCGTACGCCGTCCCCGGGACATCGGGGACGAGAGACGACGGGGAGGGCTTCGCGGATGAGTGGGATGGCCGAGGGGACGGGGACGGGGACGTCCTACGGGCCGGGGGCGGTACGGCACGCCCGGTACGCGGTGGCGGCCGTGTTCCTGGTGCACGGGTCGGTGACGGGGTCGTTCGCCACCCGGGTGCCGTGGATCCAGGACCACGCCGGGGTGAGCGCGGGCCAGCTGGGGCTGGCGCTGGCGTTCCCGGCGCTGGGCGCCTCGCTGGCGATGCCGCTGGCGGGACGGATCAGCCACCGGTTCGGCGCGCGGACCGCGCTGCGCGGACTGCTGGCGCTGTGGACGCTGTCCCTGGTCCTGCCGTCGCTGGCCCCGAACCTGGCCACGCTGTGCCTGGCCCTGTTCGTGTACGGCGCCACCTCCGGCATGTCGGACGTGGCGATGAACGCGCTCGGTGTCGAGGTCGAGAACCGGATGAACCGCTCGATCATGTCCGGGCTGCACGGCATGTGGAGCGCGGGCGCGCTGCTGGGTTCGGCGGGCGGCACGCTGGCCGCGCACCTGGGCACGGACGCCCGGCTGCACCATGTGATCGCGGCCGGGGTGCTGACCGTGCTCGGGCTGATCGCCTGCACCTGGGTACTGGATCTCCAGCCCGCCGAGGACGAGGAGCCGCCGCCGCGGTTCGCGCTGCCGCCGAAGTCGGCGGTGCTGATCGGCGCGGTCGGGTTCTGCGCGGTGTTCGCCGAGGGCGCCAGCCTGGACTGGTCGGCGGTGTACCTCCAGGACCAGCTCGGTTCCTCGGCCGGGCTCGCCGCGGCCTGCACCACCGGCTTCACACTGACCATGGCCATCGCCCGGATCGCCGGGGACAAGGTGGTCGACCGCTTCGGCGCGGTCCGCACGGTCCGCAACGGCGGGTTCCTCGCCGCGTTCGGCGGACTGCTGATCGTGTTCGGCGGTCACCCGGCGATCGCCATGACCGGCTTCGCCCTGATGGGGCTCGGTATCGCGGTGGTCGTACCGCTGTGCTTCGCCGCCGCCGGGCGCAGCGGTCCCAACCCCAGCCAGGCCATCGCGGGTGTCGCCACCATCACGTACACCTCGGGTCTGGTCGCGCCCAGCGCGATCGGCGGGCTGGCCCAGCTGACCAGTCTGGTGGTGTCGTTCGCGCTGGTGACGGTGCTCGCGAGCGGTCTCGCGGTGTTCGCCAAGGTGCTGCGCTCGGGCGACCGGCGGGAGGTGAAGGCGACGGGGGCGAGTCCGGCGGTGAGCGAGCGGCAGGGGTAGCGGACGCGCCCGGCGCTCACCCCCGGTCCTCGCACCCGGTCCCCGCCCCCGGCTGTCCCCTCGGCCCTCCCCCGCTTCCTACGCTGTCGTCGTGGATCTCAACGCCGTACGCACCTTCGTCGCCGTCGCCGACAGCGGGCAGTTCCAGTTGGCCGCCGTGGACCTGGGGGTCACCCAGCAGGCCGTGTCCAAGCGGATCGCCGCGCTGGAGCGGGGGCTCGGGGTGCGGCTGCTGGCCCGGACCGCGCGGGGCGCCGAACTCACCGTGGACGGGCAGGCGTTCCTGCCGCACGCCCGTGGGCTGGTGAGCGCCGAGGAGCGGGCCGCGGCGGCCGTCCGGCCCGGGAGACGGGCGCTGCGGGTCGATGTGATCGGGCGGCGGCTGTCGCTGGCCGGGGCGCTGCGCGACTTCCACCGCCGCCACCCGGACGTCCCGCTGGACGTGGTGACGCTGCCCAGCGCGGAGGCAGCGGTGGCCGCGCTCGGCGACGGCACACTGGACGCCACCTTCCGCGCGGTGACCATGCCGGGGCAGCGGCTGCCGGACGACATCGCGGCGATGCCGGTGCTGGACGAGCCGCTGCGGCTGTTCACCGGGCCGGGGCACGTCCTCGCGGGCGCGGACGCGGTGACCTTGGCCCAGCTCGCCGGGCACCGCGTCTGGATGCCGGGCAACGCGCCCGGCACCGAGTGGGCGGCCTACTACGAGGCGCTGGCGGACGCCTTCGGGCTGACCCTCGACACCGGCGGTCCCGACTTCGGTGTGGAGGCGCTGATCGACACCGTCACGGCGTCCACCACCCTGGTCGCCTTCCTCGGCGCGCGCACCCCGCTGTTCCGCCCGGGGGGCCGCGACCTGCGGCTGATCCGGGTCGTGGACCCCATGCCGGTGTATCCGCACTCCCTCCTCTGGCACACCGGCAACCCGCACCCGGCCCTCGCCCCGCTCCGCGCCCATCTGGCCGGAATCCAGCCACGGCGGGCGGCCCGGGAGCCGGGCACCTGGCGTCCGGCGTGGGCCCGGCACGCGGGCGCGACGACCTCGACGGGCTGAACGGCCGTCAGGGAGCCCGGGAGCCCTTGAGGGCCCGCGAGCCCGGCAACCCGGCAACCCGGACAGAGTTTTCGCGCCCCTGGCCGAAACCACTCCCCCCCACCCCCGACAATGGTCCTGACCTGCACGCCCTACGAAAGCGACAACCCCATGGATCTCGGCGTCCGCTGGAAACTGCACGGCGACGGACGCACCCCGGCCCCCGGCGCCGTGGTCCGGCCCGACGAACGGCTCTCGTGGCCGCGCACCGCCGGGCTCGGCGCCCAGCACGTGGTGGCGATGTTCGGGGCGTCGTTCGTGGCGCCCGTCCTGATGGGCCTCGACCCCAATCTCGCCATCATGATGTCGGGCGTCGCGACCGTGGTGTTCCTGCTGGCCACGCGCGGCAAGGTGCCCAGCTACCTCGGCTGTTCGCTGTCGTTCGTCGGGGTCGCCGCCGTGATCCGGGCGCAGGGCGGCAGCAGTGCCACGGTGACCGGCGCGGTCTTCGTGGTCGGCGCCGCGCTGTTCCTGGTGGGGCTGGCCGTGCAGCGGTTCGGGGCGCGGATCATCCACGCGGCGATGCCGCCGATCGTGACCGGCGCGGTCGTCATGCTGATCGGCTTCAACCTGGCGCCGGTCACCGCCAGCACCTACTGGCCGCAGGACCAGTGGACGGCGCTGCTGGTGATGCTGTTCACCGGGCTCGCGGTGGTGTGTCTGCGCGGCTTCTGGTCCCGGATCGCGATCTTCCTGGGCCTGGTCTTCGGATACGCCGTCTCCTGGCTGTTCGACCGGGTCTTCGGGCAGATCCACTCCGCCGACGGCAGCGGGCAGATCACCGACCACTGGCGGCTGGACTTCTCCGCGGTGGGCCGGGCCGACTGGATCGGGCTGCCGTCGTTCCACGGCCCGTCGTTCGAGTGGTCGGCGATCCTGGTCGCGCTGCCCGTGGTGATCGCGCTGGTCGCGGAGAACGCCGGACATGTGAAGGCGGTCGGCGAGATGACCGGCGACAACCTGGACGGCAAGCTCGGTACGGCGATCTCCGCCGACGGCGTCGGCTCGATGCTGTCCACCGCGCTCGGCGGCCCGCCCAACACCACGTACTCCGAGAACATCGGGGTGATGGCGGCGACCCGGGTCTACTCCACGGCCGCCTACTGGGCCGCCGCCGGTTTCGCCCTGCTGTTCGGGCTGTGCCCCAAGTTCGGCGCGGTCGTCGCCGCGATCCCGGGCGGGGTCCTCGGCGGGATCACCGTCATCCTCTACGGCATGATCGGGCTGCTCGGCGCACAGATCTGGATCAACGCCAAGGTCGATCTGCGCAATCCGCTGAACCTGGTCCCGGCCGCGGCGGGCATCATCATCGGCGTCGGCAATGTCTCCCTGAAGATCAGCGACACCTTCTCGCTCAGCGGTATCGCGCTGGGCACGCTGGTCGTCATCACCGGCTACCACGCCCTGCGCGCCTTCGCCCCCGCCCACCTCAAGACCCAGGAACCCCTGCTGGACGAGGGCACCAGCTCGTACGACAGCGGGGACGGCGACGGCGACGGTCAGGCGCCGCGCGCCAAGTCGTAGGCGTAGGACGGGGTGAAGGTGCCCGGCGTGCCCTGGCAGCCGTCGGACTCGCCGGGCAGCTTGACCCAGAGGTAGGCGTCGACGCGGGCCTGTCCGGTGCGCAGCGTCGGGGCGGTGCCCAGCTTGCGTCCGGCCGGGTCGCACCACGCGCCGTCGGGCGGCGCCCCGTTGCCGTTGCGGCTGGTGTCGATCACCGCGCCAAGCCCGGCGGGGCCGTCGAGGGCGTCCAGGACGCGCCGGTCGTGGGCGATCTCGTCGGCGGTGCGCTGGAAGTTGGACACATTGCTGAAGATCCCGTCGGAGGACGCGGCCGACGCGGCGCCCGCCTGCCGCAGCAGCGCGGCCTGGGCGGCGGGGTCGTGCCAGCCGGAGTGCCCGGCGTCGTAGTACACCCGCGCCTTCGGGTCGGCGGCCTTCAGGACCCGCCCGGCGCGGGCCAGCGAGGCGAACCGGTCGGCGCGGTCGTCCGCCGTGAGGCAGTCGGAGAGCGCCACGGAGTCCGGCTCCAGGATCACGATCACCTCGGCCGCGCCCAGCCCGGCGGCGAAGGCGTCGATCCAGGCGTCGTAGGCGGCGAGGTCGGGCGCGCCGCCCTCGGAGTGCCCGCCGCAGTCCCGGTCGGGGATGGCGTACGGCACCAGCACCGGGACCCGGCCCTCGGCGGCGGCGCCGGAGGTGACCTCGCGGACCCGGGCGGTGAGCGTGGCGGGCGCGGGGTCGGTGAACCAGACGGCTGCCGGGCGGGCGGCGATGGCGGACTCGATGAGCGCGGTCCGGGGGTCGCCGGGGTGGGCCCGTACCCAGTCCAGGACCTGTGAGTCGGGGTGGCGGTAGAGCCGGGGCGTGGCCGGTGCGCTGCGGTTCCCGGTGGCGGGCGGGCTGCTCGGGGCGGGCGCGGACGGGGGCGGCGAGGTCCGCCGGGTGGCACTCGGGCGCGGTGACGGGGACGCGGCCGGGGAGGTGGAGGGCGGCTCCGGGGAGCGGGACGGTACGGGCGGCGGGGTCGGCCGGGCGACCCGCGGGGTACCGGTGACCTCGGCGGGGCGGGCCTCCTTGTCCCGGCCGTGCCGCTGTTCGGTGGCCGCGAGCAGTCCGGCCACCGTGCCGACGGTCACCACCACGGACGCCGCGACCACCATCGCGCTCCGCGCGGCGGCCCGCCTGCGTGCCGCCCGGCGGGCGGCCAGCCGCCGCGCGCGTGAGCCTGCCACCGTACGCTCCCCCCTCGTCCCCCTCGTCCCCGCACCGTCGGCGTCCCCCGTTCTGGGGAAGCGGCGGTCCGCCCGGCACCCGGGCCCGCCCAAGACTGGGACCCTGCCCCCATGGCGCCCTCGGAACACTTCCCCCCACCCCTCGGCAGCCCCGTCCGCACGGCCGTCGACACCCGTGTCGGCACCTCTGTCGACACCCCGGTCGACCGGGTGATCGCGCGGATGCGCCTGCTGGACAAGACCCTGCCCCCGGGCGACGGCGTGGCCGTCTTCAACCGGGTCTATCTGACCGTCACGGAGGCGGTCGACCAGGGCATCGACGCCGGGCGGTTCCCCGACCCCCGGGCGGCGATCACGCTGGACGCGCGGTTCGCCGAGCGGTATCTCGCGGCGGTCGACGCGGCCGAGCAGGGCCGCCGCCCGCCCGCCTGCTGGCGTCCGCTGTTCCAGCTCCGCCGCCATCCCGGCGTACGGCCGTTGCAGTTCGCGCTCGCCGGGATCAACGCGCACATCGGGCACGATCTGGCGCTCGCCGTCGTGGACGCCTGCCGTACGCTCGGCTGCGCCCCGGGCGACCTGGAGGACGAGTTCGACCGCGTGGGCGATCTCCTCACCACGCTGGAGGAGCGGGTCCGTGAGGATCTGATGCCGGGTCCCGATCTGCTCCAGCTGGCCGATCCGCTGACCCATCTGCTGAGCGCCTGGAGCCTGGAGCGGGCCCGGGACGCCACCTGGTCGGCGGCGCGGGCGCTGTGGGCGCTGCGCGGACTGCCGGACGTGGCGGCCGAGTTCACCGACCGCCTGGACGCGGCGGTCGGCTTCGCGGGCCGGATGATGCTGACCCCGCTGCCGCGCTGAACTCGCCTCAGTCCTCCGGGAGTTCGACCGGCTCGATCGTGTCGTAGCGGTCGCCGGGGCCGGGGTTGGTGGGGTCGGTGGCCCCGCCGAACTGGTGCATGACGCCCCAGACCGCGTTCAGCGCGGTCTGCACGGCGCCCTCGGCCCAGCCCGCCGTCCAGGAGATGTCGTCGCCCGCGAGGAACAGCCCGCGCCGGTCGGCGGGCAGCCGGTCCTGCATGAAGTGGGTGAACAGCCGCCGCTGGTAGCGGTAGTGGCCGGGCAGATTGGCCTTGAACGCGCCCATGAAGTAGGGCTCGTTCTCCCAGGACACGGTCACCGGGTTGCCGATGATGTGCTTGCGGATGTCGACCTTGGGATAGATCTCGCCGAGCGACTTCAGCATGACCTCCATCCGCTCGTGCGCGGACAGCGGCAGCCACTTCAGACTGTCGTCGCACCAGGTGTACGACAGACAGATCACGGCCGGCTTGTCGGGGCCGTCGTCCAGGAGGTAGGTGCCCCGGGTCATCCGGTCGGTGAGGGTCATCGACATGACGTCCCGGCCGGTCTCCTCGTCCTTGTCGAGCCAGAACGGCCGGTCGACGGGGACGAACAGCTTGCTGGACTCCATGTAGTGGGTGCGCTCGATGGCGGTCCAGTGGTCGATCGGGAACAGCGTGTCGTCGCAGTCGATCTGGGAGAGCAGCATCCAGGACTGGGCGGTGAAGACGGCGGCCCGGTAGGTGCGGATGTCGCCGTCGGCGTCGGTGACGGTGATCCGGTTCCCGGCGGTGCGGTGCAGCCGGGTGACGGCGGGCCGGGGGTCGCCGCCCGGGTGCAGGCCGGCCAGGGAGGTGCCCTGGGCCCAGTGCACGATCTTCCCCGGGGCGCGTTCCCACAGCCGCAGCGGCAGCTGCTGGGAGCCGCCGACGATGCCCCGGTGGTGGTCGTCGGCCTCGGTGTAGACGACCCGGAGGATCTCCAGGATGGAGTTGGGGAAGTCGGTGTCCCAGCCGCCGGTGCCGAAGCCGACCTGGCCGAAGATCTCCCGGTGCCGGAAGGAGCGGAAGGCGTCGGAGGCGCAGAGGAAGCCGTAGAAGGTCTGGTTGTCGAGCTGTTCGACCAGCCGGGACCAGATCTCGCGGATGCGCGGGACGTCCCGCTCGCGCAGGGCGCGGTTCATGGCGGAGAAGTCGGCGCCCTCCTCCAGGCAGCGGTTCCAGGCGTCGGCGACATCGCGGTAGACCTGCGGGAGGTCGGCGGCGGTCTCGGCGTAGTGGGCGGTGCCCTTGAGGTCGACGACCGTGGACGGGGTCGCCTCGGCGAGCGGGTTGGGGAACGGCCGGGTGGTGAGGCCCACCAGGTCGATGTAGTGCTGGAGCGCGGTGGAGGAGGGCGGGAAGCGCATCGCGCCCATCTCGGCCGTGAGGTCCTCGGTGCCGGTGCCCTCGAAGCCGACGGTCCGCAGCCGTCCGCCGATCTTGTCGGCCTCGTACACGACCGGCTTGAGACCCATCTTCATCAGCTCGTACGCGGCGACGATGCCGGACAGTCCGCCGCCGATGACGGCGACCTCGCTGCCGTGCTCGGTCGCGGGGATCTGCCCGAGGCCCGCCGGGTGGGCGAGGAAGTCGTCGTAGGCGTAGGGGAAGTCCGGGCCGAACATGGTGATCGGCGGCTGCTGGGCGTCGGTGTGCTCGACGGCGTTGGGCACGGTGGACGTCATGGCGTACGGGACTCCTTGCGGGGGTCGTGCGGCGGGACCCGGGAGGCGCGGGGGGCCTCGGGGCACGGCCCTGGCCCTTGCGGGAGGGAACAGGGGTGTGGCCCGCCGGACCACCGGGTGGGCAGGTGGAGGTGCGGGCCACATAAAACGGTAGGCGGGGCGCGCGGGCCGGACAAGGAGAAGCCGTTGCGCTCCGGTGCGCGGTTCATTGCGTCCGGACGGGACGGGGCGGCGATTCATTGCGCGCCCCGCGCACCCACCACGACCGGTCACCCCATGTGACTTGTTGCTCCACTGTCCGTGAGGGCGAAGGTCGTCACCACCGCCGCGTGGTCCGACGGCCAGGCGTTCGCCCGGACGTCCGGCCACGGCCCCGGCGCGCCGGTCACATACGTACGGGAGTCGAGGGTCCGCAGACCGCCCCGGTGCAGGACGTAGTCGATCCGGTCCTGCGGCTCGGGGCGTCCGCTGCCGTCCTCGTGCCAGGTGTGGACCGGGGACCAGGTGTGCCCGGGGGCGGCCGGCGGGTCGGGGTGGGCCTCCCGGTACGAGTCGCGCAGCCCGGCCGCCTCCGCCGCCCGGGTCACCGGCCAGGCCACATCGGGCCGGTCCAGGTGGGAGGGGCAGTTGAAGTCGCCGACCAGCACCACGGGCACCCCGTCGGTCGCGGCCTCGTCGATCTGCTCCAGCGCCCGCCGTAGCTGGCCGAGCCGCACGTCCTCGTGGGCGATCAGCGTGTCGGTGTCCAGCCCGTCGAAGGCGGCCTCGTAGGGCCCGTACGGGGTGGAGTGGAGGTGGGCGGTCCAGAGGTCGACCTCGTGGCCGGGGGCGACGGCGATCCGGACCCCGGCGGCGCCGTAGAAGCCGACGGCGGGGTCGCCGTGGCGGGCGGTGATGGGGTGGCGGCTGAGGACGCCGAGGTTCTCCCCGGCGGTGTGGTGGTGCCAGCCGAGGGCCGCCGCGAGTTCGGCGGTGGCCGTACCGGCGGTCTCCTGGAGGCCGACGACATCGGCGCCGGAGTCCAGGATCGCGGTGAGCTGCTTGGCCCGGTGGTCGTCCACCTCGGTGCCGCCGAGCCAGAGGTTCCAGGTCATCACGCGGAGCGGCGCCGGGTGCGGCGCCGGTGGGTCCACCATCGCGGTCAGCTCCCGTGTGGTGACCCCGACCAGGCTGGCCCGGACGGTCCGTCCCGGGGCCGCCGCGATCGGGGCGAGCGAGGGCACGGCGAGGACCGCGCACCCGGCCGCCTCGGCGGAGCGGACGCCGGTCGGGGAGTCCTCGACGGCGACACAGGCGGCCGGTTCCGCGCCGAGCGCGTGACAGGCGGCGAGATAGGGGTCCGGGGCGGGTTTGCCGCGGTCGGTGTCGTCGGCGGTGACGGCGACGGCGAACCGGTCGGCGCCGAGCGCGGCCAGCACGGTCGCGGCGACCTCCCGGGAGGACGCGGTGACCAGGGCGGTGGGGACGCCGTCGCGGGCGAGGGCGTCGAGCAGGGCGAGGGCGCCGGGGCGGGGGACGACTCCGGTGCGGACGCGGTCGGCGAACCCCCGGTGCAGCGCGGCGCCGAGTTCGGCCTCGGAGCGTCCGGAGGCGGCGGCCAGCCAGCCCGCGGTGTGCTCGACGGGGCGGCCCAGCACCTCGGCGCGGTCCGGGTCGGCGAGCGGGCGTCCGGCGACCTGTTCCACCACCTCCCACCACAGCCGCTCGGTGTCGACGAGCGTGCCGTCCATGTCGAACAGGACGGCTTGGAGGGGGAGGCGGGGGGCGGGGGTCACGTGGGGTTCTCTTTCCTGTACGGGTTCCTGTACGGGGGGATCGGGTCGACGGCACGAGGTGCGCCGCCGGGGGCGGCGACGGGCACAGGCGGACGTCACACCTTGATGCGACAGTTCGCCGTACGCCGCCAGGCGCAGGGACAGGCGGACGTCACACCCGGACGCGACAGCTCGCCGTACGCCACCAGGCGCGGGGACAGCCGGACGTCACACCTGGACGCGTTCCGCCACCAACACCTCCCGCTCCGGCAGGGTGACGGTCACCGCGGCCCCCGTGCCGAGTCCCGCCGCCTCGTGCGCGGGCAGGTCGGCCTTCACCTCGCCGCCGTCGGCCAGCCGCACGGTGGCCCGCACGACCGCGCCGAGGAACGCCGTGGCGACGACCCGCGCGGTGCCGTCCGGCTCGGCGGTCACCCGCACGGCCTCCGGCCGCACCAGCACATCCACCTCCCCGCCCGCTCCCCCGCCCGGCACCGGCCCGGCGACCGGCAGCCTCTGCCCGAGAACCTCGACGCAGGCCCCGCCGCCGCCCCCGACCAGCGCCCCCGGGACCCGGCTCATGGTGCCCACGAACTCGGCGACGAACGCGGTGGCGGGCCGCCCGTACAGCTCGGCGGGCGCGGCGCACTGCTCAAGCCGCCCGGCGCGCATCACCGCGACCCGGTCGGCGACGGACAGCGCCTCCTCCTGGTCGTGGGTGACGAACAGGGTGGTGATGCCCAGCTCCTGCTGGAGCCGGCGGATCTCCTCGCGGAGCGCGAGCCGCACCTTGGCGTCCAGCGCGGACAGCGGCTCGTCCAGCAGCAGGACACGCGGGCGCAGGGCGAGGGCGCGGGCCAGCGCGATGCGCTGCTGCTGGCCGCCGGAGAGCTGGTGCGGGAACCGCGCGCCCTTGTCGGCGAGCCCGACCAGCTCCAGCAGTTCGGCCGCCCGCTCGCGCCGCGCGGCACCGCGCACCTTGCGCATCCGCAGCCCGAAGGCCACATTGTCGAGCGCGTTCAGATGCGGGAAGAGGCTGTACGACTGGAAGACCATCCCGGCGTCCCGGCGATGGGCGGGGACCCGGGTGACGTCCTGGCCGTCGACCAGCACCGCCCCGGAGTCGGGCTGCTCGAACCCGGCGAGCATCCGCAGCGCGGTGGTCTTGCCGCAGCCCGACGGCCCGAGCAGCGCGAGGAACTCCCCCGCGCGGACACCGAGATCGAGCCCGTCGAGGGCGAGCGTGGGCCCGAACGCCCGGCGCAGCTCCCGGAATTCGACGGTGCCGGCGTCGGTGGCGGTCTTCTCAAGGGCGGTGGCGGTCATGGTTCATCCCCGGGATGCGGTACGGGTACGTCCGCCGGCACCGGCGAGCGCGAGCAGAAGGAGCCAGGTCACGAGCAGACTGAGCACGGACACGGCGACGGACAGCTGGGCCTGGGAGCCGCTGACGTTCACGATCCACACCGCGAACGGGCGGAAGCCCAGCAGCTGGGCGACGGTGAACTCACCGAGCACCAGCGCGAGGGTGAGGAAGGAGGCGCTCAGCAGCGCGCCGCGCAGATTGGGGAGCACCGCGTGGAGCAGCGCCTGCGGCCAGCCGGCCCCGCAGGAGCGGGCGGCCTCGACCAGGGTGGGCACGTCGACGGCCCGCAGCCCGGCGTCCAGGGCCCGGTACACGAACGGCAGGGCCATCACGACGTACGCGAGGACCAGGACGAACGGGAAGTCCGGGTTCTGGAGGGCCACGAAGGTCTGGAACAGGGGCGTCCGGGCCAGGTGCTCGGGGCCCCACTTCAGGACCGTGCCGATCCCGGCGACGAAGGCGATCGGCGGGACGACCAGCGGCAGCGAGCAGACGATCTCGACGACCGGCCGCAGCCGGGGCGCGCCCAGCCGCAGGGCGACCATGGCGGGCACCATCAGCAGCAGCACGATCGCGATGGTCGCCGCGGCCAGCTCCAACGACAGCAGCAGACTGCCGGTGAACCCGGCGGTGGACAGGATCCGGGTGTACGCGTCGAACGTCAGCCCCTGTCCGGGCACGTCCAGGGTGAACACCACGGAGGCGGCGAGCGGTACGGCGAAGTAGAGCCCGGCGACACCGAGCACGGCCCAGCGCCAGCCGTGGCGGCGCAGGACGGGGTTCAGGCCAGCCATCGGGCGCTCCGGCGTTGCAGGGGCAGATACACGGCCATGACGAGCCCGGCGACCAGCACCATGTCCAGGCTCAGCGCGAGGGCCACGTTCTCCTGGCCGACCAGCACGTTCCCGGAGATGGCGTCGGCGATCTGGAGCGTGACCAGCGGCACCGAACTGCCCACCATGGCGGCGGCGGTGGCGTACGCGGCGAAGGCGCTGCCGAACAGCAGGACCAGCCCGCCGAGCAGCGACGGCAGCAGCACGGGCAGGGCCACATGGCGCCAGTACTGGACGGCGGTGGCCCCGTTGTTCTGCGCGGCCTCGCGCCACTGGACACGCAGTCCGTCCAGGGCCGGGGTGATGGTGAGGACCATCAGCGGGATCAGGAAGTACAGATAGACGAGGACCAGTCCCCAGAAGCTGTAGAGGTCCCAGCCCCGGTCGCCGAGGCCGAGGTGCCGGGTGAGGACACCGGCGTTGCCGAGGGTGGCGACGAAGGCGAAGGCCAGCGGGACCCCGCCGAAGTTGGCGAGCACGCCGGAGGCGGTGAGCACGGCCTGTCGCAGCGCCGGGAAGCGGGAGGTCACCACGGCCTGGGCGAGCGGCAGCCCGATCAGCGCGCCGAGCCCGGCGGAGATCGCGGACAGCTCGACGCTGCCGAGCAGGGCGGTGAGGTAGGCGCCCTGGAGGGACCGGGTGAGGTTGTCGGTGCTGTAGGCGGTGGCGCCGGTCGCCGGGTCCTCGACGGTGAAGGCGCCGTTCAGCATCGCCACGGCGGGCAGCCCGAAGGCGAGGGCGGTGAAGACGAGGAGCGGGAGGACGGCGAGCCGGCCGGGGGCGCGGCGCCGCCGCTTCGGGGAAGCGGCGGGCACCACGTCCGCCCGCGTGAGCGTGGCGGTCATCCGGAGACGGCCTTCGCCCAGCCCTCGGCGAGCACGGTCTTGGCCGTGTTCTGCTGCTCCTCGGTGGGGAAGGTCGGCGTGCCGGAGACCTCCGGCAGCTTGGCGGCGGCCCCGGCGTCGAGGGTGCCGGCCTGCTCCATGGCGGGCATCAGGGCGGGCCGGGCGTATCCGGCGAGCCACAGGTTCTGGCCCTCGGCGCTGTAGAGGTACTCCTGCCACAGCCGGGCGGCGGCGGGATGCGGGGCGTCCTTGTTGATGGCCTGGGAGTAGTACTGGGAGAACTGGCCGTCGGCGGGCACGGCCACCTGCCAGTCGACGCCCTTGGACGTGAACTCGTCGGCGTACCCGGCGTTGAGGTAGTCCCAGTCGATGCTGATCGGCGTCTCGCCCTTCTCGACGGTGGCCGGGGTGGACTCGACGGGGGTGTAGTTGCCGTTCTTCTTCAGCTCGGCGAAGAAGTCCAGGCCGGGCTGGATGTCGTCGAAGGAGCCGCCGTTGGCGAGGGCCGCCGCGTAGACCCCGCCGAACGCGGAGCCGGACTTGGTGGGGTTGCCGTTCAGCGCGACCTGGCCCTTGTACGCGGGCTTGAGCAGGTCCTTGAAGGTGGTCGGGCAGACCTTGACGCGGTGCGCGTCGCAGCCGATGGAGACATAGCCGCCGTAGTCGTTGTACCAGCGGGCCTGGGCGTCCTTCTGGCTCTCCGGGATGTCGTCGTACGCCTCGACCTTGTAGGGGGCGAGCAGATCCTGCTGGGCGGCGCTGATGGCGAAGGACGAGCCGAGGTCGAGGACGTCGGGAGCGCGGTCCTGGCCCTGGCGGGTGGTGACGGCGTTGATCTCGTCCTGGCTGGAGCCGTCGGGGTTCTCCACCTCGATCGTGATGCCGTACTTCTTCTCGAAGCCGTCGATCAGGGCGCCGTAGTTGGCCCAGTCGCGGGGCAGCGCGATGGCGTTGAGGGTGCCCTCCTTCTTGGCGGCTTCGACGAGCTTGTCGAGGCCGCCGAAGTCGGCGGCGGAGGTGGCGGTCGCGGCGGATGTGCCGTCGGCGGTGGTGGAGGCGTCGTCGGGGGCGGCGCCGCAGGCGCTCAGGGCGAGCGCGGCGAGGACGGCGAGGGAGCCGCCGAGGACGGCGGAGCGCGGCGGGGACACGGACACGTTCTCTCCAGGCGAGGGTGGTGGCACGGGTACGCACGGTCGCGGTCGCTGCCGTGGACGACCTCCATGACCGAGCACCGCAACCGGGCAACTTGTCTGAACAAGTCGGCCTCAGTACGCCCGCCCCGCATGACGCGAACATGAACGCGTCCCGAACCACAGCCCCCTGTCTCCTGCACAATCCGCCCCGCCACGGCCCGCCCTGACCATGGATTAGGCTGCTCACGCTGTGCACACCCAGCGATGCGGAGGGATGGCATGACGGCGCGACACGAGGAGATCGCCGAGGCGCTGCGGGCGGCGATCGACCGCGAGGAGTACACCGTCGGCAGCCGGCTGCCCGCCGAGACGGAACTCGCCGCCCAGTACGCCGTCTCGCGCGGCACGGTCCGCCAGGCCGTGGCGCGCCTCACCGCCGAGGGACTGATCGGGTCGCGGCAGGGGGCGCGCCGGGTGGTGCTCGCCAGCCGCCGCAGCCAGAGCTTCGCCGAGCTGCGCAGCTTCGCCCAGTGGGCGCGGGCGATGGGCCGCGAGGCGACCGGCCTGGTGAGGGAGCAGGGCTACCGCCCGGCCACCCCGGAGGACTCGATCCGCCTCCACCTCCCGGCGGGCACCCCGGTCCTGCACGTCCTGCGGGTCCGCGCCCTGGACGGCGAGCCGGTCCTGCTGGAGCGCACGGTGTACGCCGACTGGATCGCCCCGGCGGTCGAGCCCATCGAGCCGGACTGCCCCTCGGTCACCCAGCGCCTCCACGAGCGGCGCGGCCTGGTCTTCGCCTACGGCGAGCATGTCATCGACGCGGTCTCGGCCGGCGGCCGGGACGCCGAGCTGCTGGGCGTGCGCCGGACCAGCCCGTTGCTGCGGGTCCGCCGGGTCACCACGACCCACGAGGGCCGCCCGGTCGAGTGGTCCGACGACCGCTACCGCTCGGACGTGGTGAGCTTCAGCGTCCACAACTCCATAGGGAACAACGCCCTGGCCCGCAAACCGGCGGAGTAGACCGGGCGGGCGGGGGCGTCACCCGGGCGCCCCCGAGGAGAACCTCCGCAGCAGCGGCGACAGCACCAGCACCGACTTGGTCCGCTCCACGAACGGCTCCCCCGCGATCCGCTCCAGCACCCGTTCGAAGTGCCGCATGTCGGAGGCGAAGACCTGGGCGACGGCATCGGCGTCCCCGGTGACGGTGGAGGCGGCCACGACCTCCTGGTACCGCTCAAGCCCCCGCTGGATGGTCTCCGGCGAGGTGTTGCTCCGGCAGTAGATCTCCACGAACCCCTCGGTCTCCCAGCCGAGCGCCGACGGGTCGACCCGTACGGTGAACCCGGTGATGGCCCCGGTCGCCCGCAGCCGGTCCACCCGCCGTTTGACGGCGGGCGCGGAGAGCCCGACCAGCTGCCCGATGTCCGCGAAGGACCGCCGGGCGTCCTCGGCCAGGGCGTGCAGGATGCGTTCGTCGAGATCGTTGAGCACGGAGGAAGTAGAACACGGCACGCCGGGCCCCGGGCCCACCTGTGCCCTGGTCAGAGGGTCACGGACGCCGGTGACCGGACGCCCGGCGACCCACTGCACGGGGCCGGGCGGACGGTGGCCGGTGTCCCGGTGACCTCTGTGCGCGGCCGGGCGGACGGTGGTCGGTGCGCCCCACACCGGGCACCCGCTGACCGGCGCCCGGGGCCGGGCGGACGGTGGTCGTCGTGCCGGATCTGGATGCCGGGCGGACAGTGACCGGCGCACCGGACCGGGAGCCGGGCGGACGGTGACCGGCGCACCGGACCGGGAGCCGGGCGGACAGTCGTCGTACCGGACCGGGGGGCCGGTGATCGCCGTACCGGACCGGCAAGGCCCCGATCCTCCCGCCCCCCCGGGACGGGTCAGCTCCAGCTCGCGTGCAGCGGCTTGCCCTCCGCGTAGCCCGCCGCGCTCTGCACACCGACGATCGCCTTCGCGGCGAACTCCTCCAGCGAGCCCGCACCGGCGTAGGTGCAGGAGGAGCGGACGCCCGCGATGATCGAGTCGATCAGGTCCTCGACGCCGGGACGGTCCGGGTCCAGGAACATCCGGGAGGTGGAGATGCCCTCCTCGAACAGCGCCTTGCGGGCCCGGTCGTACGCCGACTCCTCCGACGTGCGGTTGGCGACGGCCCGCGCGGACGCCATCCCGAAGGACTCCTTGTAGAACTGCCCCCCGGCGTCCTGCTGGAGGTCGCCCGGCGACTCGTACGTCCCGGCGAACCAGGAGCCGATCATCACATTGGACGCGCCCGCGGCCAGCGCCATGGCGACATCGCGCGGATGCCGCACCCCGCCGTCGGCCCAGACGTGCTTGCCGTACTTGCGGGCCTCGGCGGCACACTCCAGCACGGCGGAGAACTGGGGCCGCCCCACGCCGGTCATCATCCGGGTGGTGCACATCGCGCCCGGCCCGACCCCGACCTTGATGATGTCGGCCCCGGCGTCGACCAGATCCTTGACGCCCTCCGCCGACACGATGTTCCCGGCGACGATCGGCACCCGCGGCTCCAGGTCCCGGACGAGCTTGATCGCGCTGATCATCGACTCCTGATGGCCGTGCGCGGTGTCGATGACGAGGGTGTCCACGCCCGCGTCCAGCAGCTGCTGGGCCTTGCCCGCCACATCGCCGTTGATCCCGACGGCGGCGGCGATCCGCAGCTTGCCGTCCGCGTCGACGGCCGGGGTGTAGAGCGTGGCGCGCAGGGCGCCGGTCCGGGTGAGGATGCCGGCCAGCCGTCCCTCGGCGTCCACGGCGGGCGCGTAGCGGCGGTTGGCCGCGTCCAGCCGGTTGAACGCCTCGCGCGGGTCGATGTCCGCGTCGAGCAGCAGCAGGTCCTTGGACATGACCACTTCGAGCTGGGTGAACCGGTCGACCCCGGTCAGATCCCGGTCGGTGACGACCCCGAGGGGCCGCCGCTCGTCGTCGACCACGACCCCGGCGTTGTGCGCCCGCTTGGGCAGCAGGGCGAGCGCGTCTGCGACGGTCTGGTGGGGGGCGAGCACGATCGGCGTGTCCAGCACATGATGGCGGCCCTTGACCCAGCCGACGACCTCCGCGACCACGTCGATCGGGATGTCCTGCGGCAGCACCACGAGCCCGCCCCGGCGCGCCACCGTCTCGGCCATCCGCCGCCCGGCGATCGCGGTCATGTTGGCGACGACCAGCGGGATCGTGGTGCCCGTGCCGTCCGGGGAGCTGAGGTCCACGGCCTGCCGGGAGCCCACGGAGGAGCGGCTCGGCACCATGAACACATCGTCGTACGTCAGGTCGTACGAGGGCCGGATGTCATTGAGGAAACGCACGTGCTGCACATCCCAGTCGTTCAGAGGCGGCCCCCCGACAGGACAGCCAGGGGGATGAGCACGTACTTCAGTGTCCCATGCCGCCCCGAACACCTGCTCCGGTCGTTTCATCCATGCTGGTCAGCCCGCCTTTTGGAGCTTCCTCCAAGGGCCGGGTGACGGCATGGAACGCCGAGCCCGCCGGACGCCGCCGCGCGGAGCGCTAGACGCTGCCGCCGAGCGCCAGCGCCACCGTCAGCCCGGTCGTCGCGCGCACGGCGTCCGCGAACACCTCCCGCGCGGTCTCCCACTCGGCGGGCCGCGCGGCGGCGTACGGCCGCCAGTTCCGTACGACGATCACCCGGCCCCGCTCCACGGCCTCCTCCGGCCACAGATCGTGGTCGGCGAGGCTGTCGGCGAGCGCGTCCCAGTTCCGTCCGAACCAGTCGGGCAGGGCGAGGGCCCGCGCGCAGCGGTCCATCAGCCCCGCCTTGTCCCCGACCCCGTCGAGATCGAGCGAGACCACCGTCTCCGTCACCTCAGCACCGCCCTGCACACGTCGTAGTGATCACCGGCACGTGCTCCACGCTGCCACGGCCGCCCCGTGCCGACCCGCGCTCAGGGTCCGTCCGGGTCGGCCCGGTTCAGCGCCGACCCCGGCGGCGGACCGGCCGTCATCAGATAGTCCGCCGCGGACGTGTCCGTGACCAGGCTGGTGACCAGGCCCGAACGCAGGACCGCGTCGATCGCCGCCGCCTTGCGCTGACCGCCCGCGATGGCGACCACCTCGGGCACCCGGCGCAACTGGTCCGCCTTGACGGTGATGCACCGCTCGCCGAGGTCCCGCCCGACCCGCTTGCCCTCGGAGTCGAAGAGATGCGCGGCCATCTCGGCGGCGACGCCGAGCGAGGCGTAGTGCGAGCGCTCCTCGTCGGTGAGCATGTCGTGCACGGTGGAGATGCCCGGCTCCCAGGAGCCGATGGACACACAGGCCACGGTGACCTTGTCGAAGTACTCGAACGCGCGAGCGATTCCGGTCTGGTGGCGCAGCGCCTCCGCGGTGGCCGCGTCCGGCAGCAGCATCGGCGCGTAGATCGGGTGGGCGTCGCCCCCGGAGACCTGGGCGGCCCGGCGCACCGCCTCCACCGAGCCGCGCTCGGACGTCCCGGCGTCGTACACGCCGGTCAGCTGGACCACCGTGCACGGCGGCAGCTTGTCGAGGGCCGCGGCCATGTGGATCGTGGACCGGCCCCAGGCCAGCCCGAGCACATCGCCCTCGTTGACCAGTTCGGCGAGCAGATCCGCGGCGACCTCACCGAGGTTCTCCGGGTCGGGGGTCTCCTCGGCCTCGGCCGGTGACTCCACGACCACGGCGTGCCGCAGTCCGTAGCGAGCGCGCAGCGCGTCGGAGCGCTCGGCGTCCAGTTCGGCGGGGACTCGGATCTCGATGCGCACGAGATCCCGTTCGAGAGCGGTCTCCAGCACCCGGGCCACCTTGAAGCGGCTGACGCCGAACTCCTCCGCGATCTGGATCTTGGATTTTCCCTCTAGATAGAAGCGGCGGGCCATGGCCGCCGCCTGGACCAGCTCAGCGGGTCCCATCCGCGTGGCTGACCGGCCCGCCGAGATACCCGACACGGCGATCTCCTCACTGCTGTTCACATTCTGGATTCGCCGTTCATCCTCGCAGATCCGGCGGAGTTGATCAGCCCTGATGGGAGGCGTTCACGTTCCCTTGGCCAGGTGTCTGCCCGCTGGGGCAGCGCCCGGACCGGGCCTGAAGGTAGCGGGCAGACGGGTGGTCCACCCGCTGCTGCCCAGGTGGACGGCTTTCCCGGTGCCGGTGGTTCACCGGCACCGGGGCGTGGCGCGGCGGAGGTTCCGTCACGCCCCGTGGTGATGCGTGCATGCCCAGGATGCCCCAGCGGTGGCGGACTCCGCCTGGGCACGCAGCGCACGGACCGCCTCGGCCGGGTCGGACGCCCCGTAGACCGCCGAACCGGCGACGAACACGTCCGCGCCCGCCTCGGCGCACCGCTCGATGGTGGCCGCCGAGACCCCGCCGTCGACCTGGAGCCAGAGTTCCAGTCCGTGCTTGGCGATCAGCTCCCGGGTCCGACGGATCTTCGGCAGCATGATGTCCAGGAACGCCTGCCCCCCGAACCCCGGCTCGACCGTCATGACGAGCAGCATGTCCAGCTCGGGCAGCAGATCCTCGTACGGCTCGATGGGCGTCGCGGGCTTGAGCGCCATGGCGGCGCGGGCGCCCTTGGCCCGGATCTCCCGGGCGAGCCGCACCGGCGCGGCGGCGGCCTCGACATGGAAGGTGACGGAGGAGGCCCCGGCCTCCACGTACCCGGGGGCCCAGCGGTCCGGGTCCTCGATCATCAGATGCAGGTCCAGCGGGGTGTCCGTGGCCTTCGCGAGCGACTCGACGACCGGGACGCCGAGGGTCAGGTTGGGCACGAAGTGGTTGTCCATGACGTCGACATGGAGCCAGTCGGCCCCGTCCACGGCCTTGGCCTCATCGGCGAGCCGAGCGAAGTCGGCGGACAGAATGCTGGGACTGATCTGAACGGACATGGCCCAAGCGTCCCATGTATCGCGCGTCCACCATGCAGGCGGGGGCCAGCCCTTCTCAGGGGCGCTGGGGGTACCCCCTCTGGGGGAGGAACTGCGCGATCAGCCACCCACGACCGTCAGCGAACCACTCACCCAGTCCTCCGCACCAACGCCAGATACATCGCATCCGTCCCATGCAGATGAGGCCACAGCTGAACGTCCGGCCCCTCCCCCAACTCCGGCACCCCGACAAACAGAGGCCGCGCATCGATCAACTCAGCCCCGGGAAACTGCTTCAGCACGTCGGAGACCACCGCGCGCGTCTCGGCAAGATGCGGCGAGCACGTCGCGTACCCCACGACACCCCCCACCCGCACGGACTCCAGCGCCGTCCGCAACAACCCCCGCTGAAGCGGAGCGAACCCGTCGAGATCCTCCGGCCGCCGCCGCCACCGCGCCTCCGGCCGCCGCCGCAGCGCGCCCAGCCCGGTGCACGGGACGTCCATCAGCACCCGGTCGAAGCTGCCGGGCCGCCACGGCGGACGGGTCCCGTCGGCCGTGATCACCTGGTACGGCCCGGGGTTCCCGGCCAGCGCCCGCGCCACCAGACCGGCCCGGTGCGGCTGCCGCTCCCCGGCCAGCAGCACCGCCCCCCGC
Organism: Streptomyces sp. NPDC048290; assembly: GCF_040652095.1. Taxonomy (NCBI): domain Bacteria; kingdom Bacillati; phylum Actinomycetota; class Actinomycetes; order Kitasatosporales; family Streptomycetaceae; genus Streptomyces; species Streptomyces sp. NPDC048290. The sequence continues at coordinate 55,423 of NZ_JBEZLM010000005.1, forward strand.
TCCGCGGCCACCGCGGCGAGCAGCGCGGCCTTGCCGCCGGGCCCGGCGCAGCCGTCCAGCCAGGTCCGGTCGGGTCCGTCCAGCGGCGCGTTGGCGAGGGCGAGGGCGACCAACTGGCTGCCCTCGTCCTGCACCCCGGCCCGCCCCTCCCGCACGGCGTCGACCGCCCCGGGCTCACCGCCCTCGGCGAGCCGCACGGCGTACGGCGACCAGCGGCCCGGTACGGCGGCGTCCTCGCGCAGCAGCTCGCCGGTGGTGGCCCGGCCCGGACGGGCGACCAGGGTCACCTCGGGCCGCTCGTTGTCGGCGGCGAGGAGTTCCTCGATCCCGGCGCGGCCCCCGCCGAGGGAGTCCCACAGCGCGGAGACCACCCAGCGCGGATGGGAGTGGACGACGGCGAGATGGTCCTCGGGGTCGTCGTCGTAGGGCGGGGCGATCTGTTCCAGCCAGCCGTCCAGATCGTGCTGGGCGATCTTCCGCAGCACGGCGTTCACAAACTTGGCCCGGCCGTCGCCGAGCACCACCCGGGCCAGCTCGACGGTCGCGGAGACCGCCGCGTGGGTGGGGATGCGGGTGCCGAGGAGCTGGTGCGCGCCGAGGCTCAGCACGTCCAGCACGGGCGGGTCCACCTCGCGCAGCGGCCGGTCCACACAGGCGGCGATGACCGCGTCGTACGTCCCCTGGCGGCGGAGTGTGCCGTAGACCAGCTCCGTCGCCAGTGCCGCGTCCCGTCCGTCGAAGCCGCCCTTCTCGCGCGCCTTGCGCAGCAGCGGCGGCAGGACGAGGTTGGCGTACGCGTCCCGTTCGTCCACCGCCCGCAGGGCGTCGAACGCGAGGATGCGGACCGGGTCCTTCTGGGGACGGCGGTAGGGCTTGCCCGGTTTGCCGGGCTTGTGGGGCCGACGTGCGGTGTCGCTCACGAAAAGGTGCTCCGGAAGTGTCCGTCGATCAGTGCCTGACCGGTGCATACGGTGTGCACTCAGCGTACGTCGCGGGCGCGCCCGGCGTTCCCCGGCGGTCCCCGGCGGCCCCTGACGCTCCCCGGCGGCCCCGACAGGATCTGGCCACCGCCCCCGCTACACCCCGAGCAGTTGCCCGTCCGCGTCCCGCACCCCGCGCGCCCAGTCCGCCGCCCGCATCGGCTTCTTGCCCTGGGCCTGCACCCACAGCAGCTCGACAGCGTGCGAACCCGTACCGACGTGCACATGGTTCTTCCCGACCGAGAGCCGCCCCGGCGCGAGGTCCCCGCGCTCCGGCTCCAGGGCGACCTGGATCAGCTTCAGCCGCTCGCCCCGGAACACCGTCCAGGCGCCGGGCGCGGGCGTGCAGCCGCGTACCACACGGTCCACCCGCAGCGCGGGCGCCGCCCAGTCGACGTGCGCGTCCTCGACGGCGATCTTCGGCGCGAGCGAGACCCCGTCCCCGGGCTGCGGTACGGCGGTCAGCGTGCCGTCCTCGATACCGTCCATGGTCGCGGCCAGCAGCCCCGCCCCGGCGAAGGCGAGCCGGGTGAGCAGGTCGCCGCTGGTGTCGGTGGGGCGGACGGTCTCGGTGACCGTGCCGTACACCGGACCGGAGTCGAGGCCCTCCTCGATCAGGAAGGTGGAGGCGCCGGTGATCTCGTCACCGGCCATGACGGCGTGCTGCACGGGCGCGGCGCCGCGCCAGGCGGGCAGCAGCGAGAAATGCAGATTGACCCAGCCGTGCGCGGGCACGTCGAGCGCGACCTTGGGCAGCAGCGCCCCGTAGGCGACGACGGGGCAGCAGTCGGGGGCGATGGCGCGCAGCCGCTCCAGGAAGTCGGGGTCGCGCGGCTTCACCGGCTTCAGCACCTCGATCCCGGCCTCCTCCGCCCGCTCGGCCACCGGGGAGGCGACCAGCCTGCGGCCCCGCCCGGCGGGCGCGTCCGGACGGGTGACGACGGCGGCCACCTCGTGCCGCCCGGCGGCGAGCAGGGCGTCCAGCGCGGGAACGGCGACTTCGGGGGTACCGGCGAAGACCAGCTTCATGGGTGCGATCGGGCCTCTCGGGCGGGAACAGGCGGGGACAGGCAGGAACAGACAAGGCGGGTAACGGCCGCGCGCCCCGGTCGGGGGGCGGGCAGCGCACCAGTCTATGGGGCGGCCCCGCACGACGCCGGAGCGGACCGCGCCCGCGCACGCGGTGTCATCGGGGGCGTACGCATATGCCCTTACGCCCCTGGAGCGTGACCCGTGGCGGGAAGACGCGTTGGTCAAGAAAGAGTTGACCAACGGGCCGCGGTCGCGGCCCGATCCTTTCTCCTCAACGCCGGTTCGAGAGGCTTGTTCATGGCCGACCACGCAACCCACGACGCCCAGGCTCGGGCCAGCCTGCACTTGCTGGTGCGGGACATCGAGCGGGTCCGCCGGCAGGTGGACGCGTTGCGCACGCTCACCGCCCAGCTGGGCAACGTCTACCGCCCCCGCCGCTCCGGTCCCTCCACGGGCTTCGTCGTCTACGGGCGCGCCCCCGCCCCGACCGTCCGGCTCGCCCAGGAACTGCGGGACAGCGTCGAGACCCTGGTCACCGCCGCGGTCGACTTCGACCGCTCGCTCGGCTTCTCCTGGGACGCGGTGGGCTCCGCCCTCGGGGTCACCAAGCAGGCGGTGCACCGCCGCTACGGGTCGCGCCGGGCCACGACCCAGGCCGCGGCCGAGGCCGAGCGGGCCACGGACCCGTCGGCCGCCCGGACCGTCAACGTGCCGGGCACCCTGCCGACCGTGCCCGCCGCTCGGGCGATGCCGACCCAGCCGACGGCGGGCAGCCCGGTGTTGCGCGACGACCCCCGCCCCACAGCCTTCCCGGGCCCCCGGAACGGCTGACCCCCCACCACCCCTGACCGTCCTCCCGCCCTCCCGGCACGATCCGGGAGGGCGGTCGTGCGTGTCCGGGACGGTCGCGCAGGTCCGGGGTGACCCCGCCCACCCGGGGCGGTCCCGTCCGTCCGGGGCGGTCGGGCATGCCCGGGTCGATCCAGCCCGCGTGGAGCGGTCATGTCCGTCTAGGGCGGCCGTGTAGGTCCGGGGTGACCCTGCCCACCCGGGGCGGCCCCGTCCGTCCGGGCGGTCGAGTACGCCCGGGTCGATCCTGACCGCTTGGGGCGGTCGCGTCCGTCCGGGGCGGCCGGGCATGCCCGGGTCGATCCAGCCCGCCTGGGACGGTCATGTCCGTCCAGGGCAGCCATGTAGGTCCGGGGTGATCCTGCCCACCCGGGGCGGTCCCGTACATCTGAGGCAGTCCCGTCCGCCCGGGATGGTCCCGCATGTCCGGGACCCGAGGGCGTCACCACCACGTCCCCCGCCGCCCGCGTCCCCACCACGCCCCGCCCCGCCCCCGCCCCCACGTCACGTCACGTCACCCGATGTCCGGTGGATCGACCCGTACCCACACCGCGCCCCCGTCCCCCGCGCCCCCTCCGCCGCGGGCCATCCGGGCCGCCTGGGCCGCCTTCAGCGCGGCGGCGAGGGCCGCGCCGCCGCCCGGGGCGACCCGGACCAGCGCCCGCTCCCAGGACTCGCCCGGGGGTGGCGCGCCGGTCCGCCGGGGCCGCCCCGGCGGGGTGACCGGCAGCGGCACCGGCCCCAGGACCTCCGCGCCCGGCGGCAGCCGCGCCGCCGCCAGGAACCCGGCGACCGCCTCGGGCGGTCCGGACACCGCCGCCATCCGGGAGACCGGCGGGAACCCCAGCTCGGCGCGCTCGGCCAGTTCCCGCACGGCGTGTCCCACCGGGTCCCAGCGGACCAGCGCCTGCACCGGCCGCAGTGTCGGCTCGGCGACCACCACGACCAGACCGCCGGACCGCTGGTCGCGGACCAGGGCGGCGGCGGCGATCCAGCGCCGCAGCGCGTCCTCACCGGCCCGCAGATCGGGCCGTCCGACCATCGCCCACCCGTCCAGCAGCAGCGCGGCGGCATAGCCGCCCTCGGCCACCGGCTCGGCGCCGGGAGTGCTCACCACCAGCGCGGGCGCCGCCGGAACCGTGTCGAGCACATGCTCGCGCCCGGACGTCCGTACCGGTACCGCCGGGAAGGCCCGCCCCAGTTCCTCGGCCGTCCGGCGGGCCCCGACCACCTGGGCCCGCAGCCGGAACGACCCGCACTCCGGGCAGTGCCAGGCGTTCTCCGCCCGCCCGCACCAGCCGCACGCGAGCGCGCCCTCGGAGCGTGCCTCCAGCGGTCCGGAGCAGTGGCGGCAGCGCGCGGGCGCCCGGCACTGGGCGCACGCCATCCGGGGGACGTACCCCCGCCGGGGCACCTGCACCAGCACCGGCCCGTCGCGCAGCCCGTCCCTGACGGTCTGCCAGGCGAGCGACGGCAGCCGCGCGGCACGCGCCGCCTCGTCCCGCGCGAGGTCCCCGTCCCCCACGGTCCGCACCAGGGGCGCCGTCGCCCGCACCCGCTCCCGGGACGCCACGACCGGCCGCGCCCAGCCGCTCTCCACCAGCTGCGCGGCCTCCACCGTGCAGCTCCAGCCGCCCAGCAGGAAGGCGCACTTGTCCTGCGCGGCGCGCAGCAGCAGCACCTCGCGGGCGTGCGGCTGCGGGGCGTGCGGCTCGCTGTGGCTGTCGTCCCCGTCGTCCCAGATCGCGACCAGTCCGAGGTCCCGCACCGGGGCGAACATGGCGGCCCGGGTCCCCACCACGGCGCGTACGGACCCCCGCCGTACGGCCAGCCACTGCCGGTACCGCTTCTCGGGCCCGGCGTCGGCTGTCAGCACCGCGTGCCGCCCCTCGCCGAGGAGCGCGGTCAGGGCCGCGTCGACCCGCGCGACGGCCCGGCCGTCCGGGACGACGACCAGCGCGCCGCGCCCCGAGGCGAGCGTGGCGGCGACGGCACGGGCCAGTTCCGCGCTCCACTCGGGTCCCGGCAGCGCGTTCCACACCGCTCGCGGTGCTCCGCCGGAGGCCAGCGCGTCGATCAGGGCCGCCCCGTTCTCATAGCGGGCCCAGGACCCGGCGTCCGGGGCGGTGGGCGGTGGCAGCGGCTGCGGGGAGGGCCGCCCCTCGGCCCGTGCGTTGCGCGGGGGCACGGCGAGCTGGAGCACATCGGCGAGGCTCCCGGCGTACCGGTCGGCGACCGCGCGGGCCAGCCCGAGGAGTTCCGCGTCGAGCACCGGCTCGGGCGACACGACCTGGGCCAGCGCCGCCAGCGGGCCGGCGTAGTCGCTCTCGGGCAGCCGCTCGACCAGGAACCCGTCGATCAGTCCGCCGCCCTCACGCCGTCCCTCCCGCACCCGGTGCCGCCCGGCGCCGAACCGGACCCGCACCCGCACGCCCGGCTGGGCGTCCGCGTCCAGTTCCTTCGGCACGGCGTAGTCGAAGTACCGGTCGAGATGGAGCACGCCCTTGTCCACCAGCACCCGCGCCACCGGCAGCTCCTCCGCCAGCGCGGCCCCCCGCCAGGTGCGGGGCTTGGCGCGGGGCGCCTTGGCCTGCCGCACGCTCTCCCGGATCAGCGCGAGCTGCTCCGGCGGCGGCACCCCCGCGCCCCCGCCGTCCCCGGCCCCGTTCTCGCTGCTCACCCTTGCATTCTTACCAAACGGCACCGACAACGACCGGTCCGCCGACCACCCGCCGCTCCCCGCCTAGGCTGCCCCCATGACCGAGCAGCCGCCGACACCGCAGCCCCCGCACGACCCCCGGCAGACCCTGGAGGACCTCCGCGCCCGCCTCGCCGCCCTCCCCCACGGCGAGGAGGTGACAGGGACGGTGACCGGCTTCGACGGCGACGAGGTCGTCGTCCGGCTGGACGGGGACGCCTCTGGCGCGCCGAGCGGCCGTATCCCCCGGCATCTGCTGTCCTGGACTACGTTCGAACGCCCGGACGAGGTCATGACGGTCGGGCAGCGGGTACGGGCGGAGATCCAGCGCGTCGACGACCGCAGGGGCAGGGTCGTGCTGTCGGCCCAGGCGTGCGAGGACCCGGCTCTGCGGCGGCATCTGCTCGCGGTCCGCCCCGGGGACGTCGTCGCCGGGACCGTGGCCGCCGTCCACACCTTCGGTGTCTTCGTCCGGCTGGACGGGGCGCCCCCGCACCCGGTCTACCCGGGCACGGGTTTCGTCCGCGTCCCCGATCTGACCTGGTCCCGCATCGACCATCCCGGGGACGTGGTCCAGCCGGGTCTGCGGGTGACCGGCGAGGTGATCCACGCGGACTCCCGCAATGGCGAGGTCGTCCTGTCCCTCAAGGCCCTCCAGCCCGACCCGTGGGACGCCCTGGACCTGGCCGCCGGGGACACGGTGAGCGGTCCGGTGACCAAGGTGATCCCGCTCGGGGTGTTCGTCCGGGTCGCGGAGGCCGTGGAGGGGCTGGTCCACACGGCGGAGCTGGCGGGGCGGACGCCCGGGGAGGGCGAGGTGCTGTCCGTGCGCGTCCTGGAGGCGGACCGCGCGCGGCGGCGGCTACGCCTGACCCCGGCCGACCGACCGCCCGGCGCGGCGCCGGCCGACACGGGTCCACCGCCCGCTCGATCCGGCTGCGCCTGACACCGGCCCACCGCCCAGCGGACACGGCTACCACCGATACCGGCCCACCGCCCAGCGGACACGGCTACCGCCCACACCCCCCGACCGCTGGATACGGCTACGGCAGACACGGGTCCACCGACCGGTCAATACGACTGTCACCGACACCGGCCCACCGCCCGATCGACCCGGCAACCGCCAACACCGCCCCCGCCAGATCGACCCGGCCGTCACCGACACAAGCTCACCAGCCCGCCATCCCACCCACCGCCCGGCCGACGGACGCGCGAAGGCCCGGCCTCCCGCAGGAGACCGGGCCCGCACGAACAGCGAAGAGCTACAGCCCGGCAGCCGCCCGCAGCGCCTCCACCCGGTCCGTCCGCTCCCAGGTGAACTCCGGCAGCTCACGGCCGAAGTGGCCGTACGCCGCGGTCTGGGCGTAGATCGGGCGGAGCAGGTCGAGGTCGCGGATGATCGCGGCCGGACGCAGGTCGAAGACGTCGTCGATGGCCTTCTCGATCTTCTCCGGGTCGACCTTGTGCGTCCCGAAGGTCTCCACGAACAGGCCCACCGGCTCGGCCTTGCCGATGGCGTAGGCGACCTGGACCTCGCAGCGCGAGGCGAGCCCGGCGGCCACCACGTTCTTCGCGACCCAGCGCATGGCGTACGCGGCGGAGCGGTCGACCTTGGACGGGTCCTTGCCCGAGAAGGCGCCGCCGCCGTGGCGGGCCATGCCGCCGTAGGTGTCGATGATGATCTTCCGGCCGGTGAGTCCGGCGTCGCCCATCGGGCCGCCGATCTCGAAGCGGCCGGTGGGGTTGACCAGCAGCCGGTAGCCGTCGGTGTCCAGCTTGATGCCCTCGTCCAGGAGCGCCTTCAGCTCCGGCTCCACCACGAACTCGCGGATGTCGGGGGCGAGCAGCGACTCCAGGTCGATGTCGGAGGCGTGCTGCGAGGAGACGACGACGGTGTCGAGGCGGACCGCCTTGTCGCCGTCGTACTCGATGGTGACCTGCGTCTTGCCGTCGGGGCGCAGGTAGGGGATCGTGCCGTTCTTGCGGACGTCGGAGAGCCGCTTGGAGAGCCGGTGGGCCAGGAAGACCGGCAGCGGCATCAGCGTCGGCGTCTCGTCGGAGGCGTAGCCGAACATCAGGCCCTGGTCGCCCGCGCCCTGCTTGTCCAGCTCGTCGTCGTCGCCCTCGACCCGGGACTCGTACGCCGTGTCCACGCCCTGCGCGATGTCCGGGGACTGCGCGCCGATGGACACGGAGACGCCGCAGGACGCGCCGTCGAAGCCCTTCTTGGAGGAGTCGTAGCCGATCTCCAGGATCTTCTCCCGCACCAGCTGCGGGATCGGCGCGTACGCCTTGGTGGTGACCTCACCGGCCACATGCACCAGACCGGTCGTGATCAGGGTCTCGACGGCGACGCGGGACGTGGGGTCCTCGCGCAGCAGGGCGTCGAGAATGGTGTCACTGATCTGGTCAGCGATCTTGTCGGGGTGACCTTCGGTCACGGACTCCGAGGTGAACAGGCGACGGGACACAACGCTCCCTGTGGTTGCAGCGGCTGCTGGCTGATCATGGGCGGACAGGTCGGGGGCTGCGCCCGGCCGCGTCCGAGAACAGTTTATCGGTCGCGCTCCGCATCCGGCCCAGCTGTCTCGCCTCTCGGGACCTGCTGTGACCTGCGGCACGGGCATTCTGCCCAATGCCGGGCGGCATTGGCCAGGGTCGCCGCGCCTGAATGTGCGGGGGCGCGGGTCCCGCGTGGCGCGGCGCGCCGGGTCAGGTGAGTCTCGCGGCGACGAGGTCCCACACGATTTCGGCCAGGGCTTCCTTGGGCCCGTACGGCACGGGGGTCTCGGTGCCGTCGGCGCCCAGGACGACCGCCTCGTTCTCCTCGGCGCCGAAGGTCCTGCGCTCCCCCACCTCGTTCACGACCAGCAGGTCGCAGCCCTTGCGGGCGAGCTTGGCGCGGCCGTTGGCGAGCACGTCGTCGGTCTCGGCGGCGAAGCCCACGATCACCTGTCCGGGCCGGGGCCGATCGGCGGAGACCTCCGCGAGGATGTCCGGATTCCGTACCAGCGTGATGGGGTCGGGCTCCTGGCCGTCGCGCTTCTTGATCTTCCCGGCGGCGTAGACGGCGGGCCGGAAATCGGCGACGGCGGCGGCCATCACGACCGCGTCGGCGTCGGCGGCGGCCTTGAGGACGGCCTCGCGCAGCTGCACGGCCGTGCCGACCCGGACCAGGTCCACGCCCGCCGGGTCGGGCAGGGCGGCGTTGGCGGCGATCAGGGTGACCCGGGCGCCGCGCGCGGCGGCGGTGCGGGCGAGGGCGTAGCCCTGTTTCCCGGAGGAGCGGTTGCCGAGGAAGCGGACCGGGTCGAGCGGCTCCCGGGTGCCTCCGGCGCTGATGACCAGGTGGCGCCCTGCGAGGTCGGGCTCGCGCACGCCCCGGGCGAGGACCCGGCGGCAGACCTCGAAGATCTCGGTGGGGTCGGGCAGCCTGCCCTTGCCGGTGTCGACGCCGGTGAGCCGGCCGACGGCGGGTTCGACGACGACGGCGCCGCGGCGGCGCAGGGTCGCCACGTTCTCCTGGGTGGCCGGGTGTTCCCACATCTCGGTGTGCATCGCGGGGGCGAAGACGACCGGGCAGCGGGCGGTGAGCAGGGTGTTGGTGAGCAGGTCGTCGGCGAGGCCGTGGGCCGCCTTGGCGAGCAGGTCGGCGGTGGCGGGGGCGACCACGACCAGGTCGGCGCCCTGGCCGATCCGGACGTGCGGCACCTCGTGGACGTCGTCCCAGACCTCCGTGGAGACGGGGTGGCCGGAGAGCGCGGACCAGGTGGGGGCGCCCACGAAGTGCAGTGCCGCGTCGGTGGGCACCACCCGCACGTCATGTCCGGACTCGGTCAGCCGGCGCAGCAGCTCGCACGCCTTGTAGGCGGCGATCCCGCCGCCGACTCCCAGTACGACCTTCGGCTTGTCCACCGTCACTCGTCACTCCCCTGGCTCGCGCTCACGTGCCTTCACGGGTGCGTCTGGTGCGCTCACCCGTCCCGTACGCGTTCTATGACACACCACAGGCCCGGCGATGTGTCGCCGGGCCTGTGGACAACTCCGCCGTAAGCGGAAAATATTACTGCGCCGGGCCTTCGACGGCCTCGGACGTCAGCAGTCCCGCGTTGATCTCGCGCAGCGCGATCGACAGGGGCTTCTCGTGCACATGGGTGTCCACGAGGGGACCGACGTACTCCAGGAGGCCCTCGCCGAGCTGCGAGTAGTACGCGTTGATCTGGCGGGCGCGCTTGGCCGCGTAGATCACGAGGCTGTACTTGGAGTCCGTGGCCTCAAGCAGCTCGTCGATCGGCGGGTTGATGATGCCCTCGGGCGCGGAGATGGAAGAGGACACGCTCTACCTTCCGATGGTGGGAGACATTGCGGGACGCTCGGCCGGGACCGGCGGCTGGGCCGCTGTCACGGTGAGGGTCTCGGCGGTGATCACACCTGTGATCACACGACATCCATCAAGGCTAGCAGCTCGCGCGCCACATCCTCGACGGAGGTGTTGACCAGGGTGGTGTCGAACTCCGGCTCGGCCGCCAGTTCGGTCGTGGCGGCGTCCAGCCGGCGCTCGATCACCTCGGGCGGCTCGGTGCCCCGCCCGGTGAGTCTGCGCACCAGCTCCTCCCAGCTGGGGGGAGCCAGGAACACCAGCTGGGCCTCCGGCATGGAGCCGCGGACCTGCCGGGCGCCCTGGAGATCGATCTCCAGCAGGACGGGCTCGCCCGTCTCCAGACGCTCGTGCACGGCCGTGCGCGGAGTGCCGTACCGGTTTCCGGCGAATTCGGCCCACTCCAGCAGTTCACCGTTGGCGATCAGCTTGTCCATCTCCTCGTCGGTGACGAAGAAGTAGTGGACACCGTGCTTCTCACCGGGGCGTGGCCTGCGGGTCGTCGCCGACACCGAGAGCCAGACCTCGGGGTGTTCCTTGCGCATATGGGCGACGACCGTGCTCTTGCCGACCCCGGAGGGGCCGGAGAGCACGGTCAGCCGCGGACGTTCACTCATGCAGCGATTATTCCAGCAAACCCGGAGTGTTCCGGACTCAGCTGCCGGTGCTGCCGAACTCGCGCTCCAGCGAAGCGATCTGGTTGGAGCCGAGGCCGCGTACACGACGGCTCTCGGAGATGCCGAGGCGCTCCATGATCTGCTTGGCGCGGACCTTGCCCACGCCGGGGAGCGACTCCAGGAGAGCGGAGACCTTCATCTTGCCGATGACGTCGTTCTCCTGGCCCTGCTTGATGACCTCGTGCAGGGAGGCGCCGGAGTGCTTGAGTCGATTCTTGACCTCGGCCCGCTCCCGGCGAGCCGCGGCGGCCTTTTCGAGCGCGGCTGCGCGCTGTTCGGGGGTAAGGGGCGGAAGAGCCACGCCTACGTCACCTCGGATGTCGAACTGTCGGATACGGACCGGTGAGGGGAACCTAGTCGCCCCACACCTGGGGAGCTACGAGCAACACGCTGCCCGTTCTCCCCCACTGCCTGGAGGGCGTGGGAGGTGCCCCCACTGGTCGGAGACTAGCGGTCATGTCCGCCAGAGTCAGCGAGAACAGCGGAAAAGTCCTGGTCAGCCTCCGTCAGGACGGGATCTTCTGGACATATTGCCCCGGATTTGAGGATGTATCCAGCCTCAAGAGCCCCTGGGCAAGTCATCGGACGTTTAGTCGGAGGCGGACAGAGCAGCCCGGATCTCGTCCGTGAAGCGGTCCGCCGCCGCCCGGAGCGCGGCCGTGTCCGGCCCGTGCCGGAGCACGCCCCGGCTCACATTCGGGAGCACATCGCGCACCGCCGCGCCGAACACCCGGGGCAGATCCGCCGCCGTCGCCCCCTGCGCCCCGATCCCGGGCGCGAGCAGCGGCCCCCCGATGGCGAGGTCGTACGAGGAGAGGTCGCCCAGGGTCGCACCGACCACCGCGCCGAAGGAGCCGAGCGGCTCCGCCCCGGCGTTCTCGGCGGCGTTCTCGGCCGCGTTCTCGGCCGCGTTCTCGGCCGCGTTCTCGGCCGCCAGGTGGGCCAGCATCGTGGTGGCCACGTCCCGGCCGTCCGCGCGGACCGCGCGCTGCACCTCGCCGCCCTCCGGGTTGGAGGTCAGCGCCAGCACGAACAGACCCGAGCCGCTCTCGCGGGCCAGCGCCACCGCCGGGGCGAGCGAGCCGTAGCCGAGGAACGGCGAGACGGTCAGCGCGTCCGAGAACAGCGGCGCGTCCGGGTGCAGGAAGGTCTGCGCGTACGCGGCCATGGTGGAGCCGATGTCGCCGCGCTTGGCGTCCATCAGCACCAGGGCGCCCGCCGCGCGGGCGTCGGCCACCGTGCGCTCCAGGACGGCGACCCCGCGCGAGCCGAACCGCTCGAAGAACGCGCTCTGCGGCTTGAGCACGGCGACCCGGTCGGCGGTGGCCTCCACGACCGTCCGGCTGAACCGCTCCAGACCGGCCACGTCGTCGTTCAGACCCCAGTCGGCCAGCAGCGAGGCGTGCGGGTCGACGCCTACGCACAGCGGGCCGCGCTCGTCCATGGCGCGGCGCAGACGGGCGCCGAACGGCCTGGCGCTCGGGGCGCTCATACGGTGCTCCTGACATCGGCGCCGACCGCGTCGGCGAGGGTGGCGTACGGGCTGGTCCGCAGCCGGGCGGCGAGGCCCTTGTGGAGGGCGCGGGCGTAGAAGGGGCCCTCGTAGACCAGGGCGCTGTAGCCCTGGACGAGGGTGGCGCCGGCCAGGATGCGCTGCCAGGCGTCCTCGGCGTTCTCGATGCCGCCGACGCCGACCAGGGTGATCCGGTCGCCGACGCGGGCGTAGAGCCGCCGCAGGACCGCCAGGGAGCGGGCCTTGAGCGGGGCGCCGGACAGGCCGCCGGTCTCGGCGGTCAGGGCGGGCGGGGAGGTCAGGCCGAGGCCGTCGCGGGCGATGGTGGTGTTGGTGGCGATGATGCCGTCCAGGCCCAGTTCGACGGCCAGGTCGGCGACGGCGTCCACGTCGGCGTCGGCGAGGTCCGGCGCGATCTTCACCAGCAGCGGGACCCGGCGGTCGGTCACGGTCCGGTCGGCGGCCTCGCGCACGGCGGTGAGCAGCGGGCGCAGCGCCTCGGTGGCCTGGAGGTCGCGCAGTCCGGGCGTGTTGGGCGAGGAGACGTTCACGACCAGGTAGTCGGCGTACGGGGCGAGGCGCTCGGCGGACTTCACGTAGTCGGCGACCGCCTCGGTCTCGGGCACCGCCTTGGTCTTGCCGATGTTGACGCCGACGACCGTGCGGAAGACGGGTGTGCGGGAGGCCAGGCGGGCGGCGACGGCGAGCGAGCCGTCGTTGTTGAAGCCCATCCGGTTGATCAGGGCCCGGTCGGACAGCAGCCGGAACATCCGGGTGCGCGGGTTGCCGGGCTGCGGTTCGCCGGTGACCGTGCCGATCTCGACATGGTCGAAGCCGAGCATGGCCAGTCCGTCGATCGCGGCGGCGTTCTTGTCGAACCCGGCGGCGAGCCCGAAGGGGCCGTGCATACGCAGCCCGAACGCCTCGGTGCGCAGTTCCTCGTACCGGGGGGCCAGCGCGGCGGCGGCGAAGGTGCGCAGCACGGGGATACGGGCGGCGAGCCGGATCCAGCGGAACGCGAGGTGGTGGGCGCGCTCCGGGTCCATCCGGCGGAAGAAGAGGTGGAAGAAGATCGTGTACATGGTGTCCTCGGCGGGGTTCTCGGCGACAGGCCTCGGCTGGACGGGGGCTCAGCAAGAGGGGGACACCGTGTCCGGTGTCCCCCTCGGGGCTGCTAGTCGCGGGCCGCGGTCAGATGGTCGGCGTGTTCCTGGAGGGAGCGGACTCCGACCCCGCCTCCGTGGAGCGCGTCGATGCCCTGGACGGCGGCGGCGAGCGCCTGCACGGTGGTGAGACAGGGCACCGAGCGGGCGACGGCCGCGGTGCGGATCTCGTAGCCGTCGAGCCGGCCGCCGGTGCCGTACGGGGTGTTGACGATGAGGTCGACCTCGCCGTCGTGGATGAGCTGGACGATGGTCCGCTCGCCGTCGGGTCCGGGGCCCTCGGACTGCTTGCGCACGACCGTGGCGTTCAGCCCGTTGCGCTTGAGGACCTCGGCGGTGCCGGAGGTGGCCAGCAGCTCGAAGCCGTGGGCGACCAGCTCGCGGGCCGGGAAGATCATCGAGCGCTTGTCGCGGTTGGCGACCGAGATGAAGGCGCGGCCCTTGGTGGGCAGCGGTCCATAGGCACCGGCCTGGGACTTGGCGTAGGCCGTGCCGAAGACCGAGTCGATGCCCATGACCTCGCCGGTGGAGCGCATCTCCGGGCCGAGGACCGTGTCGACACCGCGGCCGTGGATGTCCCGGAAGCGGGACCACGGCATCACGGCCTCCTTGACCGAGATCGGCGCGTCGAGCGGCAGCTCGCCGCCGTCGCCCTCGGCCGGGAGCAGGCCCTCGGCGCGGAGTTCCGCGATCGTGGCGCCCAGCGAGATCCGGGCGGCGGCCTTGGCCAGCGGGACGGCGGTCGCCTTGGAGGTGAAGGGGACCGTGCGGGACGCGCGCGGGTTGGCCTCCAGGACGTAGAGGATGTCCCCGGCCATCGCGAACTGGATGTTGATCAGGCCCCGGACGCCGACGCCGCGGGCGATGGCCTCCGTGGAGGTGCGCAGCCGCTTGATGTCGAAGCCGCCCAGGGTGATCGGGGGCAGCGCGCACGCGGAGTCGCCGGAGTGGATACCGGCCTCCTCGATGTGCTCCATGACCCCGCCGAGGTACAGCTCCGCACCGTCGTAGAGGGCGTCGACGTCGATCTCGATGGCGTCGTCCAGGAAGCGGTCCACGAGGACCGGCCGGGAGGGGCTGATCTCGGTGGACTCGGCGATGTAGGACTCCAGCCGGGTCTCGTCGTAGACGATCTCCATGCCGCGTCCGCCGAGTACGTAGGAGGGGCGGACGAGGACCGGGTAGCCGATCTCGTCGGCGATGGCCTTGGCCTCGGCGAAGGTGGTGGCCGTGCCGTGCTTGGGGGCGGGCAGTCCGGCCTCGGCGAGGACCCGGCCGAAGGCGCCGCGGTCCTCGGCGGCGTGGATCGCCTCCGGGGAGGTGCCCACGATCGGGACGCCGTTGTCCTTGAGCGCCTGGGACAGGCCCAGCGGGGTCTGGCCGCCGAGCTGGACGATCACGCCCGCGATCGGCCCGGCCTGCGCCTCCGCGTGGACGATCTCCAGGACGTCCTCCAGGGTGAGCGGCTCGAAGTAGAGCCGGTCGGAGGTGTCGTAGTCGGTGGAGACGGTCTCCGGGTTGCAGTTGACCATCACCGTCTCGTACCCGGCGTCGCTGAGCGCGAAGGAGGCGTGGACGCAGGAGTAGTCGAACTCGATGCCCTGGCCGATGCGGTTGGGGCCGGAGCCGAGGATGATCACGGCGGGCTTCTCGCGCGGCGCGACCTCGGTCTCCTCGTCGTAGGAGGAGTAGAAGTACGGCGTCCGCGCGGCGAACTCGGCGGCGCAGGTGTCGACCGTCTTGTAGACCGGGCGGATACCGAGCGCGTGCCGGACCTCGCGGACCACGTCCTCGCGCAGCCCGCGGATCTCGCCGATCTGCTGGTCGGAGAAGCCGTGCCGCTTGGCCTCGGCGAGCAGGTCGGCGGTCAGCTCGGGCGCGTCGGCGAGTTCGTCGGCGATCTCCTTGATCAGGAAGAGCTGGTCGACGAACCAGGGGTCGATCCGGGTGGCCTCGAAGACCTCCTCGGGCGTGGCGCCCGCGCGGATGGCCGCCATGACGGTGTTGATCCGGCCGTCGGTGGGCTTGACGGACTCGGCCAGCAGGGCGGTCTTGTCGCCGGTCGGGCCGGTGAAGGCGAACTGGCTGCCCTTCTTCTCCAGCGAGCGCAGCGCCTTCTGGAACGCCTCGGTGAAGTTGCGGCCGATGGCCATGGCCTCGCCGACCGACTTCATGGTGGTCGTCAGGGTGGCGTCGGCGCTCGGGAACTTCTCGAACGCGAAGCGCGGGGCCTTGACGACGACATAGTCGAGGGTGGGCTCGAAGGAGGCCGGGGTCTCCTGCGTGATGTCGTTGGGGATCTCGTCCAGGGTGTAGCCGACGGCGAGCTTCGCGGCGATCTTCGCGATGGGGAAGCCGGTCGCCTTGGAGGCGAGCGCCGAGGACCGCGACACGCGCGGGTTCATCTCGATGACGATGACCCGGCCGTCCTCGGGGTCCACCGCGAACTGGATGTTGCAGCCGCCGGTGTCGACGCCGACCTCGCGGATCACGGCGATGCCGATGTCCCGCAGGATCTGGTACTCGCGGTCGGTGAGGGTCATGGCGGGGGCGACGGTGATGGAGTCGCCGGTGTGCACGCCCATGGGGTCGAAGTTCTCGATGGAGCAGACGACCACGACGTTGTCGTGCTTGTCGCGCATCAGCTCCAGCTCGTACTCCTTCCAGCCGAGGATGGACTCCTCCAGGAGCACCTCGGTGGTCGGTGAGAGGGTCAGGCCCTGGCCGGCGATCCGGCGCAGTTCGTCCTCGTCGTGGGCGAAGCCGGAGCCGGCGCCGCCCATGGTGAAGGACGGGCGGACCACGACCGGGTAGCCGCCGAGGGTGTCGACGCCCGCGAGGACGTCGTCCATGGAGTGGCAGATCACCGAGCGGGCGGACTCGCCGTGTCCGATGGCGGCCCGGACGGCCTCCACGACCAGCTTGAACTGGTCGCGGTCCTCGCCCTTGTGGATCGCCTCGACGTTCGCGCCGATCAGCTCGACGCCGTACTTGGTGAGGACCCCGTTGTCATGCAGCGCGATGGCGGTGTTCAGGGCCGTCTGGCCGCCCAGGGTGGGCAGCAGGGCGTCGGGCCGCTCCTTGGCGATGATCTTCTCGACGAACTCGGGGGTGATCGGCTCGACGTAGGTGGCGTCGGCGATCTCCGGGTCGGTCATGATCGTGGCCGGGTTGGAGTTGACCAGGACGACCCGGAGGCCCTCGGCCTTCAGGACGCGGCACGCCTGGGTGCCGGAGTAGTCGAACTCGGCTGCCTGGCCGATGACGATCGGGCCGGAGCCGATGACCAGGACGGACTGGATATCGGTGCGCTTAGGCACGCTGGCCCTCCATCGAAGCGGTGTTCATCAAAGCGGTGAAGCGGTCGAACAGATAGGCCGCGTCGTGCGGACCGGCCGCCGCCTCGGGGTGGTACTGGACGCTGAAGGCTGGGCGGTCGAGCAGCCTCAGGCCCTCCACCACGTCGTCGTTGAGACAGACATGGGAGACCTCGGCGCGTCCGTAGGGCGTCTCGGAGATCCGGTCGAGGGGGGCGTCGACGGCGAAGCCATGGTTGTGCGCGGTGACCTCGACCTTGCCGGTCGTACGGTCCTGGACCGGCTGGTTGATGCCGCGGTGGCCGTACTTCAGCTTGTAGGTGCCGAAGCCGAGGGCGCGGCCCAGGATCTGGTTGCCGAAACAGATGCCGAACAGTGGCGTACCGCGCTCCAGGACGGCCCGCATGACGGCGACCGCGTGGTCGGCGGTGGCCGGGTCGCCGGGTCCGTTGGAGAAGAACACGCCGTCGGGCCGGACCGCGTACACGTCGTCGACGCTCGCCGTGGCGGGCAGCACATGGACCTCGATACCGCGCTCGGCCATCCGCTGCGGGGTCATGCCCTTGATGCCGAGGTCGATCGCGGCGACCGTGAACTTCTTCTCGCCGACCGCGGGGACGACGTACGTCTGCTCGGTGGCGACCTCGGCGGAGAGGTCGGCGCCGGTCATCTCGGGGGCCTGGCGGACCTCGGCGAGCATGGTGCCCTCGTCGGGCAGCGCGTTGCCGGAGAAGATGCCGACGCGCATGGCGCCGCGCTCACGCAGATGCCGGGTCAGGGCGCGGGTGTCGATGCCGGAGATCCCGACGACGCCCTGCGCGGTCAGCTCCTCGTCCAGGGAACGGCGGGACCGCCAGTTGGACGGCACCCGCGCGGGGTCGCGCACCACATACCCGGAGACCCAGATCCGGCGCGACTCGGGGTCCTCGTCGTTGACCCCGGTGTTCCCGACGTGCGGGGCGGTCATGACGACGACCTGGCGGTGGTACGACGGGTCGGTGAGGGTCTCCTGGTAGCCGGTCATGCCGGTGGAGAAGACGGCCTCGCCGAAGGTCACCCCCACGGCCCCGTAGGCACGGCCGCGGAAGATCCGGCCGTCCTCCAGGACGAGTACGGCGGGAACCCTGGCGGCTCCCCTGGTGGAGGTTGTCATCGTGCGCCTTCCGTCTTCTTGATCATGGTGTTCAGCGTGTCGGCCCACCCGCCGTGCTCGGCCGCCGTGTCGGAGCGGAACCCGGAGTCGATCAGCCGCTCGCCGTGCTCCCAGGTGACGATCAGCAGACCGCCCTCGGTGAGCACCTTGCCCGCGATGCCCTTGTCGAGCCGGGCCTCGCGCAGCTGCCCGGCCGGGACGAAGAAGTCCGGCGCGCCGGTGCGGACGACGGCCAGTCCCGCGTCGGTCAGGGTCAGCTCGGCGCGACTGCGGGAGCCGAGCCCCTGGGCGACGATCCGGTCGAGCCACTGCCCGGCGGTGGTGGAGCCGTGGTAGCGGCCGGTCATCGTCAGTCTCGCCGGTCCGGGGTCGTCCGGCGCGGTGGGCAGCTCCGGGAGGTCGCCCTGGAGGGTGCCGCGCCACTTCCAGCCCTCGCGCATCAGCCAGTAGACCAGCGCGACGAACAGGCCCAGGCCGACGACCCAGCCGATCCGGGCGGCCCAGTCGGTCACCTCGGCCGACTTCTGGCCGGAGGCGGCCAGGGTGTGCAGGTCCGCGGCGAGTACATGCAGAGTGGTCACGTGAGCTTCCCGTCGACGAGCGTCGCCTTGCCCCGGAGCCAGGTGTGGGTGACACGGCCCGGCAGCTCACGCCCCTGGTAGGGGGTGTTGCGGCTGCGCGAGGCGAAGCCCGCGGGGTCCACCCGGCCACGGTATTCCGTGTCGACGAGGGTGAGGTTGGCGGGCTCACCAGCCGAGACGGGACGGCCGTGTCCGGTGGCCTGTCCGATCTGCGCGGGCTTGGCGGACATCCGGTCGGCGACGCCGGCCCAGTCCATGAGGCCCGTGTCCACCATGGTCTCCTGCACCACTGACAGCGCGGTCTCCAGGCCCACCATCCCCATGGCGGCGGCGGCCCACTCGCAGTCCTTGTCCTCGTGCGGGTGCGGGGCGTGGTCGGTGGCGACGATGTCGATGGTGCCGTCGGCGAGGGCCGCGCGCAGGGCGTGGACGTCCCGCTCGGTGCGCAGCGGCGGGTTGACCTTGTAGACCGGGTCGTAGGTGCGCACCAGCTCGTCGGTGAGCAGCAGATGGTGCGGGGTGACCTCGGCGGTCACGTCGATGCCGCGGGACTTGGCCCAGCGGACGATCTCCACGGACCCGGCGGTGGACAGATGGCAGATGTGGACGCGGGAGCCGACGTGCTCGGCGAGCAGGACATCCCGGGCGATGATCGATTCTTCGGCCACCGCGGGCCAGCCCCCGAGGCCCAGCTCCGCGGAGACGGTCCCCTCGTTCATCTCGGCGCCCTCGGTCAGCCGCGGCTCCTGGGCGTGCTGGGCGACGATCCCGCCGAACGCCTTCACGTACTCCAGGGCGCGGCGCATGATCACGGCGTCGTGGACGCACTTGCCGTCGTCGGAGAAGACCGTGACACCGGCGGCCGACTCGTGCATGGCGCCCAGTTCGGCGAGCTTCCTGCCCTCCAGGCCGACGGTGACCGCGCCGATCGGCTGGACGTCGCAGTAGCCGTGCTCCTGGCCGAGCCGGTAGACCTGCTCGACGACACCGGCGGTGTCGGCCACCGGGAAGGTGTTGGCCATGGCGAACACGGCGGTGAAGCCGCCGGAGGCCGCCGCGCGGGTGCCGGTGAGCACGGTCTCGGAGTCCTCGCGGCCCGGCTCGCGCAGATGGGTGTGCAGATCGACCAGGCCCGGCAGCAGCACCTTGCCGTCCGCCTCCACGACCTCCGCGTCGTCCGCCGACAGCCCGGTGCCCACCGCGGCGATCACCGGCCCGTCGATCAGCACGTCCTGGGGCTCGCCGCCGAGCACCTTCGCACCACGGATCAGGATCTTGCTCATGGCTCTTACTTCTCCTCGAAGGCGGGGGCGGTGGCGGGGGCGCTTTCCGCTGCGCGCGGGGCGGGGGTGACGGCGGGCTCGTTGCCCCCGAGCAGCAGATACAGGACGGCCATCCGGATGGACACTCCGTTTGCGACCTGCTCGATGGCGGTGCAGCGCGGCGAGTCGGCGACCTCGGCGGTGATCTCCATACCGCGGACCATGGGACCGGGGTGCATCACCACGGCGTGCTCGGGCATCCGTGCCATACGGTCGCCGTCCAGCCCGTAGCGGCGCGAGTACTCGCGCTCGGTCGGGAAGAAGGCGGCGTTCATCCGCTCGCGCTGGACCCGCAGCATCATCACCGCGTCGGACTTGGGCAGCGTGGCGTCGAGGTCGTAGGACACCTCGCAGGGCCAGGTCTCGACACCGACCGGCACCAGGGTGGGCGGGGCGACCAGCGTGACGTGCGCGCCCAGGGTGTGCAGCAGATCGACGTTGGAACGGGCGACCCGGCTGTGCAGGATGTCGCCGACGACGGTGATCCGCCGCCCGGCGAGGTCCTGGCCGATCCCGGCGTCCCGGCCGACCAGCCGGCGCCGCATGGTGAAGGCGTCCAGCAGGGCCTGGGTGGGGTGCTGGTGGGTGCCGTCCCCGGCGTTGATCACGGCCGCGTCGATCCACCCGGAGTTCGCGAGCCGGTACGGGGCTCCCGAGGCGCCGTGCCGGATGACGACGGCGTCGGTGCCCATCGCCTCCAGCGTCTGGGCGGTGTCCTTGAGGGACTCGCCCTTGGAGACGCTCGACCCCTTGGCGGTGAAGTTGATGACATCGGCGGACAGCCGCTTCTCCGCGGCCTCGAACGAGATCCGGGTGCGGGTCGAGTCCTCGAAGAAGAGATTGACGACGGTCCGACCCCGCAGGGTCGGCAGCTTCTTGATCGGCCGGTCCGCGACCCGGGCCATCTCCTCGGCGGTGTCGAGGATCAGCACGGCGTCGTCACGGGTCAGATCGGCGGCCGAGATGAGATGACGCTGCATCTTTCAGGCTCCGTAAGGCAGTTCAGTATCAGGAGATTTCGGGCGGCGCGGGCGCGCCGGAGGGAGACGTACGACCCGTCCCAGGTGCCGTACGCCGCCGTCCGCTACCGGCGTTCGCCCGGGGTGGCCTGCTGGACGCCGAGCAGCACGGTGTCGCGACCGTCCTCCTCGGCGAGCTGGACCTTGACCGTCTCCCGCAACGACGTGGGGAGGTTCTTGCCGACGTAGTCGGCGCGGATGGGCAGTTCCCGGTGACCGCGGTCGACCAGCACCGCGAGCTGTACGGCACGGGGGCGCCCGATGTCGTTCAGGGCGTCGAGGGCGGCGCGGATGGTGCGGCCGGAGAACAGCACGTCGTCCACCAGCACGACCAGCCGGCCGTCGAGTCCGTCACCGGGGATCTCGGTGCGGGCCAGCGCGCGCGGGGGGTGCATCCGCAGATCGTCGCGGTACATGGTGATGTCCAGCGAACCGCAGGGGACCTTGCGCTCGGTGATCTCTTCGAGCTTGGCGGCGAGCCTGCGGGCGAGATGGACACCGCGGGTCGGGATGCCGAGGAGCACCACGTCGTCGGCGCCCTTGGCGCGTTCGACGATCTCATGGGCGATACGGGTCAGGACCCGGGCGATGTCCGGGCCTTCGAGCACGGCCCGCGGGGCGGACGCGGGAGCGTCCGGCGGTGTGTCGTGCTGGTCCTGCCCGGCGAGCGGGTCATGACCGTCGTGCCCGTCGTGTCTGTCGTGTCTGTCCATACGAAACGGACCTCCTTCTCCGCCTCACGGGACGGACCTTAAAGGACGTCGGGATGTGCGCCGTCCACCGTAGCAGGCCGTACGGAACGGTCCGGCACACCCCTGAGTCACTCCGGATCACCCTGACGACGGACGCCGGATCACCCGTTTGGCGCAATCGGCTGCCACTACCACGGAAGAGTCGGTGCGGCCCATTCGGCTTGACGCAGCAGAGTAACGCTGCGTAACCTCACAGTGAGTTACCAGCCGCGCGGCCCGGCACCCGAGCCGACCGCGTCGACCCAGTGCCGGGGAGCTATATGTCCAGCGAATACGCCAAACAGCTCGGGGCCAAGCTCCGGGCCATCCGCACCCAGCAGGGCCTTTCCCTCCACGGTGTCGAGGAGAAGTCCCAGGGCCGCTGGAAGGCCGTGGTGGTCGGTTCGTACGAGCGCGGTGACCGCGCGGTGACCGTGCAGCGCCTCGCCGAGCTGGCGGATTTCTACGGCGTTCCGGTCCAGGAGCTGCTGCCGGGCACCACCCCGGGCGGCGCCGCCGAGCCCCCGCCGAAGCTGGTCCTCGACCTGGAGCGGCTGGCCACGGTCCCCGCCGAGAAGGCGGGCCCCCTCCAGCGCTACGCGGCGACGATCCAGTCCCAGCGCGGCGACTACAACGGCAAGGTGCTCTCGATCCGCCAGGACGACCTGCGCACACTCGCCGTGATCTACGACCAGTCCCCCTCGGTCCTCACCGAGCAGCTGATCAGCTGGGGCGTGCTGGACGCGGACGCCCGTCGGGCGGTCTCGCACGTCGAGGAGAGCTGACCGGGCCATCCGGTCCGGCCCGCCCAGCCAGCCCAGCAGAAACGTGCCGTCGCCATGTTCACGGGCGGAAGCCGCCCCCGTACGGGCGGCGCGAGAAGGGCCCCCAGCGGTGCGCTGGGGGCCCTTCTGCGGCTCGGGGGACGGAGGGGGCGGGAGGGTGCGGACGGGACGGCTGAGGGCGGCTGGGGCGGCTGAGAGCCACCGGGCGCCGTGCGGCGGGCCGACTGGGGCGGCGGGGTCGTACGGACCTCGTGTACGGCCCCGGGGGCTTCCGGGCTCCAGCAGCCCCGTCGGGCTTCACGGGCCTCGGTAGCCACGTCGGGATCACGGGCTCCGGTAGACCCGTCGGGACCACAGTCTCCGGTAGCCCCGTGGGGCGACACAGACCCCGCTAGCCCCGCAGGGCTTCACGGACCCGAGTAGCCCGGTCGGGCTTCACCGGCCCTGGTGGCCCCGTGAGGCGTCACCGACCCGGCAGCCCCGTAGCGCTTCCCGGGCCCCAGTAAGGCTCACCGCCCGCCAGCGGGACCCGTGGTGTCCGCCCCGTGTCTCCCCGGTGGGGCGGCGCTCCACCGGGGATCGTGGCTACGCGCCTTCTCGGCGGAGCGAGGGCTTCAGCTCCTTGAAGCGGCCGAGCAGCCCGTTCACGAAGGCCGGCGAGTCGTCCGTGGAGAACTCCTTCGCCAGCTGCACCATCTCGTCCAGCACCACCGCGTCCGGCGTGGCGTCGACCCAGATCAGCTCGTACGCGCCCAGGCGCAGGATGTTGCGGTCCACGACCGGCATCCGGTCCAGCGTCCAGCCGACGGCGTACTGCGCGATCAGCTCGTCGATCCGCCGGGCGTGCTCCGCGTAGCCCTCGACCAGCTCCATGGTGTACTCGCTGACCGGCGGCTGCCGGGGATCGGTACGGGAGTGCCGGATCCAGTCCGCGAGGACCGTCAGGACATCGGCACCGCGCTGGTCGCCCTCGAAGAGGATCTGGAAGGCGCGCTTGCGGGCCGTGTTGCGGGCAGCCACGGTTAGCTGTTCACCCGGCCGAGGTAGTCGCCGGAGCGGGTGTCGACCTTGATCTTCTCGCCGGTGGTGATGAACAGCGGGACCTGGATCTCGTAGCCCGTCTCCAGCGTGGCGGGCTTGGTGCCGCCGGTGGAGCGGTCGCCCTGGACGCCCGGCTCGGTCTCCGAGATGTTCAGCTCGACAGCGGCGGGCAGCTCCACGAAGAGCACATTGCCCTCGTTCTGCGCCACGGTCGCCGTGAAGCCCTCGATCAGGAAGTTGGCGGCGTCCGCGACCGTCTTGCGGTCGATGTGCAGCTGGTCGTAGGTCTGCATGTCCATGAAGACGAAGTAGTCGCCGTCCATGTAGGAGAACTGCATGTCGCGCTTGTCGACAGTGGCCGTCTCGACCTTGACGCCGGCGTTGAAGGTCTTGTCGACCACCTTGCCGGACAGCACGTTCTTGAGCTTGGTGCGCACGAAAGCGGGGCCCTTGCCGGGCTTGACGTGCTGGAACTCGACTACGGACCACAGCTGGCCGCCGTCGAGCCTGAGCACCATGCCGTTCTTGAGGTCGTTCGTGGAAGCCACGGTTGCTTCAATCTCCTGGACTGACGTGGACGACCCCGGGGCACGCGCCTACAACGCGAGCAGCTCCTTGGTCGTGATGGTGAGTAGCTCGGGGCCGCCGTCCGCCTCGGGGCGGACGACGAGCGTGTCATCGATCCGGACGCCGCCCCGGCCCGGGAGGTGGACCCCCGGTTCGACGGTGACCGGCACGCAAGCGTCCAGTTTACCCATGGCCGCCGGAGCGATCTGCGGGTCCTCGTCGATTTCGAGTCCGACGCCGTGTCCGGTGAGTGCGGGCAGGCCCGCGCCGTAGCCCGCGGAGTCCAGGACGTGCCGGGCCGCGCGGTCCACGTCCCGGTAGGCGGCGCCCGGCACGAGGGACTCGCGTCCGGCGCGCTGGGCCGCGAAGACCAGGTCGTACAGCTCGATCTGCCAGTCGGCGGGCGAGGTGCCGATGACGAAGGTGCGGCCGATCTCGCAGCGGTAGCCGCGGTAGGTGGCGCCGAGGCAGACGGAGAGGAAGTCGCCCTCCTCGACGCGGCGGTCGGTCGGGCGGTGGCCGCGGCGACCGGCGTGCGGGCCGGTGGCGACGGAGGTGTCGAAGGCGGGGCCGTCGGCGCCGTGGTCGACCAGCCGGCGTTCGAGTTCGAGGGCGAGATGGCGTTCGGTGCGGCCGACGAGGATCGACTCCAGCAGTTCGCCGAGGGCCTGGTCGGCGATCTCGGCGCCGATACGGAGGCAGGAGATCTCCTCCTCGTCCTTGATCACCCGCAGTTGCTCGACGGCTCCGCCGATGTCGGTGAGCCGGAGGGAGGGGGCGACGGAGTGCAGGGCGCGGTGCCGGGCGACGGTGAGGTGGTGCTCCTCGACGGCGAGGGAGTCGGCGCCCTGTGCGGCGGCGAGACCGGCGGCGGCGACGGCGGGGTCGCCGGTGGGGCCGTCCAGGAGGTGCAGGCGCAGGGTGTCGTCGGGGCGGCCGTCGCCGGACTGCTCGTCGGGCGGGGTGGCGCAGATCAGCACGTCCTCGGGGCCGCCGAGCAGAAGGGCGGCGCCGTGGGGGGCGGCGCCTGCGAGGTAGCGGACGTTGGGGGGGCGGGTGACCAGCGCGGTGGCGCTGCCGCTGGCTGTGCTGTGGGCCCTCAGTCTGGCGCGGCGGGTCGCGTACACCTCTGACATGTGTCGAGCGTAGGGGGGTTGTCGGGTTTGTGCCGGTTGGGGTGCGCCGATGGGGGGGCTGGTCTGGGTGGGTGAGTGCGGGTGGTGTGTGGTCGAGCGCGCAGTTCCCCGCGCCCCTTCTCGGCGTTGGGCGCCGCCCCGATATCTAGCAGTGCCCCCTGCGGGTGGCATGCGGTGGCGGGTGCGGGTAGTCGGTGGCTGGGCGCGCAGTTCCTCCCCCAGAGGGGGTACCCCCAGCGCCCCTACCCGGCGTCCCAGGCGTCCGGCGTTTGTGGAGACCGCTACCAGTTCGGGGGGCTGGTTATTGATCTGGTCAGGGTTTCGTTGAGGACGTGGGCCGTGCCGGGGACGTCCAGGTGGGAGTTGTCGATGATCGGGAGGCCCGAGCCGTACCAGCCGGCCATACGGCCGTGGATGCGGGCCACCTCCTCGTCGCCGAGGCGGCGGTTGCCGGAGCGCTGGGCGTTGCGCTCCAGGACGATCTCCAGGCCGGGGAGCAGGACGACCGGGAGGAGGCCGGGGCCGACATGGCGTTTCCAGCCGCCGAGGCCGACGACCGGGCGGTCGGGGAAGACGGCGTCGTCGAGGATGCAGGAGATCCCGTTGGCCAGGAAGTTGCGCGCGGCGAAGCCGCAGGTGCGGCGGGCCAGGCGGTACTGGGCCTCGGAGTGGTCGTTCCAGCCGGACTGGGGGTCGGCGAAGCCCGAGCGGACCCATTCGCGGACGTCGTCCAGGCTGATGTGGGCGGTGGGGACCCGGCGGTGGTCGGCCCAGTACTTGGCGACGCTGGTCTTCCCGGCGCCCGCGGGGCCGATCAGCAGCACGGCGAGGGTGGTCGCGGCGGCGTCGGGGGCGGCCGTCATGGCGGGCGGCGGGGCGGGGGCGGAGAACGGGGCGCCGGGCGGCAGGGTCACCTGGCCGGTGGTCTCCGGGTTCTGCGGGGGGTGGTGCGGGGTGGGCGGCATCGGCGCGCCGGGGTAGCCGGGCGCGGGGTGCGGCGGTGGAGCCGGGTGGTGCTGGTGGTCGGTGGGTGACCAGGCGGGCGACGGGGTCTGTCCCGGCCGGTGGGGCGGCAGCGGGGACCCCCCTGCGTGCTGCATCCGGTGCCACTCCGTCTCGTCGTTCTCGGCGCGTGTCGCCTGCGGGCGGTCGATGCCGTCCCGTGGCCCACGCGCGACAGGGCGAATGGGTGCCGGCGACGGGGCACGGACCCCGCCGCTACCGAACGGTACCGTCCCCGGCCGTCCTGTGGTGAACGGCCGGGAACGGCCCCGGGTGCCCGTCGCCGCGGGGTTCGACGGACGGGAGGAACTGCCGGACCTACTCCCCCACCTCGCCGTACGCGGCGAGCAGTACGGCCGGGTCGGGTCCTTCCAGGACGGTCGGTTTGGCGAGGCCGTCCAGCACGATGAAGCGGAGCAGGTCGCCGCGGGACTTCTTGTCGACCTTCATGGTCTCCAGCAGCTTGGGCCACTGGTCGTAGCGGTAGTGCAGGGGCAGGCCGACGGCTTCGAGGATGGTGCGGTGCCGGTCGGCCGTGGCGTCGTCGAGGCGTCCGGCGACCCGGCCCAGTTCGGCGGCGAAGTGCATCCCGACAGCGACCGCGGCGCCGTGCCGCCACTGGTAGCGCTCGTTCTTCTCGATGGCGTGCGCGAGGGTGTGGCCGTAGTTGAGGATCTCGCGGAGGCCGGACTCCTTGAGGTCCGAGGAGACCACCTCGGCCTTGACCTTGATGGACCGTTCGATCAGCTCGGCGGTGTGCGGTCCGGCCGGGGTGCGGGCGCCCTCCGGGTCGGACTCGATCAGCTGGAGGATCACCGGGTCGGCGATGAACCCGGCCTTGATGATCTCGGCGAGCCCGGAGACGTAGTCGTTGACCGGCAGGGAGTCGAGTGCGGCGAGGTCGCAGAGCACCCCGGCGGGCGGGTGGAAGGAGCCCACCAGGTTCTTGCCCTCGGCGGTGTTGATACCGGTCTTCCCGCCGACCGCCGCGTCGACCATGCCGAGCACGGTGGTCGGTACGGCGATCCAGCGCACCCCGCGCAGCCAGGTCGCGGCGACGAACCCGGCCAGGTCGGTGGTGGCGCCGCCGCCCACGCCGACGATGACGTCGGTGCGGGTGAAGCCGGACTGGCCGAGCGCCTTCCAGCAGTAGGCGGCGACCTCGGCGGTCTTGGCCTCCTCGGCGTTCGGCACCTGGATCGCGATGGCGTCGTAGCCCTGTCCGGCGAGGTCCGCGCGCAGCGCGTCCCCGGTCTCGGCCAGCGCCTCGGGGTGCAGTACGGCGACCCGCTTGGCCTGCTCACCGATCAGCCCGCCCAGCTCACCGAGGAGCTGACGGCCCACCAGGACCTCGTACGGCTCGCTGCCGGCCGTGCCGCCGACCTGGATGCGCGTCACCGACGCTGTCACGGTGTCCTCCTGCCGGGCGTCCGGGGTGTCCCCGGGGTTCGCGGTCTTCAGTTCCAGCACGTCCAGCACGTCCTGGGCGACCTCTTCGGGCGTACGGCCGTCGGTGGCCACCACCGAGCGGGCGACCCCTTCGTACAGATGGCGTCTGGCCTCCATCAGTTCCCTCCACTGCTTGCGCGGGTTGAGGGCGAGGAGGGGGCGGGCAGCGTTCAGGCCGGTGCGGCGGACGGCTTCCTCGATGTCCATGGAGAGATAGACGACGGGGAGTCCGGCGAGGTCGTCGCGGGTGTCCGGGTCGAGGATCGCGCCGCCGCCGAGCGCCAGGACGCCCCGGTGCTCGGTGAGGGCGCGGCGCACGGCCGCCTTCTCCAGGACACGGAAGGCGCTCTCGCCGTCCTCGACGAAGATGTCGGTGATCTCCCGGCCCTCGGCGGCCACGATGTCCGCGTCGGTGTCCCGCAGCGTCACGCCGAGCCGCTCGGCGAGCAGCGCGCCGACGGTGGACTTGCCGACCCCCATGGGGCCGATCAGCACGACGAGCGGGGCGGTCACCGGATGGCCAGCGCGTCGAGGTACGAGGTCACGTTGCGGCGGGTCTCGGGGACGCTGTCGCCGCCGAACTTCTCGGCGACCGCGTCGGCGAGGACCAGCGCGACCATGGCCTCGGCGACGATCCCGGCCGCCGGGACGGCGGAGACGTCGGAGCGCTGGTGGTGGGCCTGGGCGGGCTCGCCGGTGGTGACGTCGACGGTGCGCAGGGCGCGCGGCACGGTGGCGATGGGCTTCATGGCGGCACGCACCCGCAGCAGTTCGCCGGTGGACAGTCCGCCCTCGGTGCCGCCGGAGCGGCCGGAGACCCGGCGCAGGCCCTCGGGTCCGTTCTCGATCTCGTCGTGCGCCTGGGAGCCGGGGACCCGGGCGAGGTCGAAGCCGTCGCCGAGTTCGACGCCCTTGATGGCCTGGATGCCCATCAGGGCGGCGGCCAGCCGGGCGTCCAGCTTGCGGTCCCAGTGGACGTGCGAGCCGAGGCCGACGGGGACGTGGTAGGCGAGGATCTCCACGACGCCGCCGAGGGTGTCGCCGTCCTTGTGGGCCTGGTCGATCTCGGCGACCATCGCCTTCGACGCGTCGGCGTCCAGACAGCGCACCGGATCGGCGTCCAGCCGCTCCACGTCGGCGGGCGTCGGGTACACGCCCTTGGGCGCCTTCGCCGAGGCCAGTTCGACGACATGGCTGACGATCTCGACGCCGGTCGTCTCCTTCAGGTACGACCGGGCGACCGCGCCCAGCGCCACCCGGGCCGCGGTCTCCCGCGCGGAGGCCCGCTCCAGGATCGGCCGGGCCTCGTCGAAGCCGTACTTCTGCATCCCCGCGAGATCGGCGTGGCCGGGGCGGGGGCGGGTGAGCGGGGCGTTGCGGGCGAGTCCGGCGAGGATCTCGGGGTCGACCGGGTCGGCGGCCATCACCTGGTCCCACTTGGGCCACTCGGTGTTGCCGACCATGATCGCGACCGGGGAGCCCAGGGTCAGTCCGTGCCGGACGCCGCCGAGGAAGGTGATCTCGTCGCGCTCGAACTTCATCCGCGCGCCGCGTCCATAGCCGAGCCGGCGCCGCGCGAGGTGGTCCGCCACCATCTCGGTGGTGATCGGTACGCCGGCGGGCAGACCCTCCAGCGTCGCGACGAGTGCGGGGCCGTGGGACTCCCCCGCGGTCAGCCAGCGCAACCTGCTCAACGGTGCTCCTCAGTCTTCGCGCCGGGTACTGCCCTGCGTACGCGCGTCCTCGCGCACGGCGACGGCGACCCGGTGCGCGGCCCGGGACCGCCTTCTCCGATCCTCCCACGTCCAACTGGCGAAACCGGTCGTAGGTCCATCAGGCGGACGTGAGTACGTCAGAACGGAATCGTGCCGTGGATCACCCGACACCGTCCCGGCGGTGGCCGGGCGGGGCGTACGAGCCGAGGAAGTCGGCGCCCTGCGGTCCGGTCGGGGGCTGCGGCGCATACGGGCCGAGGTAGTCGGCGCCCCGGGGTTCGGTGGAGGTCTGCGGGGCGTACGGGCCGAGGAAGTCCGCGCCGCTGCCGCCGTCCCCGTGCTGGGTCACGACGGGTGCCGCGGACGCCGCCCGCCGGGCCCGCCGCAGGGCGATCCTGTGCCGGATCTTCAGCCCCCAGGACACCAGGACGAGCAGCACGATCAGGACGAGCACGCCGTTCTGGGCCCAGTCGGGCAGGAACCACAGCGCGGCTTCGAAGATCTCGCTCTTGCCCCCGGCCAGGGGCACTCCAGCGGACATGGACATGGAAACGTAGCCCCCCTTACGACCGCGCCCCCTGCGCGGCCCAGCGGGATACTAGCGTTCGGCGAGCGCCTGTTCGCCCGCCCGCCGCATCGCGCCGAGCGGGGCCGGGGAGCGGCCCGTCATCTGCTCCACCTGGAGCACCGCCTGATGCACCAGCAGATCGAGCCCGCTGAGCACCGCGCCCCCGTACGCCGACCAGCGGGCGGCGAGGGTGGTGGGCCAGGGCTCGTACAGGACGTCGAAGAGGGCGGCCGGGCGCTCGGGGACGGCGGCGGCGAGGGCGTCGGTGGCGCCCGCCGGGGTGGTGGCGACGACCAGCGGGGCGCGCAGGGCGTCGGCCGCCCGGTCCCAGTCCTCGGTGCGTACCTCGACGCCGAGCCGGTCGGCCCACTCGCGCATCTCGGCGGCGCGAGCGGCACTGCGCACATAGACGGCGATCTCGCCGGTGCAGATCCGGGAGAGCGCGGCGAGGGCGGAGGAGGCGGTGGCACCGGCGCCGAGGACGGCGGCGGAGTCGACCTTGTCGATGCCGTGTTCCCGCAGGGCGGCGAGCATCCCGGGGATGTCGGTGTTGTCGCCGCTCCGGCGTCCGTCGGGGGTGAGGACGACGGTGTTGACCGCGTCGACCGAGGCGGCCGTCTCGCTGACCGTGTCGAGCAGCGGGATCACCGCCCGCTTCAGCGGCATGGTCAGCGACAGCCCGGCCCACTCGGGACCGAGGCCGTCGATGAAGCGGGGCAGCGCAGCCTCGTCGATCTCGAAGCGGCCGTACGTCCAGTCGTCGAGACCGAGCGCGCTGTACGCGGCCCGGTGGAGCACCGGGGAGAGGGAGTGGGCGATCGGGGAGCCCAGGACGGCGGCGCGGCACCGCGGCCCGTCCGCCCCGGTCCGGTCCGGTGCCGCCATCAGTTGCCCCGGGACGCGTTGAACTTGTCGACGAGTTCCTGGTGCTCCTCGATCGTCTTGGCGAACTCCGTCTGGTTCATGCCGTCGGTGGCGACGAAGTACATCCAGCCGTCCTCGGTCGGGTTCAGCGCCGCCTGGATCGCGTCCTCGCCGGGGTTGCCGATCGGTCCGGGCGGCAGGCCCCGGTTGGTGTACGTGTTGTACGGGTCGGGGTTGCTGTTGATCTCCGACTCGGAGATGTCGATCTTGCTCTGACCCTTGAGGTAGTTGAAGGTCGAGTCGAACTGAAGTTCCTGGTTCGTCTCGGTGTTGTCGGTCTTGAGGCGGTTGTAGACGACTTCGGCCATCTTGCGGAAGTCGTCGTGGGTCTTGCCCTCCGCCTGGACCAGGCTGGCGACCGTGACCAGCTCCCAGGCGTTGTCCAGCCCGACGCTCGCGGCCTTCTTCTCCAGCCCCAGTTCCTCGTAGTTGTCGGTGGCACGCGCCACCATCAGCTTGAGGACGTCCTCGGGCTTCTGGCCCTTGGCGACCGGATAGCTGGAGGGGTAGAGGAAGCCTTCCAGCGGGTCCTTGACGTTCTTGTGGCCGACGGCCCAGTCCGGCAGACCCAGTTCCTTCCAGTTGCTCTTGGCGACCCCGGCGGTGGTGCCGTCGTCGACCTCGAGCCGTTTGTCGATCAGTGTGTAGATCTCCGCGTTGCGCTTGCCCTCGGCGATGATCAGGTTGCTGCGGCTCTCCGGGGAGAGCATCAGCTTCAGGGCGCTGTCGGCGGACATCTCCCGCTGGAGCGTGTAGACACCGTCCTGGATCGACTTGCCGTCGGGGTTGCTCTGCTGGGCGGCCACGAAGGCGTCGACGCTCTTGACGACCCCGGCCTTCTTCAGCTCCTGCCCGATCACATAGCCACCGGCCCCCTCGGGGATGGTGACGGTGACCTGCTCGCCGTTCCCGGCGCCCGCGAAGTCCGGGGCCGCGCCGAAACGGTCCTGGTAGAACTGGTAACCGAAGTAGCCCACGCCCGCGAGACCGCCGCCGAAGACCAGGGCGACCACCAGACACGCACAGCCGTTGCGGCTCTTCTTCGGCTTGCCGCCCCGGCCGCGCCGCTCACCGCGTCCGCCCCGGTCACCGGGGTCGCGGGTGCTGTCGTCGGTGTCGTCGTCGTCCGCGAAGAACGCCGCCTCCTCCGGGTCCGGCTCCGGGTCCCAGCCCGGTCCCGGGTCCGGCTCGGCGCGTCGCCGGTGCGGTGGCTCGGGCGGCGGATAGGCGTCCGGTGTGTTGTAGAAGTCGGCCTGCTCACCGCCGCCGTACCCGGCGGCTGCCTGCTGTCCGTAGGGGTCGACCGGGTCCGCCGTGCCGGGGTAGGGCACCTGCTGGCCATTGCTCCAGCCGCTGTCGTACGGGGGACCGCCATAGGGCTGACCGGCGCCGTACTGCGGTGCGGGCTGCTGCTGGCCGTACGGGTCCGGGTACGGCATCTGCGGCTGGCCCTGCTGCGGGTCGTAGCCGTACGAGCCGTCGCTCCACTCGCCGCCGTAGCCCTGCTGCGGCTGCTGGGGCGGGTACGGGTGGCCGCCGTGGGCAGGCTGCTGCGCCACAGGGGCCTGCTGCTGCCCTGTCCATCCGCCGTCCCCGTACAACGGGTCCTCGGGATGCCACGGTTCGGAGCCTGGGCCCCGGCCATACTCGGTCATCGATCCCCTAGAGCCGCGAGGCGGTGGGGCGCGGTGCCAAGGCCCCGGTTCCCGTTCCGCCTCTTATTGTACGGAGGCTGTTCGAATGCCGCCGTCCGCGCGGAACGTTACCGTATCGCGATCAGATGACCACTTCGACGCCCTCGCCGGGGGCCGTGCCTGACACCCGTTCGGATTCCAGGGCCTGCTGGAGGATGATCACAGCGGCGGCCTGGTCGATGACCGAGCGGCCCTTCTTGGCCTTCACGCCCGAGGCGCGCAGCCCCTGGCCCGCCGTGACCGTGGTCATCCGCTCGTCGACCAGCCGGACCGGCACCGGGGCGATGCCCCGGGCCAGTTCCTGGGCGAAGCCGCGGACCTTGACCGCGGCCGGACCCTCGCCGCCCTTCAGGGAGCGCGGGAGTCCGACCACCACCTCGATCGGCTCGTACTCCTCGACCAGCTGCCTCAGCCTGCGGTGCGCCGCCGGGACGTCCCGGCCGGGCACGGTCTCGACCGGTGTGGCGAGAATCCCGTCGGGATCGCACGAGGCGACCCCGATCCGGGCGTCCCCCACGTCCACGGCGAGGCGGCGTCCGCGGCGCATTACTTCGCGGTCTCCGCGACGAGCCGCTCCACGGCGTCGGCGGCCTCTCCGATGGCGGCCGGGTTCTGGCCACCGCCCTGGGCCACGTCCGGCTTGCCGCCGCCACCGCCGCCCAGCGTCTTGGCGGCCGTACGGACCAGGTCACCGGCCTTGAGACCGCGCTCACGGGCGGCCTCGTTGGTGGCGATCACGGTGAGGGGCTTGCCGTTCGCCGTGGTGAACAGGGCGACCACGGCGGCCCGGCCGCCCTGGATACGGCCCCGCACGTCGAGGACCAGCTTGCGCAGATCGTCGGCGCCGGTGCCGTCCGGGACCTGGCCGGTGACCACGGCCACGCCGTGCACGTCCCGGGCGGAGTCGGCGAGTCCGGCGGCGGCCTGGAGCACCTTCTCGGCGCGGAACTTCTCGATCTCCTTCTCGGCGTCCTTGAGCCGGCCGAGCATCCCGGACACCTTCTCGGGCAGGTCCTCGGGACGGCCCTTGAGCAGTTCGGTGAGCTGGTTGACCACGGTGTGCTCACGGGCCAGGAAGTTGTAGGCGTCCACGCCGACCAGCGCTTCGATCCGGCGCACGCCCGAGCCGATGGACGACTCGCCGAGCAGCTTGACCAGGCCGAGCTGGGCGGTGTTGTGGACGTGCGTGCCGCCGCACAGCTCCTTGGAGAAGTCGCCGATGGTGACGACCCGCACCCGCTCGCCGTACTTCTCGCCGAACTCGGCGATGGCGCCCTGCTTCCTGGCGTCGTCGATGCCCATGACCTCGGCGGTGACATCGAGGTCGCGGGAGAGCACCTCGTTGATCCGCTGCTCCACATCGGTCATCACGGCCGTGGGGACGGCGGAGGGCGAGCCGAAGTCGAAGCGGAAGCGGCCGGGCTGGTTCTCGGAACCGGCCTGGGCGGCGGTCGGGCCCAGGGCGTCGCGCAGCGCCTGGTGGGTGAGGTGGGTGGCGGAGTGGGCGCGGGCGATGGCGGTCCGGCGGCGGACGTCGATCACGGCCTCGGCCTTGGCCCCGACGGTGACCTCGCCCACCTGGACGACGCCCTTGTGGACGTACACCCCGGGGACCGGCTTCTGGCAGTCGCGGATCTCGACCACGGCACCGGTGTCGACCTTGATCCGGCCGGTGTCGCCGATCTGCCCGCCGCCCTCGGCGTAGAACGGGGTGCGGTCGAGGACGATCTCGACCTCGTCGCCCTCGGTGGCGGCGGGCGAGGAGACCCCGTCGACCAGGATGCCGACGACCGTGGACTCGCCGTGGGTGTCGGTGTAGCCGATGAACTCGGTGGCCCCGGCGCTGTCGGCGATCTCGCGGTAGGCGCCCAGGTTGGCGTGGCCGGTCTTCTTGGCCTGGGCGTCGGCCTTGGCCCGCTCGCGCTGTTCCTTCATCAGCCGGCGGAAGCCGTCCTCGTCCACGGACAGGCCCTGTTCGGCGGCCATCTCCAGGGTGAGGTCGATGGGGAAGCCCCAGGTGTCGTGGAGCAGGAACGCCTTGTCACCGGCGAGGACCGTGCCCCCGGCGGACTTGGTCTCGGTGACGGCGGTGTCCAGGATGTTGGTGCCGGCCTTGAGCGTCTTGAGGAAGGCGTTCTCCTCGGCGACGGCGACCTTCTCGATCCGCTCGCGGTCGGTGATCAGCTCGGGGTACTGCTGGCCCATCATGGCGATGACCGTGTCGACCAGGTCCTTGACGACCGGGCCGGTGGCGCCGAGCAGACGCATGTTGCGGATGGCGCGGCGCATGATGCGGCGCAGCACATAGCCGCGGCCCTCGTTGCCCGGGGTCACGCCGTCGCCGATGAGCATCACCGAGGTGCGCATATGGTCGGTGACCACACGCAGCGAGACGTCGGAGGCGTGGGCGTCGCCGTAGCGGACACCGGTGAGTCCGGTGGCCTTGTCGATCACGGCCATGGACGTGTCGATCTCGTACATGTTCTGCACGCCCTGGAGGATCATGGCGAGCCGTTCGAGACCGAGTCCGGTGTCGATGTTCTTGCTGGGCAGCTCGCCGAGGATCTCGAAGTCCTCCTTGGAGGTGCCCTCGCCGCGCTCGTACTGCATGAAGACCAGGTTCCAGATCTCCACGTACCGCTCGTCGTTGACGGCGGGGCCGCCCTCGGCGCCGAACTCGGGGCCGCGGTCGTAGTTGATCTCGGAACAGGGGCCGCAGGGTCCGGGGACGCCCATGGACCAGTAGTTGTCCTTCTTGCCCAGGCGCTGGATGCGCTCGGCGGGCACCCCGACGACATCCCGCCAGATCCGCTCGGCTTCGTCGTCGTCCTGGTAGACGGTGATCCAGAGCTTCTCCGGCTCCAGGCCGTAACCGCCCTTGTCCTGGGGGCTGGTGAGCAGCTCCCAGGCGTAGGTGATGGCGCCTTCCTTGAAGTAGTCGCCGAACGAGAAGTTGCCGCACATCTGGAAGAACGTGCCGTGCCGGGTGGTCTTGCCGACCTCTTCGATGTCCGGGGTGCGCACGCACTTCTGGACGCTGGTGGCGCGGGCGTAGGGCGGCTTGACCTCGCCCAGGAAGTAGGGCTTGAAGGGCACCATGCCGGCCGGGACGAGGAGCAGAGTCGGGTCGTCCGCGATGAGCGACGCCGAAGGGACGACGGTGTGCCCGCGCTCCTCGAAGAAGCTCAGCCAGCGACGGCGGATCTCAGCCGACTCCATCAGTGGTCCTCATTCCGGTTGTACGAGTGCATCGGGGCTTCGATGTACTTCGGGGTGGTTCCGTGGTTCTGGGTGCTGTGGGTGTTCTCGATGGCGGGGCTGGTCCGGGGCGCGGGGAGCGCGGGGTCCGCGTCGATGCCGAGCGCGTCGGTCAGCTCCGCCTCGCGCTGGGCCATGTTGTCGCGGACGTCCAGCGCGAAGCCGACGGCCCGGTCCCGCATCCGCTGGCCGGTCTCCAGCGCCTTGTGCGCCGCGCCGGCGGCGAGGCTCTCCGGAGTCAGCTGCTTCAGCTTGCGGTTGACCTTGGTGGTGGCCCACACTCCGGCGGCGACACCGGTGGTGAACCAGAACGTACGGCGGAACATCGCTCGGTCTCGTCCTTACTTCCGCTTGCGTCGGGCACCGGGGAGGGTGCGGCCCACGATCACGGACCGCCGGGCGGGCGCCGCGGGCGCCTCCTCCTTGCGACCGCCGAGGGCGCGACGCACTCCGTACCCGAACGCGGCCACCTTCACCAGGGGGCCGCCGAAGGTGGAGGCGACGGTGGAGGAGAGCGCCGACGCGTTCGACGTGACCTCCTGGACGTCCGAGGCGATCGCGTCGACCCGCTGGATCTGGGTCTGTGCCGAACGCACCGCCGCCGAGGCGTCCGCCAGCAGCGGGACGGCCTGGTCGGTCACGTCCGCGACGAGTTTGGTGGTCGCCTTGAGCGTCTGGGCCAGCCTCGCCAGTGCCACCGCGAGGAAGGAGACCAGGATCGCCCAGAAGACGGCCACCAGGATTCCGGCCACCTCTCCACCGGACACTGCGCACCCGCTCCCTGAAACGTTCCTGAACATCGAGAAAGTTGTGCACCGAGCCTATCGCGCCGGGGCTGCGGCTCCGTACCCGATTACCGCCCGGCGCGCAGCGGAACGCGCGCGATCAGCGGAACCGATTGTACGCAGTGATTACGTTTCAGTACCCTCCGTGTCTTATGCGATCAGATCAGGCCACCGGTGACCGAGTGGACGGCGGAGACGACGGAGACAGGGGAGACAGCGGGCACGGCACAGGCGGTGTGCCCGGCAATCTTCCCCTGGAACTCGACGCGTTCGTGGGCCGCTCGGCCGAACTCGCCGGGCTGGCACGGGCGCTCGGGGAAGCGCGGCTGGTCACGGTGACCGGTCCCGGCGGTATCGGCAAGTCCCGGCTCGCGGCCCGAGCGGCGACCCGCGCGGTGCCCCGGGACGGGGTGTGGCGGGTCGATCTGGCGGCCGTGCGCGACCCGGAGTTCGTGGAGTACGCGGTGGTGGAGGCGCTCGGGCTGACCGACCACACCACGCGGCTGCCGCGCGAGACCCTGCTCGCCCAACTCGCGGACCGCCGCCTGCTGCTGGCGCTGGACGGGTTCGAGCATCTGGTGGACGCCTGTGCCGAGCTGACCGGCGAACTGCTGCGGCGGCTGCCGGGGCTGCGGGTGCTGGCGGTGGGCCGCCGGGCGCTGGGGGTCGCGGGCGAGCGGCGGTTCCCGGTGGCGCCGCTGACCGAGGACGAGGCGCTGGAGCTGCTGCGGGCGCGGGCCGCGCAGTCGGGGGCGGTGGCGGACGACGAGCAGGCGCTGCGGGAGCTGTGCCGACGGCTGGAGGGGATTCCGCTCGCGATCGAGCTGGCGGCGGGCCGGCTGGGGGTGCTGGCGCCGCACCGGCTGCTGGAGCGGCTGGACGACCGGTTCCGGCTGCTGACCGGGGGCGGGCGGGACACTCCGCCCCGGCACCGGACGCTGCGCACGGCGATCGGCTGGAGCCATGAGCTGTGCGCGCCCGGCGAGCGGCTGCTGTGGTCACGGCTGTCGGTGTTCGCGGGCCCCTTCGACCTGGAAGCGGTCGAATACGTGTGCAGCGGCGACGGCCTGCACGCCGACGACGTCCTCGACGTGCTGACCCAGTTGCTCGCGCAGTCCGTGGTGAGCCGGGAGGAGACCCCGGCGGGAACCCGCTACCGGATGCTCGACACGATCCGTGCGTACGGCGCCCAGTGGCTGGCGGCGGCGGGCGACGCGCCCAGGATGCGGCGCCGCCACCGCGACTGGTACCTGGGTCTGGCCACCTGGTGCGAGCTGGACTGGTTCTCCGCGCGGCAGAGCGAGGTGGCGGCCCGGGTGGACGCGGACCTGCCGAATCTGCGCCGGGCGCTGGAGCACTGTCTGACCGAGCCGGAGGACGCGCATCTGGCGCTGTATCTGTCCGGCGCGCTCTGGTTCTACTGGGTCGGCTGCGGACGGCTGGCGGAGGGGCGGCGCTGGCTGGAGCGGAGCGTGGAGCTGCCGGTGGAGGAGCCGGGGCACGAGCAGTCCCGGCTGAAGGCGCTGTGGGTGCTCGGCTATGTGGCGGTCCTCCAGGGCGACCGGGTGCCCGCGCTGGCCGCGCTGGCGGAGTGCCGGGAGGACGCCGAGCGGCTGGGCAGCGCCACGGCGGTGGCGTACGCCGAGCACCGCACCGGCTGTCTGGCGCTGGTCTGCGACGACATGCCCCGCGCAGAAACGCTGCTGCGCTCGGCGCTGGAGCGCTACCAGGAGATCGGCGAGCTGAACAGCAATGTGCTGATGGGCCAGGTCGAGCTGGCGATGACCCGGGCCTTCCAGGGCGACCCGGCCGAGGCGGTCCGGCTGTGCGAGGACGTCCGCCGGGTCTGCGAGGACCACGGGGAGCGCTGGACCCGGGCGTACGCGCTGTACGTCCTCGGGTACGCGGCCTGGGCCGACGGCGATCTCGCCGAGGCGCGGACCCTGCTGGCGGACGCGCTCACCGCCGCGTACGCCTTCCATGATCTGCTCGGCTCGGTGCTGGCGGTGGAGCTGCTGGCGCTGGTCACGGCCGCCGAGGGGGACGCGGCGGAGGCGGCGGTGCTCCAGGGGGCGGCGGCCCGGATGTGGCCGTCGGTGGGGCTGCCGCTGTTCGGCTCGGCGCACTACGGCCGCGCGCACGAGCGGTGCGAGGCGATGGCGCGGGCCCGGCTGGGCGACGAGCGCTACGAGGAGTGTGTGCGCGCCGGGGAGCGGCTGGACCGGGAGACGGCGGTGTCCCGGGCGCTGGAGCGCTGCCCGGCCCGCTCACCGGAGCTGCCGGGACCGCCGCGCGGCACGGTCCGGCACACGGGGCGCACGGAGCCGGGTACGCACAAGCCCGCCGCCTCGCCCACCCGGAAGGGCGGGGAGACGGCGGGCTGACGCGCGGGGTGGTGCTACGTCCGGATCAGCGGGCGTAGTACTCGACGACGAGCTGCTCGTCGCAGATCACCGGGATCTCCTTGCGGTTCGGGTCGCGGTCCAGGCGGAACGCCAGGGCCTTGAGGTTCACCTGGAGGTAGCGCGGGGTCTCGCCGTCGGGGGCGAAGCCGCCTTCGCGGGAGATCTGGAACAGCGTCTTGTCCTTGCTGCGGTCGCGGACCTGCACGACGTCGTCCGGGCGCACGACGAAGGACGGCTTGTCGACCTTCTTGCCGTTGACCTGGATGTGGCCGTGGACGACCATCTGGCGGGCCTGGTAGATCGTGCGGGCGATGCCCGAGCGCAGGACCAGCGCGTCGAGGCGCTTCTCCAGCTCCACGATCAGGGCCTCACCGGTCTTGCCCTGGACCTTGGACGCGCGGTCGTAGGCGCGGACCAGCTGACGCTCGGAGATGTCGTACTGCGCGCGCAGCCGCTGCTTCTCCAGCAGACGGACCTTGTAGTCCGAGTTCTGCTTGCGGCCACGGCCGTGCTCGCCCGGCGGGTAGGGGCGGGCCTCGAAGTACTTGACGGCCTTGGGGGTCAGCGCGATGCCGAGGGCACGCGACTTCTTGACCTTGGGGCGGGACTGGTTCGCCACTGTCTCTCATTTCCTTGGTTCGGCTTGTCAGGAGGGGCGGGAGGTCGCATCCGCAGCCGGGGAAACCCGCCTGGTCCGTTGCCGGGCCGGGTGGGCAGCCGCTCCCCTGGTCTGGGCACATACGTGCAGCACGCGAGTGGCCCACCGGCCGTGTCCTGCCGTACACATCGGTACGACGGGGGGGGTGGTGGGCTGCCCGCGACACCGTTCGACGGTGCGCGACGCTCCTGGAACCCGCTGGGGGTTCCGGCTGGATGTCCCGCTCTGACAGCGCGGGACGCAGCACTCGGGCGAGTCTACAGGCTGCTCAGGAGGGCTTGCGACCGAGGTGCTTCCGGGTCCATTCGACGGCGTCGGCGTACCGCGCCTCCGCTCCGTGCCGGGTCGGGGTGTAGTACGCGCGGTCCTTGAGGGCGTCCGGGGCGTACTGCTGCTCGGCGATGCCCTGGGGCAGGTCGTGCGGGTACACGTAACCCTGGGCGTGGCCGAGCTTTTCGGCGCCCTTGTAATGCCCGTCCCGCAGATGCGGCGGCACGGGGCCCGCCAGTCCCTTGCGGACGTCCTCCAGGGCGGCGCCGATGGCGGTGGTCGCGGCGTTGGACTTGGGGGCCAGGGCGAGGGCGATGGTGGTGTGGCTGAGGGTGAGGGCGGCCTCCGGGAAGCCGATCATGGCGACGGCCTGGGCGGCGGCCACGGCGAGGGGCAGCGCGGTGGGGTCGGCGAGGCCGATGTCCTCGCTCGCCGAGATCATCAGTCGGCGGGCGATGAACCGGGGGTCCTCGCCCGCCTCGATCATCCGGGCCAGGTAGTGCAGCGCCGCGTCGACGTCGGAGCCGCGGATGGACTTGATCAGGGCGCTCGCCACGTCGTAGTGCTGGTCGCCGTCGCGGTCGTATTTGACGGCCGCCCGGTCGACGGTCTCCTCCAGGGTGGTGAGGCCGATCTCCGTCTCGCCCTTGTCGAGGGCGGCGCCCGCGGCGGCCTCCAGCGCGGTCAGCGCCCGGCGGGCGTCACCGCCCGCGATCCGCAGCAGATGACCCTCGGTGTCCTCGGGGAGCGTGACGGACGCCTTCAGTCCGCGCTCGGCGGTGAGCGCCCGGCGCAGCAGTGCGCGCAGGTCGTCGTCCGTGAGGGGTTCCAGGGTGAGCAGCAGGGAGCGGGAGAGCAGCGGGGAGATCACCGAGAAGTAGGGGTTCTCGGTGGTGGCGGCGATCAGGGTGATCCAGCGGTTCTCCACGGCGGGCAGCAGGGAGTCCTGCTGGGCCTTGCTGAAGCGGTGGATCTCGTCGAGGAAGAGGACGGTCTCCTTGCCGAAGCCGCCGGTGGCCCGCCGCGCCCCGTCGATGACCGCGCGGACCTCCTTGACCCCGGCGGTGATCGCGGACAGCTCCACGAACCGCTTGTTGGTGGCCTTGGAGACCACATACGCGAGGGTCGTCTTACCGGTGCCGGGCGGGCCCCAGAGGATCACCGAGGACGGTCCCGCGGGACCTCCGGCGCCCTCCCCCACCAGCCGCCGCAGCGGAGATCCGGGCTTGAGGAGATGCTGCTGCCCGACGACCTCGTCGAGCGTGCGCGGACGCATCCGCACCGCCAGCGGACTCGCGGACGGGTCCTTCTCCTGGCGTTCTTCGGCGGCGGCGGTGAACAGATCGGGCTCCACGCTGAAACCCTAAATCACGGCACTGACA
Source organism: Streptomyces sp. NPDC048290 (assembly GCF_040652095.1). Taxonomy (NCBI): domain Bacteria; kingdom Bacillati; phylum Actinomycetota; class Actinomycetes; order Kitasatosporales; family Streptomycetaceae; genus Streptomyces; species Streptomyces sp. NPDC048290. The sequence goes on from NZ_JBEZLM010000005.1 coordinate 96,475, forward strand.
ACGGCGGGGGCGTCCCCCAGGACCGGGCTCAGGCCCAGAGGTCCGCGCCCCAGCGGGTCAGGATCAGCATGGCGATCACACCGACATGGGTGACCGGCAGGACCCAGGTGAACTCGGCCAGGAAGCGCTTGACCGGGCCCGGGGCCGGCAGGAAGCCGTTGCGGACGTTGAAGGAGGTGACATACCAGAACATGACGATCGTGGCGACCCAGGCCAGCGAGCACCACAGGCACAGCGCGTTGATCCGGTACAGGGACTGGAACTGGAGCCAGGTGCAGAAGCCGACGCCGAACAGCGTGCCCGCGTTGAAGGTGAGCCAGTACCAGCGCGGGAAACTGACCCGGGTCAGCAGCGTGACGCCGACACAGATGACGACGGCGTACGCGGCGAGTCCGAGCATCGGGTTGGGGAAGCCGAACGCGGACGCCTGGTCGCTCTCCATGATGGAGCCGCAGGAGACGACGGGGTTGACGCTGCACCCCGGGACATAGGTCTCGCCCGCGACCTTCGCTTCGAGGATCTTGAACTTGTCGAGCGTGATCACCCAGGCGGCCAGCAGCCCGGCGGCGCCCGTGATCACCAGCATGAGCGCGAAGGCCCGGCCGGCGCCGACCGCGCCGGTCCCGGCCGGTGCGGAGGCCGTCGGTCCGGGCTCGGTGGAGACGTCGTTGAGTGTCGTCTTGCTCATCACGCCGATTCCGTCACTGGTGGGGGGTGGGGAGTGCTTCGGGCATCGCCATTGTGCCGCACCGGCGTGTACGGGCAGGGTCGTGACGAGGTGAGAAAGGCCCATGGTCCCTCGTGAGCGGTGCCTTCCGGACAGGTATTCGGGCCGGACGGCCCTGGCGGCACGGCTGACGGACGTCCCTGGGGGGCGGTGCGGGCAGGGGCACGCGGGGGGCGCCCCTGCCCGGTCGTCGGTGGCGGCTCAGCCGAGCCGGGACTCCAGTTCCGCTCAGCCGAGCCGGGACTCCAGCTCCGCGACGATCTCGCCCACCCCGATCGCCGTCTGTTCGCCGGACTCCATGTCCTTGAGCTGGACGACGCCCTCGGCGAGGTCCCGCTCACCGGCCACGACGGCATAGCGGGCGCCGCTGCGGTTGGCGTTCTTCATGGCGCCCTTCAGACCCCGGCCGCCGAACGCGAAGTCGGCCGCGACGCCCGCCTTGCGCAACTCGGTGACCTTGGCGAACAGCACCCGCCGGGCCTCCTCGCCGAGCGGTACGGCGTAGACGCTGGTCGGCGCCGGGAGGTCGAGGGCGACGCCCTCCGCCTCCAGGGCGAGGACCGTGCGGTCGACGCCGAGGGCCCAGCCGACGGACGGCAGCGCGGGGCCGCCGATCATCTCCGAGAGGCCGTCGTAGCGTCCGCCGCCGCCGACCGCGGACTGGGCGCCGAGTCCGTCGTGGACGAACTCGAAGGTGGTGCGGGTGTAGTAGTCCAGGCCGCGCACCAGCCGCGGGTCGTCCTCGAAGGCGACGCCCGCCGCGGTGATCAGCTCACGGACCTCCTCGTGATACGCCTTGCAGGCGTCGCAGAGGTAGTCGCGCAGCAGCGGGGCGCCGGTGAGCTGCTTCTGCACCTCGGCGCGCTTGTCGTCGAGGACCCGCAGCGGGTTGATCTCCGCCCGGCGCAGGGTGTCCTCGTCCAGGTCGAGACCGCGCAGGAAGTCCTGGAGGGCGGCCCGGTAGACGGGGCGGCACTCCTGGTCGCCGAGGCTGTTGAGCAGGATGCGGAAGGTCCTCAGGCCCAGCGAGCGGTACGCCTGGTCGGCCAGGATGATCAGCTCGGCGTCGAGCGCCGGGTCCTCCGCGCCGATCGCCTCGGCGCCGACCTGCGAGAAGTGCCGGTAGCGGCCCGCCTGGGGCTGCTCGTAGCGGTAGTAGGAGCCCGAGTACCAGAGCTTGACGGGGAGGTTGCCCGCGCGGTGCAGATTGGCCTCCAGCGCGGCGCGCAGTACGGAGGCGGTGCCTTCGGGGCGCAGGGCGAGGCGGTCGCCGCCCTTGGTCTCGAAGGCGTACATCTCCTTGGTGACGATGTCGGTGGACTCGCCCACCCCGCGCGCGAACAGTTCGACGCTCTCGAAGCCGGGCGTCTCGATATAGCCGTAGCCCGCGTCGCGCAGCGGGGCCGCGATCGCCTCGCGGACCGCGAGGAAGACCGCCGAGCGCGGCGGGATCAGGTCGTAGGTGCCCTTGGGGGCCTGGAAGGTACTCACGGAAGGTCTCTCGTCACATTCCTCGTCGGGGAGCGTCGGCGCTCCCGAGGCCGGCGGCCACCTGCCGCAGATACGGGTTGGTGGCGCGCTCCTGGCCGATGGTCGTCTGGGCGCCGTGTCCGGACAGCACCACGGTCGAGTCGTCGAGCGGCAGGCACACACGGGCCAGCGAGTCGAGCATCTCGGCCATGTCACCGCCGGGCAGGTCGGTGCGTCCGATGGAGCCGGCGAACAGCAGATCCCCGGCGAAGAACACCGACGGGACGTCGGCGGTCTCGGGCATCCGGAAGGTCACCGACCCCTTGGTATGGCCCGGCGCGTGCGCGACGGAGAACTCCAGTCCCGCGAGGTCCAGCGCGGCGCCGTCGGACAGCTCCCGCACGTCGTCCGGCTCGCCGACGGTCAGCTCACCCATCAGCGGCATACCGATGGAGCGGCCGAGCGCCTTCTCGGGGTCGCTCATCATGTACCGGTCGGCGGGGTGGATCCAGGCGGGCACGTCATGCGCGCCGCACACCGGGACGACCGACGCCACATGGTCGATGTGGCCATGGGTGAGGACGACCGCGACGGGCTTGAGCCGGTGCTTGCGCAGGGCCTCCTCGACCCCGGGGGCGGCCTGGTGGCCCGGATCGATGATCACGCACTCCTCTCCGGCGGCGGGGGCGACGAGATAACAGTTCGTCCCCCAGGCCCCGGCGGGGAACCCGGCAATGAGCACGATCGTCCTTCGTTGTGTCGGTTCGGGCAGCGGTTTCGCGTCTCCGCGGGCGGCCGGACACCGGCTGCGCCCGCCGTCAGAGCCTACCGGCGCTGCCAGATCCTCAGGTAACCCATATACGGTACGGGGCACACGCAGGCGGTCGGCTCACCCGACGCGTCCGCCCCGCGGCCGACGTACGAGACGCATGAGGAGTAAACCCGGTGGTCAGCCAGGAGCAGCGGCGGCGTCAGCTCGCCCGGGAGAAGTTCTTGCGGCAGCAGCAGCGGCGTACCGACGCCCGCCGCAAGTCGCGCACCCGCAACGCGGTGATCGCGTCGGCGGTCGGTGTCGTTCTGATCGGCGGCCTCGTGCTGTGGACGACGGACGCCTTCAAGGGCGACGACAGCGCGAGCGCGGCGACGGACTCGACGCCGAGCGCGTCGCCGAGCAGCCCGGCGCCCGACCCGTGCGAGAAGCCGGCGGCGGGCGAGGTGGCGACCAAGACGTGGGACAAGGAGCCCGCGGTGTCCATCGACAAGTCGGCGAAGTACACCATGACGCTGGCGACGACCTGCGGGGACATCGACATCGCGCTGAAGGCGTCGGCGGCGCCGCGCACGGTGAACTCGTTCTCGTTCCTGGCCGGTGAGGGCTACTTCGACCACACCACCTGCCACCGCCTGACCAGCAGCGGGATCTACGTCCTCCAGTGCGGCGACCCCAAGGGCGACGGCACCGGCGGGCCGGGCTACACCATCCCGGACGAGAACCTCAAGGACAAGGTGCTGGAGGGCCAGGTGTACCCGGCGGGCACGGTCGCGATGGCCAACCAGTACAACGCGCAGACGAACGAGGGCCGGGACAGCGGCGGCAGCCAGTTCTTCCTGGTCTACCAGGACAGTCCGCTGCCGCCGGACTACACGCCCTTCGGTACGGTCTCCGAGGCCGGGATGGCCGTGCTGAAGAAGATCGCCGACGCCGGGGAGAACACCGGCATGGGTGACGGGGCGCCCAACGCGACCGTCGTGATCGACAAGGCGACGGTCGAGAAGTCCTGACCCGCAGGGCGGCGAACTGCGGAATTTCGCTCGCGCTGGATGCGGACAGGCAACCCGCCGGTCGCCTATGTTGGCGGTGACGAAACTGTGGACGATGCCCGGGGGCGCCGAAGCCCCTCGGGGCATCATGTGGAGGAGGCGCTGTGAGCAGCGACCCGTGGGGCCGCGTCGACGAGACGGGGACCGTGTACGTGCGTACGGCCGACGGCGAGCAGGTCGTCGGCTCCTGGCAGGCCGGCTCCCCCGATGAGGCACTGGCCTACTTCGAGCGCAAGTACGAGGGCCTGGTGGTCGAGATCGGCCTCCTCGAAAAGCGGGTGAAGACCACCGACCTGTCCGCGAAGGACGCCCAGACCGCCATCGACCATCTGCGCGAGCAGGTGGACGCGCACCACGCGGTGGGCGATCTGGACGCGCTGCGGACCCGGCTGGACACGCTCGTGGGGCAGGTGGAGGCCCGGCGCGAGGAGCGCAAGGCCCAGCGCGCCAAGCAGGCGGACGAGGCCCGGGACGCCAAGGAGGCCCTGGTCACCGAGGCCGAGCAGCTGGCGCAGTCCGACCAGTGGCGGTCCGCTGGTGAGCGGCTGCGGGCGCTGGTGGACACCTGGAAGGGCCTGCCCCGGCTCGACCGCAAGTCGGACGACGAGCTGTGGCACCGCTTCTCGCACGCCCGCTCCGCGTTCTCCAAGCGGCGCAAGGCGCACTTCGCGCAGCTCGACGCGCAGCGCGAGGACGCCCGCAAGACCAAGGAGCGGCTGGTCACCGAGGCGGAGGCGCTGTCCGACTCCACGGACTGGGGTCCCACGGCCGCCCGCTACCGCGAGCTGATGGCGGAGTGGAAGGCGGCGGGCCGCGCCCAGCGCGAGCACGAGGACGACCTGTGGAACCGCTTCCGCGGCGCCCAGGACGTCTTCTTCGCCGCCCGCAGCTCGCTGTTCGCCGAGCGGGACGCGGAGCAGTCGGAGAACCTCAAGCTCAAGGAGGAGCTGGCCGGTGAGGCCGAGAAGATCCTCCCGGTCACCGATCTGAAGGCCGCGCGCGCCGCGTTCCGCCAGCTCAACGAGCGGTGGGAGGCCATCGGGCACGTCCCGCGCGACGCCCGCCCGAAGGTCGAGGGCCGGATGCACGCGGTGGAGCGGGCGATCCAGGAGGCCGAGGAGGCCGAGTGGCGCCGGACCAACCCGGAGGCCCGTGCGCGGGCCGCGGGACTCACCGGTCAGCTCCAGGCGGCCGTCGACAAGCTCGGCAAGCAGATCGAGCAGGCGCGCGCCCAGGGCAATGACGCCAGGGCCGACAAGCTCCAGAAGGAGCTGGAGGGCCGGCAGGCGCTGCTGGACCAGGCGCTGAAGGGGCTTCAGGAGTTCGGCGGCTGAGCCGTCGGGCGCCGGTCGGCTGTTGACCGTCGGCTGCCGCGGGCACGGGAAAGGGGCTCCCTCGGGAGCCCCTTTCTGTTGGGCCGGGCGGGGGCTGGTGCCCCCCGCAGGCGCCTCTTGAGGTGCTTCTGGGATGCCCCTAGATGCCTCTGGGATGCCTCAGGGGTGCCTCTGGGGTGCCTCTGAGGTGCCCCTCTGAGGTGCCTCTGGGGGCCTCGTCCTACGACCGGCTGCGCGCCGATGTCACCCGGTACACGTCGTACACGCCCTCCACGCCCCTGACCGCCTTCAGGACGTGGCCCAGGTGCTTGGGGTCGCCCATCTCGAAGGTGAAGCGGGAGGTGGCGACCCGGTCGCGGGAGGTCTGGACGGCCGCCGAGAGGATATTGACGTGCTGGTCGGAGAGCACCCGGGTGACGTCCGAGAGCAGCCGGGAGCGGTCCAGCGCCTCGACCTGGATGGCGACCAGGAAGACCGAGGACTGGGTGGGCGCCCACTCGACCTCCAGGATGCGTTCGGGCTCGCGGGACAGTGAGTCCACGTTGACGCAGTCGCTGCGGTGGACCGAGACACCACTGCCCCGGGTGACGAACCCGATGATCGGGTCGCCCGGCACCGGGGTGCAGCAGCGGGCCAGCTTGACCCAGACGTCGTCGACGCCCTTGACGACCACGCCCGGGTCGGCGCTGGAGCGGCGCTTGCGACTGCGGCCCCGGACGGGCGGTACGGACTCGTCGATCTCCTCGGTGGCCGCCTCCTCGCCGCCGAAGGACTGCACGAGCTTCTGCACGATGTTCTGCGCCGAGACATGTCCCTCGCCGATCGCCGCGTACAGCGCGGAGATGTCGGGGTAGCGCATCTCGTGCGCGAGAGTGACCAGGGAGTCACCGGTCAGGATGCGCTGGATCGGCAGGTTCTGCTTGCGCATGGCGCGGACGATGGCGTCCTTGCCCTGCTCGATCGCCTCGTCGCGGCGCTCCTTGGAGAACCAGGCGCGGATCTTGTTGCGGGCGCGCGGCGACTTCACGAAGCCCAGCCAGTCGCGGGAGGGGCCCGCGCCGGACGCCTTGGAGGTGAAGACCTCCACCAGGTCGCCGTTGTCGAGGGTGGACTCCAGCGGGACGAGCCGGCCGTTGACCCGGGCCCCTATGGTGCGGTGGCCGACCTCGGTGTGGACGGCGTACGCGAAGTCCACCGGGGTCGCGCCCGCGGGGAGCGCTATGACATCGCCCTTGGGGGTGAAGACGAAGACCTCGTTGCGGGACAGGTCGAAGCGCAGGGACTCCAGGAACTCGCCCGGGTCCTCCGTCTCCTTCTGCCAGTCGAGGAGCTGGCGCAGCCACGCCATGTCGTTGAGATGGTCGTCCTTGCCCTTGCCGGCCTTGGGCACATCGGTGCGCACCTTGGAGGCACCGGCGACGGCCTCCTGCTTGTACTTCCAGTGCGCGGCGATGCCGTACTCGGCGCGGCGGTGCATGTCGAAGGTGCGGATCTGGAGTTCGACGGGCTTGCCGTTGGGGCCGATGACCGTGGTGTGCAGTGACTGGTACATGTTGAACTTGGGCATCGCGATGTAGTCCTTGAAGCGCCCCGGGACGGGGTTCCAGCGCGCGTGGACGGTGCCCAGGGCCGCGTAGCAGTCGCGGACGGTGTCCACCAGGACACGGATGCCGACCAGGTCGTAGATCTCCGCGAAGTCCCGGCCGCGGACGATCATCTTCTGGTAGACGCTGTAGTAGTGCTTGGGGCGGCCGGTGACGGTGGCCTTGATACGGGCCGAGCGCAGGTCCTGCTGGACCTCGTCGGTCACTATGGCGAGGTACTCGTCCCGCTTGGGTGCCCGCTCGGCGACCAGCCGGACGATCTCGTCGTACATCTTGGGGTAGAGGATCGCGAAGGCGAGGTCCTCCAGTTCCCACTTGATGGTGTTCATGCCCAGGCGGTGGGCGAGCGGCGCGTAGATCTCCAGGGTCTCGCGCGCCTTCTTCTCCTGCTTCTCGCGCTTGAGGTAGCGCATGGTGCGCATGTTGTGCAGCCGGTCGGCGAGCTTGATGACCAGGACGCGGGGGTCCTTGGCCATGGCGACGACCATCTTGCGTACGGTCTCGGCCTGGGCCGCCTCACCGAACTTGACCTTGTCCAGTTTGGTGACGCCGTCGACCAGCAGGGCGACCTGGTCGCCGAAGTCCCGGCGGAGCTGCTCGAGGCCGTACTCGGTGTCCTCGACCGTGTCGTGCAGCAGTCCGGCCATCAGCGTGGCGGGGTCCATGCCCAGCTCGGCGAGGATGGTGGTGACGGCGAGCGGGTGGGTGATGTAGGGGTCGCCGCTCTTGCGCTTCTGGCCGCGGTGCCAGCGCTCGGCGACCTGGTACGCCTTCTCGATCTGGCGGAGCGTGGCGGTCTCGATCTTCGGATCGTTGCTGCGCACTATCCGCAGCAGCGGCTCCAGGACCGGGTTGTACGGGTTGGAGCGCTGGACGCCGAGGCGGGCGAGCCGGGCCCGGACCCGGTTGGAGGAGCCGGAGCGGGCGGCGGGCTGCTGGGTGGAGACGGGGACCGGGGGCGGCGGGGTGGGGCGGATCGCGGGGGAACGCTCGGGCGGGGCCGGCTTGGGACGCGCGGCCTCGGCGGGCCGCTCCACGGGGGCCGACTGGGCATGCTCGACCGACCCGCGCGGCTCGTCCTGCGTGTGCTGCGTGTTCTTCGCGTGCGGCGCGGGCTGGGCCGCGGGCTCCGAGCCGGGCTCGGGCTTGGCGGCGGTCAGGTGCTGGGCCTCGTCTGGCAAGAGGGCTCCTCGTGCGCGATCCGGGTCCCCCGGTCAGGCTCCGGAGACCCCATGGTAGCGATCCTGGGCTTCGACATCGCCTTCAGGACGATCTGCGGACCTTTGGCCGGAAAACACCGGTGAGGGGAGGTTTGATTCCCTGTGGGTCGGCGGGGGAAACGGGCGGGGGCCCTGCGGGGCGGTCCCGGGGGCGCGGGCGGGGCTCCTATGAGCCGCCTCCGGGGACATGGGCGGGGCTCCTTGTGGGCCTCTCCCACGGACACGGACGGGGCTCCTTATGGGGCCGCCCCCCAGGGACAGAGGCGGGGCTCCTTGCAGGCCGCCCGCCCCAGGGACACAGACGGGCGCCCCGGGCCGAAGCCCGGGGCGCCCGGAAAAGGTCCTGCCGGTCGGCGGTCGCGTCCCGTGGGACGCCGGTCGCGTCCGGTCGGCGGTGGCCGTCCCGCTCAGATGGTGAGCAGTGCCTCCAGCGGGATGTCCCCGAGGGAGCGCTCCAGGCGGCTGCGGCCGTCGAGGAAGGACAGCTCCATGAGGACGGCGACGCCCGCGACCTCGGCGCCCGCCCGGCGGATCAGCTTCAGCGACGCCTCCGCGGTGCCCCCGGTGGCCAGGACGTCGTCCACGACCAGGACCCGGTCGCCCGCGGTGAGGTCCTCGGCGTGCACCTCGATCTCCGCCGAGCCGTACTCCAGGTCGTACGCCTGGCTCAGGGTGGCTCCGGGGAGCTTGCCCGCCTTGCGGACCGGGATGAAGCCGACGCCCGCGCGGACGGCGACCGGGGCGCCCAGGATGAACCCGCGTGCCTCCAGCCCCACCACCTTGGTGGCGCCCTGGCGGACGACGACGTCGGCGAGCGCGTCGGTCAGCGCGCCGAACGCGGCCGGGTCCGCCAGCAGCGGCGTGATGTCCTTGAAGGTCACGCCCGGCTCCGGATAGTCGGCGACGTCCCGGATACGGCTGAGGAGCAGCTCCCTGATGTCCGTCATCGGCGCTTGCCCGACGGACGGCCTCGGCCCCGGTTGCGCGCCGGCTGGTTGCGCGGGCCCACGACGGCGGCTGCCACGTCCTCGGGCAGGTCGTCGAAGGTCTCCTCGCCGCCGCCGGTGCGGGGCGCGGGCTGGGCGCCCTCCTCGGCGGTCTGGGCACGCTTGGCGAGGACCCGCTTGCGCAGGGCCTTCATCTGCGGCTCCAGCTCCTTGAGGTCGGCGACCAGCGGGGTGGCGATGAAGATCGAGGAGTACGCACCGGCCGCGAGGCCGACGAACAGCGACAGCGAGATGTCGTTGAGCGTGCCCGCGCCGAGCACACCGCCGCCGATGAACAGCAGGCCCGCCACCGGCAGCAGCGCGACCACCGTGGTGTTGATGGAGCGGACCAGGGTGCTGTTGATCGAGAGGTTGGCGATGTCGCTGTAGGTGAAGCGGGTCTGTTTGGTGATGTCCTTCGTCTGTTCCTTGAGGGAGTCGAAGACCACCACCGTGTCGTACAGGGAATAGCCGAGGATGGTCAGCAGACCGATCACCGTGCCCGGGGTGACCTCGAAGCCGACCAGGGCGTAGATACCGACGGTGATGGTGATGTCGTGGATCAGCGCGATGAACGCGGCGATCGCCATTCTCCACTCGAAGGCGATGGCCAGATAGATCACCACCAGGACCAGGAAGATCGCCAGGCCCTGCCATGCCTTGTTGGCGATCTGCTCGCCCCAGCTGGGACCGACCAGATCGGCGTTGATGGCCTCCGCGTCGACCTTCAGGTTCTGTGCGAGGTCCTGCTTGATCTGGTCCGACTTGGCGGTGTCCACGCCGGAGATCTGGATGCGCAGTCCGCCCGAGCCGAGTTCCTGCACGACGGCCTGGTGCCCGGCCGCCTCCTCGGCGTAGGTCTCGGCCTGGGCGATCGAGGCGCTGGTCTTCGGGGTGGTGAAGACCGCGCCGCCCTGGAACTCGATGCCCATGTTCAGCCCGCGCACCGCGAGGCCGACGATCGCCGTGATGGTGATCAGGATGGAGATCCCGTACCAGAGCTTGCGGTTCTTGACGAAGTCGTATCCGACCTCGCCGCGGTGGAGCCGGGCGCCGAGGGTGCCGAGCTTCGACATCTCACGCCTCCTTCGGTTCGACGGGGGCGACGGGGCGGCGGGTGCGGCGCAGCGGGGGCTGGACGCCGAGGCGCTTCGGGTCGAGACCGGACCAGCTGTGGCCCTTCCCGAAGAACTTCGTCTTGGCGAGCAGCGTCAGCAGCGGCTTGGTGAAGAGGAACACCACGACGACATCGAGCAGCGTGGTCAGACCGAGCGTGAACGCGAAGCCCTGGACCTTGCCGACGGTGACCACGAAGAGCACGGCGGCGGCCAGGAACGACACGAAGTCGGAGACCAGGATGGTGCGCCGGGCGCGCGGCCAGGCCCGCTCCACGGCGGGGCGCAGGGAGCGGCCCTCGCGGATCTCGTCCCGGACCCGTTCGAAGTAGACGATGAACGAGTCCGCCGTGATGCCGATGGCGACGATGGCACCGCAGACCGCGGGCAGGTTCAGCGCGAAGCCGATGGCCGGGCCGAGCAGCGACATGATCACGTAGGTCAGGGCGGCGGAGATCAGCAGCGAGGCGAGGGCGACCAGCGCCAGGCCGCGGTAGTAGGCGACCAGGTAGATCACGACCAGGGCCAGACCGATGGCGCCCGCGATCAGACCGGCGTGCAGCTGCTCGCTGCCGAGCGCGGCGGTCACGGTGGTCACGCTGGACTCCTTGAAGGAGAGCGGGAGCGCACCGTAGGAGAGCATGTTGGAGAGGCTCTCGGCCTGCTCCTGGGTGAAGCTGCCGGAGATCTCGGCGTTGCCGCCGGTGATCGCGGTGCTCACATAGGGGTGGGAGACGACCTCGTCGTCCAGGACGATCGCGAACTCGTTCATCGGCGATGTCTGGCTGGCGAGCGTGCCGGTGATGTCGGCGAACTTCTTGGCTCCCGCGGAGTTGAAGTCCATCACCACCTTCCAGCCCGCCGCGCTCTGGGTGTCGAAGATCGCCTCGGCCTTGTCGATCTCGGTGCCGTCGACACCGACCGGGCCGAGCAGGAACTTGTTCCAGACGCCGCCGTCCTGGCCGCAGGCGACCGTGGACTGCTCGGGCTTGGCGCCCTGGCCGGCCTCGGTGCGCTGGTCGGGGTCGGCGCAGTTCAGCGCGGCGTACTCGGCCTGGAGCTTGGTGTCGGCGTCGGTGGCGGCGCTCTCGCTCGCGGAGGGCGAGGGGCTGGCGGCGTCACTGGCGGACGAGGAGGCGCTGGCGGACGGCGTCTCGTCGGCCTTGAGGGCGTCGGTGACGGCGCGGCCCTGCGAGGTGGCCGAGGACGAGGGGCTCGCGGAGGAGTCGGCCGAGGGGCTGGCCGACTCGTCGCCGCTGGAGGCCGAGGTGGACGCGCTCGGCGACGGCGAGCCGGAGGGGCTGCCGCTGGCGCTGGGGCTCGGGGTGGCGGCGGGGTCGACCGCGGCCTCGCGCTGGAGGACCGGGCGGAAGAACAGCTTGGCCGTGGTGCCGACCTGCTCCCGGGCCTGCTCGGAGTTGGTGCCCTTGGGGACGTTGACGATGATGTTGCGATCGCCCTGCGTCTGGACCTCGGCCTCGGAGACACCGAGGCCGTTGACCCGGCGCTCCATGATGTCGACCGCGGTGGCCATGTTGGTCTTGTTGATCGCGTTGGGCTGGCCGGGTTCGTTGACCGCCGTGAGCGTGATGCTGGTGCCGCCGGCGAGGTCGATGCCGAGACGCGGAGTGGTGTGTCCGGAGGCGAACATGCCTCCCGTGAGCGCCACGATGGCGATCAGGATCAGGACCAGCGAGCGCCCCGGCTTGCTCTGGGCGCTCGCGTTGCGGCCCTTTTTAGGTGCTGCCACCTTCTCGTACTCCCTCTCGGGCCGCCGCGCTCCGGGTCGGCGGGCGGACGGCCATGACATGGTGTCGGGGTCCCGTGCGAGCTGGGCGCACTCCGGGGCGTGAGGGCCTGGCCCGCACGCCCCGGGGCACGACTACTTCGCGTCGGAGTCGCCGTCGGTCTTCTTCGGCTCGTCGTCCTTCTTCGCCCCGGCGGAGGCGGCGTCGGAGGGCTCGTCGGCGGCGTCCTGCTTGCCGAGGTCGACCGGCTTGTCGTCGGAGGAGGCGGCGTCGGCGGGCTGGTCGGTGTCGGTCAGCGCCGAGGCGTCGTCCGGGACGGTGTCGGAGTCGGACTTCAGGTCGTGCTCGATGCCGTGGACGATGCGGTTGTACTCGTCGTCCGACAGCACGGCGCCGATCGAGTTCTTGGCGAAGAGCAGGTCGACGCCCGGCCCGGCGTCGAGGAGGACCGTGTCCTCGCTGACTTCCTTCACCGTCGCGTACATGCCCCCGATGGTGCGGACGCCGGAGCCCGGCTGCATCTGGTTCCGCATGTCGGCGGCTTGCTGCTGCTTCTTCTTCGCCGACCGGGTCATCAGGAACATGGCCCCGATGAGCACGATGAACGGGAGGAGGGTCACGAGACTCACGGGTCGGAACTTCCTTCACACGACCGCGGTGGGAAGCGGCCTGATGGTTGGGGGATTGTCAGCCGCCGACAAGGGCGGCATCGGCGGAGTCTAAGCGAGTCCGCGCGCAGGGAACAACGCTCAGCATGGCACCGGGGTTCCTGTGCAGGCCAGAACCTCGCCGTCACGTCCTGAACAGGTCCTGTTGTCCGTTTCCCGCAGGCCCAGTGCGGGGCGGGGTGAGACCGAGGTGCGCCCAGGCCGCCGGAGTGGCCACCCGGCCACGGGGAGTGCGCGCGAGGAGCCCCTCCCTGACCAGGAACGGTTCGGCGACCTCCTCGACCGTCTCCCGCTCCTCCCCCACGGCCACGGCGAGCGTCGACAGCCCGACCGGTCCGCCCGCGAACAGCTTCAGCAGGGCCTCCAGGACGGCCCGGTCGAGCCGGTCGAGGCCCCGCGCGTCCACCTCGTACACCTTGAGGGCGGCGCCCGCGATCTCTCTGGTGATGTTCCCGTCGGCCTTGACCTGCGCGTAGTCCCTGACCCGGCGCAGCAGCCGGTTGGCGATCCGGGGCGTGCCACGGGAGCGGCCGGCGATCTCGGCGGCGCCCTCGGTGTCGATCTCGACGTCCAGGAGATGGGCGGAGCGGTGGACGACCCGCTCCAGCTCGGCGGGCTCGTAGAACTCCATGTGCGCGGTGAAGCCGAAGCGGTCGCGCAGCGGGGGCGGCAGCAGTCCGGCCCGGGTCGTGGCGCCGACCAGGGTGAAGGGGGGCAGTTCCAGGGGGATGGCGGTGGCGCCGGGGCCCTTGCCGACGATCACGTCGACCCGGAAGTCCTCCATCGCCATGTACAGCATCTCCTCGGCGGGGCGGGACATGCGGTGGATCTCGTCCAGGAAGAGCACCTCGCCCTCCTGGAGCGAGGAGAGGATCGCGGCCAGGTCCCCGGCGTGCTGGATGGCGGGCCCGGAGGTGATGCGGATGGGGGCGCCCATCTCGGCCGCGATGATCATGGAGAGGGTGGTCTTGCCGAGGCCGGGGGCGCCGGAGAGCAGGACGTGGTCGGCGGTGGCGCCGCGCGCGCGGGCGGCGCGCAGCACCAGGTCGAGCTGCTCGCGGACCTTCTCCTGGCCGATGAACTCGTCCAGGTCCTTGGGGCGCAGCGCGGCCTCGACCGCCTGGTCCTCACGGTCGGCGGCCGAGCCGACCAGTCGCTCCGCGTCGGCACCGGGGAGCGGCTCGGCGGCGGGGCTGTCGGTCGGGTCGTCCCAGTTCACTGCGGGTCTCCTTGGGGTGGCGGACGGTCGGCCGGGGTGGCGATCGGGGGGCTCAGGACGGCGGGTGGGGTACGAGGTGGCTCACGCCGGGACGGGGGCGGGTGGGGTGCGCGGGGGCTCACGCCGGGGCGGGGGCGGGTGGGGTGCGCGGGGGCTTGCGCCGGGTGACGGCGGGCGGGGTGCGCGGAGGATCACGCCGGGGGACGGCGGGAATGGGGCGGGGTGGGGTGCGCGGCACCGCTGGCGGCGGGGCGGCCGGTCGGGGGCGGGGTACGGCTCCGGGGCAGCGGGCTGTATGGCGGGGGTACGTGCCTCGGGTGGGCGGCGTGGTGTGTGCCGGGGCGCCTGCGGGGCGGGGTCCGGTGTGATCGGGGGCAGGGTGTGGCATGGTCGGGGGCCTGCGGGAGCGGGAACGGCATGGTCGGGGCGGCGGTACGGCGGGGTCGCCGACCCGGAACCGGCACGGTCGGGGCAGCGGTACGGCGGGGTGGGGCGCTCGGAAGCAGCGCGGTCGTGGCGGCTGTACGGCGGGGTCGGGCGCCCGGACCGCGCTGGTTCCGGGCAGCTGTACGGCGGGCTCACGGACCCCGAACCCGCACGGTCACGGCAGCCATACGGCGGGGTCGGGCGCCCGGAACCCGCACGGTCACGGCAGGCATACGGCGGGATCACGGACCCCGAACCCAGACAGTCGCGGCAGCCATACGGCCGGGTCACGGACCCCGAACCCGCACAGTCACGGCAGCCATACGGCGGGATCACGGACCCCGAACCCGGACAGTCGCGGCAGCCGTACGGCCGGGTCACGGACCCGGAACCCGCGCGGTCACAGCCCGGTACGACAGGACCGGACCCCGAACCGTCGCGGCCAAGGCCGGCGAGCACCGCGGGCACCGGCCCGGAACCGGCCCCGTCCGCCGCCCGCCCCGGAACGGTCGCCGAGGCTCCCCCCGGCGACGTCGGACACCCCCGCCCCATGACCCTCACCCGGTGTCCCCGGCTCAGCGTGTTCGGTTCAGGGTCTGGAGGGCCGCCTTCAGCAGGTGCCCCACCTGGGGCGTGCCCTGGGCGGCCTCCGCCTGGGGCGTCACCGCGGCGACCGCCTCGTCGGCCTCGCGTGTGGCGTACCCGAGGCCGATCAGGGCGGCGTGCAACTGGTCCCGCCAGCCGGTGCTGACGGGGGCGCCGACCACGGGGGCGCCGATCGGCTCGCCGAGCCGGTCCTTCAGCTCCAGCAGCAGCTTCTGGGCGCCCTTCTTGCCGATGCCGGGCACGGCCGTGAGCGCCTTCTCGTCGGCCGTGGCGACCGCCCGGCGCAGGGCGTCCGGGGTGTGCACGGCCAGCATCGCCTGGGCCAGCCGCGGACCGACCCCGCTCGCCGTCTGGAGCAGGGCGAAGACCTGGCGCTCGTCGTCGTCCACGAAGCCGTACAGGGTCAGGGAGTCCTCGCGGACGACCAGGGAGGTGTGCAGCTTGGCGGGGCGGCCGAGGCGGAGCGTGGACAGGGTGTTCGGGGTGCACTGGACGGCCATGCCGACCCCGCCCACCTCGATCACGGCGGCGTCCGGGGCGAGTGCGGCGACCGTGCCGCTGACGAAGGCGATCATGCCGTACGGCCTTTCGGGGCGGGGTGCTGGGCGGGCGGGACGCGGGGGCCGCGCGCGGTGTGCCGGTCCACGGCCTGTTGCAGCCGGTTCTGCGCGGGCGCGCGCCAGATGTGGCAGATGGCGAGGGCCAGGGCGTCGGCGGCGTCGGCCGGTTTCGGCGGGGCGTCGAGCCGGAGCAGCCGGGTGACCATGGCGCCGACCTGGGCCTTGTCGGCGCGTCCTGAGCCGGTGACGGCGGCCTTGACCTCGCTGGGGGTGTGCAGGGCGACCGGGATGCCGCGGCGGGCGGCGCACAGCATGGCGACGGCGCTGGCCTGGGCCGTGCCCATCACCGTCCGCACGTTGTGCTGGCTGAAGACACGCTCCACGGCGACGAACTCGGGGCGGTGGCGGTCAAGCCACTCCTCGATGCCCCGTTCCACGGCGACCAGGCGGTGGCCGAGGTCCGCGTCCGCCGGGGTGCGGACGACCCCGACGCCGAGCATGGTCAGCGGGCGGCCCGCGACGCCCTCGACGACCCCGACCCCGCAGCGCGTCAGACCGGGGTCCACCCCGAGTACCCGCACCGGCCCCTCCCCCTCGTCCCGCTCGTTCGACTGTTCGTGCAGGCTATCCGCTGCCACTGACATCGCCCCTGAGCGACTCCCGGCAAAGCGACGGGCCGACGGGGTTGCCCCGTCGGCCCGTTGAGCCCGTACGGCCCGCCGCGCGCGCTACGCGTCGACCTTCTCCATGACCTCGTCGCTGACGTCGAAGTTGGCGAAGACGTTCTGCACGTCGTCGCTGTCCTCCAGGGCGTCGATCAGCTTGAAGATCTTCCTGGCGCCGTCTTCGTCCAGCTCGACCTGCATGGTCGGGACGAAGTTGGCCTCGGCCGAGTCGTAGTCGATCCCGGCCTGCTGGAGCGCGGTGCGGGCCGCGACCAGGTCGGTGGCCTCGCTGATCACCTCGAAGGACTCGCCGAGGTCGTTGACCTCCTCCGCGCCCGCGTCCAGCACGGCGCCGAGGACGTCGTCCTCGGTCAGCCCTGCCTTGGGGACGATGATCACGCCCTTGCGGTGGAAGAGGTACGACACCGAGCCGGGGTCGGCCATGGAGCCGCCGTTGCGGGTCATGGCGACCCGGACCTCGGAGGCGGCGCGGTTGCGGTTGTCGGTGAGGCACTCGATGAGCACCGCGACACCGCTGGGGCCGTAGCCCTCGTACATGATCGTCTCGTACTCGGCGCCACCGGCCTCAAGACCACCGCCGCGCTTGATCGCGGAGTCGATGTTCTTGTTCGGGACGGACTGCTTCTTGGCCTTCTGGACCGCGTCGTAGAGCGTCGGATTGCCTTCGAGGTCCGCGCCGCCCATGCGCGCCGCGACCTCGATGTTCTTGATCAGCTTCGCGAAGAGCTTGCCGCGCTTGGCGTCGATCACGGCCTTCTTGTGCTTCGTCGTGGCCCATTTAGAGTGGCCGGACATCTGCCTGTCTCCTTCGCGTAACCCATCTCTGTAGGACGCCTGAGATCCTACAAGGACTCCACCGCCCGCTCTTCGCGCACCATGTCGACAAAGAGCGCGTGCATCCGGTGGTCGCCGGTCAGTTCCGGGTGGAACGACGTGGCAAGGGCGTTGCCCTGGCGAACCGCGACCACATGTCCGTCGTACGTGGCGAGCACCTCCACCGCGGCGCCGACCGACTCGACCCATGGGGCGCGGATGAAGACGCCCTCCACCGGTCCCCCGGCGACGCCCGTGACCTCGACGGCGGCCTCGAAGGACTCGTTCTGCCGGCCGAAGGCGTTGCGCCGCACGATCATGTCGATGCCGCCGACGGTCTCCTGGCCCGAGCGCGGGTCGAGGATCTTGTCGGCGAGCATGATCATGCCCGCGCAGGTGCCGTAGACCGGCATTCCGGCGCGGACCCGCGCGCGGAGCGGCTCCATGAGGCCGAACAGGACGGCCAGCTTGGAGATGGTGGTGGACTCGCCGCCGGGTACCACCAGCCCGTCGACCTCGGCGAGTTCCTCGGGGCGCCGGACCGGCCTGGCCACGGCGTCCGCCGCGGCCAGGGCGACCAGGTGCTCCCGTACGTCGCCCTGGAGTGCCAGGACGCCTACGACAGGGCAGCTCACCGGTGCCTACCAGCCGCGGTTGGCGTAGCGCTCGGCCTCGGGCAGGGTGTCGCAGTTGATGCCGACCATGGCCTCGCCGAGGTTGCGGGACGCGTCCGCGATGATCTTCGGGTCGTCGTAGAAGGTGGTCGCCTTCACGATGGCGGCGGCGCGCTTGGCGGGGTCGCCGGACTTGAAGATGCCGGAGCCGACGAAGACGCCCTCGGCACCGAGCTGGCGCATCAGCGCGGCGTCGGCCGGGGTGGCGACCCCGCCCGCCGAGAACAGCACGACCGGCAGCTTGCCCAGCTCCGCGACCTCCTTGACCAGCTCGTAGGGGGCGCGCAGGTCCTTGGCGGCGGCGTACAGCTCGTTGTTGTCGTAGCCGCGCAGCCGGGCGATCTCGTTCTTGATCTGACGCAGGTGGCGGACGGCCTCCACGACGTTGCCGGTACCGGCCTCGCCCTTGGAGCGGATCATGGCGGCGCCCTCGGCGATCCGGCGCAGCGCCTCACCGAGGTTGGTGGCACCGCAGACGAAGGGGGTGGTGAACGCCCACTTGTCGGAGTGGTTGACCTCGTCGGCCGGGGTGAGCACCTCGGACTCGTCGATGTAGTCCACACCGAGCGACTGGAGGACCTGGGCCTCCACGAAGTGGCCGATCCGGGACTTGGCCATGACCGGGATGGAGACGGCCTCGATGATGCCCTCGATCATGTCCGGGTCGGACATGCGGGCCACGCCGCCGTCCTTGCGGATGTCGGCCGGGACACGCTCCAGGGCCATGACGGCGACGGCGCCCGCGTCCTCGGCGATCTTCGCCTGCTCCGGGGTGACGACATCCATGATCACACCGCCCTTGAGCTGCTCGGCCATGCCGCGCTTCACACGCGCGGTGCCGGTCTCGGGGGTCTGGGCGGAGTCGGGAAGCGTGGTGGACACGGGTGACCTCACTGGGTGAAGAGGGTGGGTGCGGCACCGGTGAACAGGGGCGGTGCTGCACCGAGGAAACGTGAGGTGACCAGGCCACGGCAAGGGCCAATGGGGAGGTGGTGGATCGTTTTGGTGGGGTTGGTGGGGGCGGGTGTGGCGGGTGGGCGGGGATTGGCATGGGGGGGGATTGGCATGGGGGCAATAGGCGCGGGGGATGCGCTGGGTGCGGGCCGGGGTCTTGGGGGCCCGCCTGGGGAATGGGAGGGCTTGGGTCCCCGGCCGGGGAGTTGAGGGGCTTGTGTACCTGCCAGGGAAATGGGTCCCTGGGCGCCCGCCAAGGGGAGGGCAATCGGACGGGGGTCTTAGCGCCCGCTCCGCTCAGCCCCGGGGCGAGGCTCCTGGGCGCCCGCTCCAGCGCACGCCCGCGCCAGCCCGCGCCCCTTCCCGGCAGGCGGCCCCTCTCGGACGGGCCCCCTCAAGCAGCCCGCCCCCTCAAGAGACCCACCCTCTCAAGCAGCCCGCCCCCTCAAGAGGCCCGGCGCCCCTCAAGCCGCCCGCTCCACCAGCGCCCCCGGCGGCTCGTCGTCCATCTCGAAGGCCATCGGGAAGGGCGCGTGGCCCGCCAGCCGGAACCAGCGCACCTTGCGGTGCTCCCGCAGCCGCCGCGCCGCACCGACCGCGTCGTTGTGGAAGCGCCGGGCCATGGGGACCCGCCGTACCGCCTCCGTCAGTTCGTGGGCCGCCGCCTCTCCGCCGGGCGCCTCGCGGACGCCCTCGACCTGGTGGGGGTCGGCGAAGACGGCCCGCAGCGCCTGGCTCAGCTCGCTCTCGGCGACCTCGCGCTGCTCCTCCTCGGCCTGCCGGGCGGCGTGCGCGGCCTCGTAGAGCACGATGGACGCGGCCGGGTCCAGCACTCCCGAGGTGGCCAGTTCCTGGGCGACCGAGGCCCGGCGCAGCAACTGGGCGTCCAGCGCCGCGCGGGTGGCGTCGATCCGCGCGTGCAGCCGGTCCAGTCGCCCGGCGGTCCAGCTCAGGTAGAGGCCGATCGCCACGAGGGCGACGAGAATCCAGATCAGGGTTGCGGTCACGGACGGTCACCTTAGGGGGTCGTCGGAGTAGGCCGGTCATAGGTCCCGCGCAGGGCGGCCTCAGTCCCGCGCGAGCCCCAGCCGCGCCCGCAGCCCGCCGCCGTCCCCGTTGGAACCACCGGAGCCACCGCGCTCGCCCCCATGCCCGCCGCGTCCGCCCCGCCCCTCCTGGGCCCGTTCGTCCGCCGCCACCGCCGCGGCGCCCGCCGTCACCGTCTCGTACACGGACATGATGTCCGCGCCGACCGTGGACCAGTCGAAGCGGCGGACGTGGGCGCTGCCCCGGTCCCGCAGCTCCGCCAGGCGCCGGGGGTCGCCGAGCAGCCGTACGGCCGTCTTGGCGAGGGCGTCCGCGTCCTCGTTGACGAACAGTTCACCGGCGGCGCCCTGGTCGAGGACCTGGGCGAAGGCGGCCAGGTCGGAGGCGAGCACCGGAGCACCGGCGGACATCGCCTCGACCAGGATGATCCCGAAGCTCTCCCCGCCGGTGTTGGGCGCCACGTACAGGTCGACGCTGCGCAGGAAGCGGGCCTTGTCCTCGTCGCTGATCATGCCGAGGAACTCGACCCGCGAGCGCAGCTCCTTCGGCAGCTCCGCCACCGCGTGCTCCTCGTCGCCGCGCCCGGCCACCAGGAGCCGGGTCTGCGGGCGCTCGGCGAGGATGTGGGGCAGCGCCCGCATGAGGACGGGCAGTCCCTTGCGGGGCTCGTCGATCCGCCCGATGAAGCCGATGGTGTCGCCCTGCCACTGGGGACGGGGCTCCGCGCGGGCGAAGAAGTCGACATCGACCCCGTTGGGGATGACCACGGCGTCGCCGCCCAGGTGCTCGACCAGGGTGCGGCGGGCGTACTCGCTGACCGCGATCCGCGCGCTGATCTTCTCCAGCGCCGCCTGGAGGATGGCATACGCGGCGATCATGGCGCGGGAGCGCGGGTTGGAGGTGTGGAACGTGGCGACGATGGGTCCCTGCGCGGCCCAGCAGGTGAGCAGACCGAGGGAGGGCGAGGTCGGCTCGTGGATGTGCACCACGTCGAAGGACCCGTCGTGCAGCCAGCGCCGTACCCGCGCGGCGGACAGGAACCCGAAGTTCAGCCGGGCCACCGACCCGTTGTAGGGCACCGGCACCGCGCGGCCCGCGGAGACGACGTACGGCGGCAGCGGGGTGTCGTCGTCGGCCGGGGCCAGCACCGACACGTCGTGGCCCTGGCGGATGAAGTACTCGGCCAGGTCACGGATGTGGAACTGGACGCCGCCGGGAACGTCCCACGAGTACGGGCAGACGATGCCGATCCTCACGTGCGCTCCTCACCGGGTGCGCGGGGTTCGAGATCCTCGACCCACAATCGCTGCAACATGTGCCAGTCCTCCGGATGGTCGGCGATCCCCGAGGCGAAGGCATCGGCCAGCGCCTGCGTCATGACAGACGTCTTCTCGGCGCGGGTACCTGACTCGGGTACCTCGACCGGGGGATGCACCTGGCCGCGCATGACGGGCGAGTCGTCGTACCAGAGGGTCACCGGCAGCAGCAGACAGCCGGTCTGCTGGGCCAGCAGGGCGGGTCCTGCGGGCATCCGCGCGGTGGCGCCGAAGAAGCTCACCTCCACGCCGGAGGCGGACAGGTCACGGTCGGCGACCAGACAGACCAGACCGCCGTCGCGCAGCCGCCGGGCCAGGGTGCCGAAGGCGCTGCCGCCGCTGTGCGGCAGGACCTCCATGCCGAGTCCCTCGCGATAGGCGACGAAGCGGTCGTAGAGCGTCTCCGGCTTGAGCCGTTCCGCCACCGTGGTGAAGGGGGTCCTCAGCTCGGTGGTGACCCAGGCGCCGGCCAGGTCCCAGTTCGCCAGGTGGGGCAGGGCGAGGACGACCCCCTTGCCTGCGGCGAGGCCCTCGGTGAGGTGGTGGATGTCCTTGGCCTCGAAGCCGCCGCTGATCCGCTCGGGGCTCCACGCGGGCAACCGGAAAGATTCCATCCAGTAGCGGAGGTACGAGCGCATCCCCGCGCGGGACAGCTCCCGCAACCGCTCGGGACCCGCGTCCGGGACCACGCGCGCGTAGTTGCTCTCCAGCCGGAGCACGCCCTTGCCGCGCCGCTTCCAGGCCGCGTCGGCGACGGAACGGCCGAGCCGCGCGGCGACCGGTTCCGGGAGCTTCTTCACACCGGCCCACCCGGCGCCGTACAGCGCGTCGGTCAGCCGCTCCCGTGCGCTCATTTCGCCTCGCTCCCGTGGGACGCGTTCGCCGGGGAATCGCCGTCCGCGGCTCCATTGTCCTGCGCCCCGGCGGCGTCCGCCTCGGCCGCCTCCCGGCGGACCGTGACGACCCGCTGGACCAGCGTGACCAGGCTGCCGACGGCGACGATCCACAGCGCGATGGGCAGCAGCCAGTGGATACCGGGGACCCCGAAGGTGTCGAAGCCCGCGAGCCCGGCCGCGACCAGCGAGATCACCAGCCGCTCGGCCCGCTCGACCAGCCCGTTGACGGCGACCGGCAGCCCGATCGACTCACCGCGCGCCTTGGTGTACGACACCACCTGGCCGCTGGCCAGGCAGAAGATGGACACCGCGCACAGGACGTCGTTGTCGCCCTGACCGGCGTACCAGAGGGCGAAACCGCCGAAGATCGCGCCGTCCGCGACCCGGTCGAGCGTGGAGTCCAGGAACGCGCCCCAGCGGCTGGAGCGGCCGAGCTGGCGGGCCATGTTGCCGTCGACCAGGTCGGAGAAGACGAACAGCGTGATCACGACCGTGCCCCAGAAGAACTCGCCCCGGGGGTAGAAGACCAGCGCGCCCGCGACCACCCCGGCGGTGCCGATCAGCGTCACCGTGTCCGGACTGACGCCCCTCCGGATGAGAAACGCGGCGAACGGAGTGAGGACACGCGTGAAGAATGCACGCGCGTACTTGTTCAGCATGGCCTTCCAAAGGGTCGCTGTCGCCGCGCGGCCCCTGCTGGCCACCGGCTGGCCCATCGTAGTCACGCGGGCGCTTGTACGACCGCCGGGCACCGTGGAGGCGGCACCGCGCGGACGGCCGTACGCGACCCCGGGCACAGGTCGGGTTCCCGTCGTCCGTATGGACGCACCGTGACGGGAGTGGAAAGCTCGAAGGACCGCGGGCGTCACCGGAGCCGCCACCGCGGCCCCCGGGTGCGCCCGCGCCTCACCGACCTCACCGTGCACGGGAGGCAAGGCCATGGGCGACAAGGCGAACGCACACCCCGGAGCCGCCGGCAGGGCTAGGGCGGCCGACCATCCCACGTCCGTACGGAACGTGGTGCTGGTCGGCCACTCCGGATCGGGCAAGACGACGCTGGTGGAGGCTCTCGCGCTGACCGCGGGAGCGGTGAACCGGGCGGGCCGCGTGGAGGACGGCGGCACCGTCTCCGACTACGACGAGATCGAGCACCGCCAGCAGCGCTCGGTACAGCTGTCCCTGGTGCCGGTCGAATGGAACGGCATCAAGGTCAACGTCCTCGACACCCCCGGGTACGCCGACTTCGTCGGGGAGCTGAGGGCCGGTCTGCGCGCCGCGGACGCGGCCCTCTTCGTGGTCTCCGCGGCGGACGGCGTGGACGGGGCGACCCGCATGGTGTGGGAGGAGTGCGCGGCGGTCGGCATGCCCCGCGCGATCGTCGTCACCCACCTGGAATCCGCGCGGGCCGACTTCGAGGAGATGACCCGGATCTGCGCGGAGGCGTTCGGCGGCGACGACCCCGACGCCGTGCTCCCGCTCTATCTGCCGCTGCGCGGCCCCGCCGGACCCGATGGACACGCCCCGGTGACCGGGCTGATCGGGCTGCTCTCCCAGACCCTGTTCGACTACGCGTCCGGCACCCGGGTGGAGTCCCCGCCGGACGCCGCCCGGCTGCCGCTGATCGAGGAGGCCAGGAACCGGCTGATCGAGGGCATCATCGCGGAGAGCGAGGACGAGTCCCTGATGGACCGGTACGTCGGCGGCGAGTCCCTCGACGTGGGGACCCTCATCGACGACCTGGAGCGGGCCGTCGCGCGCGGGATCTTCTTCCCCGTGCTGGCCGCCGCCCCAGCCGCCCCGGGCGCCCGCCAGGGCCTGGGCACCGTCGAACTGCTGGAACTGGTCACCGGCGGCTTCCCGACCCCTCTGGAGCGCACCGCGCCGCTGGTCACCACCGTGGGCGGCGAGCCGCGCGAGCTGAAGCCCTGCGATCCGGGCGGGCCGCTGGTCGCCGAGGTGGTCAAGACGTCGTCCGACCCGTACGTGGGGCGGGTCTCCCTGGTCCGGGTCTTCTCCGGCACCCTGCGCGCCGACGACACCGTGCACGTCTCCGGGCACGGTCTCGCCGACCGCGGACATGAGGACCATGACGTCGACGAACGCGTCGGCGCGCTGTCCGCCCCCTTCGGCAAGCAGCAGCGGGCCCTGACGCACTGCATCGCCGGGGACCTGGCCGCGGTCGCCAAGCTCAGCCGCGCGGAGACCGGCGACACCCTGTCCGCCAAGGACGACCCGCTGCTCATGGTGCCCTGGGAGATGCCGGACCCGTTGCTGCCGCTGGCCATCGAGGCACACAGCAAGGCCGACGAGGACAAGCTGTCCCAGGGGCTGTCCCGGCTGGTCGCCGAGGACCCCACCATGCGTCTGGAGCAGAACCAGCACACCCACCAGGTGGTCCTGTGGTGCCTGGGCGAGGCGCACGCCGACGTCGCCCTGGAACGGCTGCGTGGCCGCTACGGCGTCCAGGTGGACGTCGTCCCGCACAAGGTGTCCCTGCGCGAGACCTTCGCCGACAAGGCCGCCGGACGCGGCCGGCACGTCAAGCAGTCCGGCGGGCACGGACAGTACGCGATCTGTGAGATCGAGGTGGAGCCGCTGCCGAACGGCTCCGGCATCGAGTTCGTCGACAAGGTGGTCGGCGGGGCCGTGCCCCGGCAGTTCATCCCGTCCGTCGAGAAGGGCGTGCGCGGCCAGGCGGCCAAGGGCGTGGCCTCGGGACATCCGCTGGTCGATGTGCGGGTGACCCTGCTGGACGGCAAGGCGCACTCGGTGGACTCCTCCGACGCCGCGTTCCAGACGGCGGGCGCGCTGGCCCTGCGCGAGGCCGCCGGGGAGACCCGTATCCATCTGCTGGAGCCGGTCGCCGAGGTGACCGTGCTGGTCGGGGACGCGTACGTGGGCGCCGTGATGAGCGATCTGTCCGGGCGGCGCGGCCGGGTGCTGGGCACCGAGCAGACCAGCGGCGGGCGCACCCTGATCCGCGCCGAGGTCCCGGAGATCGAGATCGGCCGCTACGCCGTCGACCTGCGCTCCCTGTCGCACGGCACCGCCCGCTTCCAGCGGGCCTACGCCCGGCACGAACCGATGCCCGAACAGGTCGCCGAACGCCTGCGGGAACGGGAGCACGACGGCTAGGAGTTGTCCCTGTGACACGGAGATCCTTGTCGCGGGGCCCTCGTCGGCGGGCGGCTTCGGCCGTCCGCCGCCCGATGTCGGTGGCGGCGGCTACGCTGATCACGTGATCAGGTGGGACGCCGGGTGGGACACCGTTCAGGACGGACGACCGGCCAACAGGTGTGCGGGGCAGGGAAGTCGGGAAGTGCGGCAGGAGCGACTCTGCGGCGATCGGGGCGGGAATGAGTAACGGCTACGCGGACATCTTCGGACCGCAGGTGCCCCGCACGGGCGACGGCGGCCAGGCCCCGACGTACGCGCTGGCCTCCATGGCCTACCGCGACAACGCGGTCGACGACATCAAGAAGGCCGACAACGACTGGCACAAGTCGTCGGTCAAGGAGGGCCGCAAGTGGGCGGCGATCTTCCGGCCGAACCTCGGAGAGGCGTTCTCCCGGGCGCTGGTGGACCGCATGCTGGGCTCGGGCCGCAACGCGCTGATCCAGTCCTTCGGCACGGAGCCGCAGGTCGTCGTGGAACACGCGCTGGCCGCCAACCGCATCCGCCGCGAACGCGACAACAAGCTCACGGCGATCATGGTGGTCTGCGGTGTGCTGTTCCTGCCCGGACTGCTGCTGTGGCTGGGCGTCTTCCAGCTCCGCGCGATGATCGACAAGCGCGACGACAAACGGGCCTCCGCCCTCGCCACGGCCCTGCTGGTCGCCGTCGGCCTGGTCGCGGTGATCTTCCTGATCCGGATGCCGCTGACCGGCTTCTGGGCCTGGTACGCGCGCGCGGCGGTCGCCCTGCCCGTCCTCGGCTGGTTCTGGGCCAAGCAGGTCTGCGAATCCACCGCCAAGGACCTGCGTGAGCGCTGGGACAGTCTGCTCTCCGGCGGCAGCGTCGGCGCCAAGGTGCCCGAGGCGGTGCCCAGCAACCCCGGGGAGACCGCCGCCGAGCAGCTGCGCCAGTCGCTGGCCAAGCTGAGCGCCGAGCAGCAGTCCAACTCCGTCTTCTACGCCGGGCCCAAGGGCATACTCGGCATGGGCACCCGCTGGGGTGCCTGGCAGCTCGCCGAGGAGCTGACCCCGGCCGACCCGGACCGCGAGATCCATCCCTTCCGCAGCTGGGACGTCATCCGCTCGATCCACGACCAGCTACGGATGCTGGAGCGCGGCCCCCTCAACACCGGCGGCTTCACCCCGCCCTCGATACGCCACTGGATCGTGACCCCGATCGGGGAGAACGCCGGATCGGTGTCCCGCCCCGAGGGCACCGACATCGAGGCGTTCCAGTACAAGCCGCACGCGATACAGGAGATCTGCAACAAGCAGCAGTTCGGCGCGGGCAACCGGCACTATCTGGGCGTGCAGTGGACCCTGTGGGACGGCCAGCTGGTCATCACCATGATGATCACCGTCACCGTGCTCCACGCGACCCTGCGCATCGAGGTCACAGGCCACGCCCTGGGCCCGGTGAACTCCCTGTTCACCACCAAGTCCTCGGCCCCCACCAAGTCCGTCCAGAAGGCGTTCAAGCCCTGGGAGAACCGCACGGTCAAGCTCCCCCTGGTCAGCACCAACGAGGTGGTACGGCTCGCCGTGCGCGCCCCGCTGACCTGGTACCCGCCGCTGCTGAACTGGCTGGGCGGCTCCGTCGGCCTGCCCGAGCCGTTCGGTCTGCGGCACGCGTGGGCGGATCAGCCCTGGCGCCATCGCTTCATGGCCGACGACGCCCTGCGCGCCGCCACACCCGTGCTGCGGGTCGTCCACGCCGCCGCGATCAAGGTGCTCAAGGAGAACGGCGTCAACACCGAGAAGTTCGGCGCCCGTTCGTCGTTCCTGTCGGGCGCGGTCCAGGACGCGTCCCCGCGGAAGGCCGACCTGTACGACGCGTGAACACCCTCGGTACGGCCCACCGGGCTGTGCGGCACGCCGTACAGCCCGGCCGGGAGCCCCCCCGACCCGCCCTACGCCGAAGGCCACGCCTCCGCCAGCATCGCCCGGGTGTCCGCGAGGAGCTGCGGCAGCACCCGCGTGTGCCCCACGACCGGCATGAAGTTCGTGTCCCCGCCCCAGCGGGGCACGATGTGCTGATGCAGATGGGCGGCGATCCCGGCCCCCGCCACACTCCCCTGGTTCATCCCGATGTTGAACCCGTGCGCCCCGGACGCCGCCCGCAGCGCCGTCATCGCCTGCTTGGTCAGCTCCGCCAGCTCCGCCGTCTCCCCCGCGGTCAGCTCGGTGTAGTCGGCGACATGCCGATAGGGCACGGCCATCAGATGCCCGCCGTTGTACGGGTAGAGATTCAGCACCGCGTACACCTGCTCGCCCCGCTTGACGATCAGCCCGTCCTCGTCCGACTTCGCCGGGATCGCGCAGAACGGGCAGCCGTCCCCGGCCTCCGACGACGTGGGCTTGTTCTCGCCCTGGATGTACGCCATCCGGTGGGGCGTCCACAGACGCTGGAACGCGTCCTGCGTCCCCACCCCGATCTGCTGCTCCGGCTCACTCGTCATGCCCAGCAGCATATGGCTTCGCCCGTTCGCGGCGTGTCGCCGGGGACTGCGGAAAGCCGCCCCCGGCCAGGCCCCGCCGATGCCCCAAGCTGGCCCGATGGACGACGTCAGCAGCGAGCCGGGCGCCCGCTGGGAGGACCGGACCGAGATCCCGCTCGCCCTGGCCGCCCTGTGCTTCCTCGGCGCGTACGCCTCCCTTGTGCTCGCCCCCGGTCTGCCCTCCGGCTGGCACGACCTGTGCCTGACCGTGCTGCTGGCGGCCTGGGCGCTGTTCCTCCTGGACTACGCGGTGCGCTGGCGGCTCAGCGGACGCCGCTGGGGCTTCGTCCGCACCCACCCCCTGGACACCGTCACCCTGCTGCTCCCACTGCTGCGCCCGCTGCGGATCGTCCGCTTCTACGACGCCGTCCAGCGCCACCACGGCCGCCCCCGCCTCCCCCTCTACGGCCGGGTCATGGTCTATGCCGGGCTGTCCGCCGTCCTCGTCGGCTTCTCCGGCGCGCTCGCCGTGTACTCCCAGGAGCGCTACGCCCCGGGCGCGACCATGACGACCTTCGGTGACGCGGTGTGGTGGACCTGCTCGACGCTGGCCACGGTCGGCTACGGCGACATCGTGCCGATCACGCCCCTGGGACGGCTGATCGCGGTCGGGATGATGGCCTGCGGGCTGGCGCTGCTGGGGGCGGTGACGGGTTCGTTCTCGTCCTGGCTGATCCACCGGTTCACCAGACCGGACGAGACGGAGCCCCCGGGAGGCTGACCTCCCGGGGGCTCCGTACGACGCGGGGCGCGGCCGTCAGACCCGGCTGCGCGCGCGACCGTCAGACCTGGCGCCCTCTCCCGTGCGCACGGCCGTCAGACCTGGCGCCCTCTCTGCACGCTCGGCCGTCAGACCTGTGCCCGCTCCTCCACGACCTTGACGAGCTTCTCGATGGCCTCCTCGACCGGGATGCCGTTCTCCTGCGACCCGTCCCGGTACCGGAAGGACACCGCCCCGTTGGCCATGTCCTCGTCCCCCGCGATGACCATGAACGGCACCTTGGCCTTCTGGGCGTTGCGGATCTTCTTCTGCATCCGGTCCGCCGAGGAGTCGACCTCGACCCGCAGCCCCCGCCGCTTCGCGGCGGCGGCGAACTTCTCCAGGTACTCCACATGTGCGTCGCCGATCGGGATGCCGATCGCCTGCACCGGCGCCAGCCACGCCGGGAACGCCCCCGCGTAATGCTCCAGGAGCACCGCGAAGAACCGCTCGATGGAGCCGAACAGCGCGCGGTGGATCATCACGGGCCGCTGCTTGGTGCCGTCGGCGGCGGTGTACTCCAGGTCGAACCGCTCGGGCAGGTTGAAGTCGAGCTGGATGGTCGACATCTGCCAGGTCCGGCCGATGGCGTCCTTGGTCTGGACGGAGATCTTCGGCCCGTAGAACGCGGCGCCGCCCGGGTCCGGGACCAGCGGCAGCCCCTGCTTCTCGGCGACCTGGCGCAGCGTCTCGGTGGCCTCTTCCCACGCCTCGTCGGACCCGACGAACTTCTCGGGATCTTTGGTGGACAGCTCCAGATAGAAGTCCGTCAGCCCGTAGTCCCGCAGCAGCCCCAGCACGAAGGTGAGCGTGCGGTCCAGCTCGCCGGACATCTGCTCACGGGTGCAGTAGATGTGCGCGTCGTCCTGGGTGAAGCCGCGTGCCCGGGTCAGCCCGTGCACCACACCCGACTTCTCGTACCGGTACACCGTCCCGAACTCGAAGAGCCGCAGGGGCAGTTCACGGTAGGAACGGCCGCGGGCGTCGAAGATCAGGTTGTGCATCGGGCAGTTCATGGGCTTGAGGTAGTAGTCCACGCCCTCGTCGAGCTGCATGGGCGGGTACATGCCGTCGGCGTACCAGTCCAGGTGCCCGGACGTCTCGAAGAGCTTCCCCTTGGTGGCGTGCGGGGTGTAGACGAACTCGTAGCCCTCCTCCTCGTGGCGGCGGCGCGAGTAGTCCTCCATGACCCGGCGGATGATGCCGCCCTTGGGGTGGAAGACGGCGAGGCCGGAGCCGATCTGCTCCGGGATGGAGAACAGGTCAAGCTCGCTGCCCAGCTTGCGGTGGTCGCGCTTCTCGGCCTCGGCGAGGAAGTCGAGGTACGCCTTCAGCTCGTCCTTGGACGGCCAGGCGGTGCCGTAGATCCGCTGGAGCATGGGGTTCTTCTCGCTGCCCCGCCAGTACGCGGCGGCGTTGCGCATCAGCTTGAACGCCGGGATCAGCCGGGTGGACGGCAGATGCGGGCCGCGGCACAGGTCCTTCCAGCACAGCTCGCCGGTCTTGGCGTCCAGGTTGTCGTAGATCGTCAGCTCACCGGCGCCGACCTCGACGTCCGCCCCGTCGTCGCTGGAGGCGGAGCCCTTGAGGCCGATCAGCTCCAGCTTGTAGGGCTCGTCGGCCAGCTCCTCGCGGGCGGCCTGGTCGGTGACGACACGGCGGGAGAAGCGCTGGCCGCGCTTCTGGATCTCCTGCATCTTCTTCTCGACGGCCTTGAGATCCTCCGGCGTGAACGGCTTCTCGACATCGAAGTCGTAGTAGAAGCCGTCCTTGACGGGCGGGCCGATGCCGAGCTTGGCCTCGGGGAACAGCTCCTGCACGGCCTGCGCCATGACATGCGCGGTGGAGTGGCGCAGGATGTTCAGCCCGTCCTCGGAGGTGATCTCGACGGGCTCGACCACGTCGCCCTCGTCCAGCGGGTACGCCAGGTCCTTCAGCTCGCCGCCCACGCGCGCGGCGACGACCGAGCGCTCACCGGGGAAGAGGTCGGCGGCCGTCGTGCCCGTCGTCACCGTGCGCTCTTCCCGCTCGGAATCGCGTTGGATGATCACACGGACGTCTGACACCGGTCTCTCCTGACTGACGGGGGCCCGCGCTCGTGCGCAGGGCATGTGGGGCAATGCCCATCGATCCTACCGAGCCGCCGGTGCCCTCCGCGAAACGGTTTGGGCAAGCCCCGGGGGGCTCACCCACCGGACAGCCCCACCGCCGACCGGCCGACGGCCGTCCCGACCACCGACCACCGACCGAGCGACGGCACCTGGCTCACGCCCCGCCATCCGACGCGACGAGGCCGACGGTCCACAAGGCCGCCCCCTCCTCCAAGCGCCGCCCCTCCACCGAGCGCCGACTGCTCCACCAAGCGCCGCCCCCTCCGCCGAGCGCCGACTGCTCCACCGAGCGCCACCCCGTCCCCCGCCCGCCGACACGCCCCGCCGACCGCCCCGTCCCGTCCCGTCCAGCCACCGCCCTCCCCCCTAAGCCCTCTCCCTCAGCCCCCCTCCTCCCCACCGCACGCCTCCTCGAAGAAGTCCCCGAACTCCTGCAACGACTTCATCAGCTGATCCCGCTCCTCCTCGTCCACCCGCACCGGTACGACACCCCCCGCCCCGGTCAGCCGGCGGAAGCCGCCCCGGCTCTCCAGACGGCCCTGCACCCGGATCGGCAGTCCCACCAGATGGGCGTGTCCGGCGACGCGGTAGTCCTCCTCGTCCAGGGTCAGCCGGACGTGCGGGATCTCCGCCCCGGCCAGCACCCGCAGCCGTACCGTGCCCGCGCCGCGCGGCTGTGGTCTGCGCAGCCGCACCACCGTGCCGGTGATCCGGACCGGTACGGAGGGCTCGGCGCGCAGATAGCGGGCGCCCGCCGCGCGCAGGGCCGGCAGGTCGCCCGGCGAGAACTCGACCGCCTCGGCCGGTGCCACCGCCCCCTCGGGCGCCCCGGCGGCGGGCGCCCACTCGACGGCGACCCGGGCGCCCTCGGTGCCCCGGACCAGCGCGATCAGCGCCTCGGTCAGCTCCCGGCTGGCCCCGGCCCCGACAGCGCCGTCGAAGGCGTCCATGCCGCCGGTGGCCCGCTGGTAGTCGATGGCCTCACGGACCGCGTAGACGGCCTGGTGGAGCCGTTCGGCGAGGGGGCGTCCGGTGTCGACGGGCACGAAGGCGGTGAGGGCCCGGCCCCCGGCGGCCGAGCCGACGAGGACGTGTTCGAGCAGGGCTCCGGCGGGGCGCCGGTGCCGGTGGCCGTAGTACCCGGCGCGGGCGCGGGTGGCGAGGGCGGCGGCGAGCAGCATCTGGCGGGCGGCGCCGCGCAGCTGTTCCTCGACGGTCCAGGGCCCGGTTCCGGCG
The DNA here is from genome assembly GCF_040652095.1 of Streptomyces sp. NPDC048290. Classification (NCBI taxonomy): domain Bacteria; kingdom Bacillati; phylum Actinomycetota; class Actinomycetes; order Kitasatosporales; family Streptomycetaceae; genus Streptomyces; species Streptomyces sp. NPDC048290. The sequence goes on from NZ_JBEZLM010000005.1 coordinate 128,143, forward strand.
GGTCCGGCGGGCACGTCCCGCCACCAGCTGATCTCGTCGCTGGGCACGCTGAGCCCGACGAGGATCTCGCGGGCGGACGGCGAGGCGCTGCGGGCGAGCGCGACGAGGGCCTCGCCGAGCAGGTCGTCGCTGTCGGGGAAGGCACGGGTCTCCGGGACGAGCAGGCTGGTGGTCCGGCCGCCGGGTTCCGGCGGGGTCCAGCGGCCGTAGCGTCCGGCGGCCCCGCCGCGCCGCTGCCAGCCGTGCCGGCGCAGCAGGGCGCCGAGCACGGCCGGGTCGACCTGGCCGGGTTCGGGGGTCCGGTGCCAGGACGGGTCGGCGGGGTGGGGTCGTACGGGGCGGAGCGGGTCGTCGAGCGGGCGGTGCGTCATGGTCTGCCTCCCGTTCCGACGCGCGTCATGATCTCGCACAGGGCCCGGTCGTCGAAGATCTTGGCGGTCGGTATCCGTACGGTCGTCCGGTGCCGGCCCGTGACGGGCTGCCCGGCGAGGTTGACCCAGTAGCAGCAGTGGCGCAGGTCGAGCCGGTCGTGGCTGGCGCGCAGCCAGTCGTCCGGGGAGCGCGGGACGAGCATCACGACCAGGATCTTGTGCACCGAGACCGGGGTGCGGGCCAGCTTTCTGAGGTGGTCGTTGTCGAGGGTGAAGGAGAAGGAGCGGCCGGACGGGTTGGGCGGGATCTGGTAGGTCGCCTTGAGCTGGACCTTGATGGTGACCTCGTCGTCGACGGTGTGCCCGGGTGCGCTGTGGCTGACGTGCCAGTCGATGCCGTTGTCCGGGAAGGGCTGGGAGAGCGAGCAGCCGGCCGCCGCCGCGACGGCGTGGAGATATCCCACCTGGAGGGTCTCCATGCAGGCGGTGGTGGCGAGTGAACCGCGATGGGGGCCCGTGCGTTCGGGCAGCAGCCCGCCCCGCTCGGGCTGCGCTATCGCCATGACCAGACAGCCTTCCGGGAAGTGTGGAGGGGCTCCGCGGCGCCGACATGGACGGGCTCCGCGGCAGGTTCGACGACTGCGGCGCCAGGGCGTGTCCCCAGGCCGCTGAACTGCGCGTACCTGTACTCCTGTTGTCTTCTCTGTTGTCTCCGCCCGGCGTAGTGCGCAAACAGCCCGGGTATCACCAAACGGGCAGAAGACGGTGCGTCAGCTGCCGTGGGTGAACGAGGAGTTGTGTTCGTATGACGTGCTGGTACGAGGGCCCTCTGGCCGCATTCGACACGGAGACGACAGGCGTGGACGTCGAGACCGACCGGATCGTGTCGGCCGCGCTCGTCGTCCAGGACGGTCCGGGGAGCCGGCCGCGGGTGAGCCGCTGGCTGGTGAATCCGGGCGTGCCGGTGCCCGAGGCCGCGACGGCGGTGCACGGGCTGACGGAGGAGCACCTGGCGCGCAACGGCCGCTGGCCTGCGCCGGTGATGCAGGAGATAGCCACTGTGCTCGCCGAACAGGCGACCGTGGGGCGTCCGCTGGTGGTGATGAACGCCCCGTTCGATCTGACCCTGCTGGACCGTGAGCTGCGCCGCCACCGCGCCTCGTCGCTCGCGCGCTGGTTCGAGGCGAGCCCGCTGCTGGTGCTCGACCCACGGGTCCTGGACAAGCATCTGGACCGCTACCGCAAGGGCCGCCGCACCCTGACGGACCTGTGCGTGCACTACGGCGTCACGCTGGACGGCGCCCATGACGCGGCGGCGGACGCCCAGGCGTCCCTGGACGTCGTCCGGGCGATAGGGCGGCGGTTCGCGGGGCGGCTGGAGCGGCTGTCCCCGGCGGAGCTGCACACCCTGCAGGCGGTGTGGCACGCGGCTCAGGCGCGCGGGCTCCAGGCGTGGTTCGCGCGCAGCGGCAGCGAGGAGGCGGTGGACCCGGCGTGGCCGATGCGCCCGGAGCTGCCGGCGGCGGCCTGACCGTAGGGCGCGAGCAAGAAGGAAGATACAAAAAAAGCCGGTCCGCTGTGGCGGACCGGCCTTTCCCGGTGGGCGATACTGGGTTCGAACCAGTGACCTCTTCGGTGTGAACGAAGCGCTCTCCCACTGAGCTAATCGCCCGGGAACGGACTGAACCATACAGGCCCCGGCGGGCTTCCTTCAAACCGCTTGGCCGGGCTCCCCGAGCAGCGCGCGCAGTCCGCGCCGCCCGGAGCGCATCATGTGCGCGTGGTTGGCGCGGAAGAGGGGCCTGCCCGGTACGGCGAGCCGCCGCAGCAGCGTCTTGCGCACCTCGACCTCCTGGTCGTAGCGGGCGAGGGTGCCCGTGCCGTGGGCGGTGACGGTCCAGCGCGCCCAGCCCTCGACATCGCCGGACAGCGCGACCTCCAGCACCCCGGCGTCCGGGTCCCGCCGGGTGGCCCGCGCGGTGAAGGTCATGTCGTACGGCAGGAAGGAGCGGATGGTGACCTGGCCCGAGGTGGCGTCGAAGCGGTCGATGGCGCGCACCTGGCGCCACCAGCGCGGGTACTCCTCGGCTCGCTCCAGGACGGCGTAGACCGTGCCGGGCGGCGCGGGCAGGACCCAGAGGCTGCGGAAGCGGTAGTGACTCCAGCCCATCCGGTCTATCCGGTCCGTCCAGCGCATCCGGTCGATCCAGCCCTTCCGGTCGATCCAGTCCATGCGGCCCACCCAGCCCATCCAGCCGATGCGGCCCACGCAGCCCATCCGGTCCATCCGGTAATTGGGCGAGTCCGCCGCAGCCGCCCATCTGAGTACGTTCTGAGTATGTGCGCTCATGCCGGGCGACGTGACGGCGGCCACACTCCCTGGCATGACACAGATTCCGCCACCGGCCGAGGAGTTGCGGCTCCTGGACGCCGAGCTGTCCTGGCTCGACGCGCGCCGGAGCCACCTGCTGGCACGGCGCGCCTGGCTCGTGGCGCAGCTCCAGGGCGCGCCGCGGTCCGGCCCGGCGGCCGTGCCGCCCCCTTCGTCCCCGGTGGCGGGCCTGTCCGCCGCCCGGGTCCCCGAGGCGTCGACGCCCGGCGTCCAGAACCTGCTACTGCTGCTCGGCGGCATCCTGCTCACCCTCGCCGCGGTGGCGTTCACCCTGGTCAGCTGGGGTGATCTGGGGATCGCGGGGCGCGCGCTGGTGCTGGCCGCGGTCACCGCGACGGCGCTGGCGGTGCCGGTGGCGCTGCTGCGCCGGGGGCTGCGGGCGACGGCCGAGACGGTGGCGGGCCTGGGCCTGGCGCTGACGGTGCTGGACGCGTACGCGCTGCACGAGGTGGCGCTCGCGGACACCCCGGGCACGGCGTACGCGGCGGTAACGGCGACCGTCCTGGCGGCGGGCTGGGCGGCGTACGGGACGGGCCTCGCGCGGCTCACCGGTACGCCGCTGCTGCTGCCGCTCCCGGCGGCGTTGTGCGCGGCGCAACTCCCGCTGATGCTGTGGGCGGTGGCGGCGGACGCGCTGCCGTACGGGATCATCACGGCGCTGCTGGTGACGGCGGCGCTGGACACGGTTGTGGCGCTCTGGAAGACCGCCCCGCCGGTACGCGTCACCGCCGCGGTGGGGGCGTACGGGATGGGCGGCTGGGGCGTGCTGACGGCCGGCTGGCTGGTGTGGACGGCCACCGGTCCGAGCGCCGCCGCCCGTGCGGCGGCGCTCCTTCTCTTCGCGGCGGCGATCCCGCTGGCCGCGGCGTGGCGGGTGCCGGTGCCGGGGCTGGCGCTGGGTCTCGCGGTCACCGGCGGGGTGCTGGCGGTCCCGGCGGTGGCGGTGCTGCCCCGGGTGCTGCTCCCGGAGACCTGGAACGTGCCGCTCCATCTGGTGTGCGGGATGGCGCTGCTGGCCGCGTGGCGGGCGGGGGGTCTGCCGGAGCCGGTACGGCGGGGGCTGGTCTGGGCGTCGGTGGGGGTGCAGGGCGCGGCGCTGCTGTGGACGGCGCCGGTCCTCATGGAGGCGCTGCTGGGTCCGGCCCGTTGGCTGGGGTTCGTCTGGCTGGGCGCGCCGAGCGGTTCGCTGTTCCCGGCCGAGGGTCGGCCGGTGTGGCCGGCGGACGCGGCGGCGGCGCCGGTGGTGCTGCTGATGGTGGCCGCGCTGGCGGCGGTGGTGGTCCGTGACCCGGCGTGGCGTCCGAAGGCGCTGCTGGGCGCGCTCGGTCTGGTCTGGGCGGCGGTCATGGTGTCCCCGCACATCCTGGAGCTGCCGTACGGGGTGACGCTGGTGCTGCTCGGTGCGGTGACGGTGGGGCTGCTGGCGATGCGGCGGCTCGTGCCGCTGGTGCTGGCGGCGGTCACGGCGGGCGTGCTCACGCTGCTGGCGCTGGCCTCGGAACCGGCCACGCTCGCGGTACTGGCGTTTCTGACGGCCCTGTTCACGGCGGTCGCGCTGGAGGCGGCCGGGGTGCGCCGGACGGTCGCGGCGGTGCTGGCCCTGGCGTGGGCGACGGCGCTGGCGGACTCGGTGGGCGCGTCGCTGTGGTGGGCCCCGGCCTCGGTGGCGCTCCTGGTGCTGCTGGTGCCGGTGGCGGCGGCGCTGCTGGCCCCGCGCGCCGAGGGCGGCACGCGGCTGGGCCTGGAACTGGCGGGCGCCACGGCCGCGCTGGTCGCGATCGAGCACGCGGTGGCCGACCCGCCCATGCTGGCCCTGGTGATCGGGCTGTGCGGGGTGATCGCGGCGGGCACGGCGCTGCGTCCGGAGCGGCGCCGGGTGGCGGGCTGGCTGGCGACGGGGCTGTTCGTGCTGGCGAGCTGGGTGCGGCTGCTGGCGTGGGAGGTGGAGACCCCGGAGGCGTACACCCTGCCGCTCACCGTCCCGGCGCTGCTGGTCGGGCTGCTGTTCCGGCACAGCGATCCACGGACCTCGTCCTGGGTGGCGTACGGTCCGGGGCTGTCGGTGACGCTGCTGCCGAGCCTGGTCATGGCCTGGGGGGACACGCACTGGCTGCGTCCGCTGCTGCTGGGCGGGGCGGCGCTGGTCCTCACCCTGGCCGGGGCGCGGTCGCGGCTGCTGGCCCCGCTGGTGCTGGGGGGTTCGGTGCTGCTGCTGGTCACGCTGCATGAACTCGCCCCGTATCTGGTGCAGGTGGCCGGGCTGCTGCCGCGCTGGGTGCCGCCCGCGCTGGCCGGTCTGCTGCTGCTCACCCTGGGCTCCACCTATGAACAGCGCCTGCGGGACGTGCGCAAGGTGCGGGAGGTGCTGGGGAAGATGGACTAGCCATCGATCACCGGCGACTATGCGCCTCCCGACCGTTCCGGGGAAATGCGGTGGAGTTCCGGGAATTGTTCCGGGATTTCCTTCGACCACCCAGCTCAGACCCTTCTTCCTAAATGAGAGATAAGAGCCGGGTGGGACGCGGAAGGCATTGATCAGGTAACGGACCGTCACCATCCGCTTGCCGTGGGGGCATCCGCGCGGGGCCGCCCCGAGCGCGGGGGGACAGCGAAAACACCGACGGCCCGTCTGCTGCTCGCAGACGGGCCGTCGGTCCGGGTGGGCGATACTGGGTTCGAACCAGTGACCTCTTCGGTGTGAACGAAGCGCTCTCCCACTGAGCTAATCGCCCGGACGCAGGACGAACATTACCCCATGTCAGACGCCGGCCGTGACCACCGCGGGACCGGCCGGCGCCACTCCGCCCCGGCGCCGCGGCCGACCCGTCCGGTCACTGGTTCTTGATGCTCCAGGGCATCACGAAGCCGAACTTCCACAGATAGATCCCGCACAGCACCCCGATGATCACCAGACCGATCGTGGTGAGGATGATGTTGCGGCGCCTGACCTTGGGGTCCAGGGCGCGCTGCGCGGCCTCGGTCACCTTGCGCTTCGTCCAGCGCAGCACCAGCTGGGCCCAGACGAACTCGGTCGCCCAGATCGCCATGCCGCCGAAGATCACCACCCAGCCGGGTCCCGGCAGCGGCAGCATGATGATGCCGGCGACCACCACGGCGAGGCCCACCACGAAGACCCCGACCTGCCAGCTCACGTGCAGCAGCCGCCGCGCCTTGATGAAATCCGGCGCCCGCGACCCCAGCGCGCGCTCCCCCTTCGCGCCGTCCGCGGCCTGGTCCGTACCGATGTCGTCAGTGGCCACGGCGACCTCGCCCAGCTCGTTACGCCCCGTATTCATACAGCCAGACCTTACCCGAGCGAATCCGGTCACCGGAATGGTCGTACCCCATCAAGAGGTTCTCGGCCGGAAGAGTTACGTAAAGACAGGCAAAACACTCAGAGGGGTTTACAACGGCACCGTAGGTGGCATGTCGATTTCGCCGACGTGCGAATCCCCGAGCGCACACTGAGCGAAAGGCCCTGGCGCTTATGAACACCACGGTCAGCTGCGAGCTGCACCTGCGCCTCGTTGTGTCGAGCGAGTCCTCCCTGCCCGTCCCCGCGGGCCTGCGGTACGACACGGCCGACCCCTACGCCGTGCACGCCACCTTCCACACCGGAGCCGAGGAGACCGTCGAGTGGGTGTTCGCCCGCGACCTCCTCGCCGAGGGGCTGCATCGCCCCACCGGCACCGGCGACGTCCGCGTCTGGCCGTCGCGCAGTCATGGTCAGGGCGTCGTGTGCATCGCCCTCAGCTCGCCCGAGGGCGAGGCCCTGCTGGAGGCCCCCGCGCGGGCCCTGGAGTCGTTCCTGAAGCGAACCGACGCCGCCGTGCCGCCCGGCACGGAACACCGGCACTTCGATCTGGATCAGGAGCTCTCGCACATCCTGGCGGAAAGCTAGGGCGGGAGCCCCACAGAGCCGCCCGGCGCCGTCCAACTCGGGGAGACGGCTCGGGCCAAGACAACCGCTCACCACAACCGCATAGGGCATACACCGGCGCCGGCGCCGCGGACCACCGCGGCCCGGCGCCGGTGCACTGTGCGTGTCCGCGCCGCTCCCCACGGTGCCGCCAGGGGCCGGGAACGCATCCCGCCGCCCCGGCGTTGTACGGCCAAGCCGTGCGTGGCGCCGGGCCACTGGCCTTCGGCCACGGAGCCACTACCATCGGCCAGCATCGGCGGGCGCCCGCCCGACCCCAGGCCAGGGAGCGAAACGTGCTGATCACCCACGACACCCGGTGCGCCCTCGACACCGTGGTGGATCTGGTGAACACCGCCCCGGAGGACGACGAGACCCCGGACGGACTGGCGGACCTCGCCGCACTCGAAGAGTTCGTGCGCAATCACAAGATCAGCGACACCGGTGTGCTCTCGGAGTTCGACCTCGCCGCGGTCCGCAAGATCCGGGGCCGCTTCACCACGATCCTCACGGCACCGGACTCCCGGGTGGCCGCCGGAATGATCAACGACCTGGTCGCCGCCGCGGGCACCACACCGCGCCTCACCGACCACGACGGCTACGACTGGCATGTCCACTACTTCGCGCCCGGCGCCTCGGTCGCCGACCACCTGGCGGCGGACTGCGGCATGGCGCTGGCCTTCTTCGTGGTCGCCGGGGAGCGGGAGCGGCTGCGCCGCTGCGAGGCGCCGGACTGCCGGCACGCCTTCGTGGACCTCTCCCGCAATCGCTCCCGCCGCTACTGCGACAGCCGCACCTGCGGCAACCGGCTGCATGTGGCCGCCTACCGGGCGCGACGCCGCGAGGCCACGGGCTGAACGGTCCGGACGACGGACGACGGGTAAAAATCTCGCCAACCTGATGTGGCCGAGATGCACCGCCTCGCGCCCGACCGAACGGTCGGGCGACCGCGCGGTGACTGCGGACCGTGACCGGCGGGCGGTCCCCCGGAGATCATTCCGGCGACACGGGTCGAGAGCGCCGTCCGTCGCGGCCCCCGGCGGGTGACGCCGAGGACCACGGGTACGGCTCACAGCAACAGCAGGTCGTGCAGCGCAGCCATGAGGAACAGACACCCGATCACCGTCAGGAAGATCATCAACGGTGGCTGGGAAAGGGCGAAGAGGCACCCGCGCGGCTCGTCCTGAGGTGGCGCGGCCTCGCTCTGTGTCGTGTCCAGCATCTCGCCGTGATGATGGCGCAATAGGCACCCTTGACACATCCAACACGCCCGAGGAAAGGGGTAGTTCGCCGGAACCCGTGACAGGGAGGGCCACGACGGGTTATGGGGCGGGCGCGGGGGGTGAGGGCGGGGGGTGAGGGGGGGGTGAGGGGGGAACGGGCGGGCGGACCTGGGGCGTCCGGGCGGGCGCACGGCGTCCAGGGCGGAGGCCCGGTGTGGAGCGTGGAGGCCCGGTGTCCGGGGCGGAGACCGGTGTCCAGGGTGGGGACCGGTGTCCAGAGTGGGGACACCGGGGGGCAGCACTTGCAGGACCGCAAGGGGGCGGCGAGCCAGAGCTGGTCGCCGGGGTCCCCGGAAGACCGCAGGCGCCTCAGCCGCCGCTCACGGGGTCACGAGGGGAGGACACGGGCCTACCCGGGCCACCGGGCCACCGGGCCACCGGGCCACCGGGCCACCGGGCCACCGGGCCACCGGGCGCAGGATCGCAGAAGCCCAGGGTCTTGGAGCCGCGCGCCCACAGGCCGGCGCAGCCACACGCTCACGCGCTATCAGGCTCCCGCGGTCCACAAGATCGCGACTCCCCCGATCCCCCGGCTCCCCCACTCCCCCGATCAGATCCCGTGCTTCTTCAAGATCGCCTCGATGTCGCTGAAGTCCTCCGACGACGTGGGCTGCTGTGTGCCCTTCGGGCGGGCGGTCGGGCGGGTCGCTGCCCCCAGGGAGGGCGCCGAGGCGCGCGGGGCGACGGCCTCCGCCTGGGCGGCCTGGGCGGCGGCGGCCTTGCGCTCCTTGCGGGTGCCGCCCCGGCGCCGCTCCACGGCACGGGTGCTCGCGAACAGCACCCAGGCGGCGCCGAGCACACCGAAACCGGCCCAGGCCACCGGGCTGAACGCGGTGTCCGCGGCCCACTGGACGACACCGGTCATCACCAGGCCCAGCGGCACCAGCGAGTAGGCGGCGATCCGTGTGGCCGCCAGGAAGCGCTTGCGGTACGCCGTGATCGCGGCGATGCCCAGTCCGGCCGCGGCGACGGCGGAACAGACGGTCTCGGCAATCATCCGGTCCTCCAGGCAGGCCGACTCGAGCGAAAGGGTTTTCGTCCCTTCCATCCTGCACCGTCCCCCCGCTCCCGGGCCATGCCCCAGCGGGACATCAGGGACATCTCCGGGTTCGATCTCCTCCCAAGGTCGTTCCCGCCGCCCCGGGAGACCGTCCCCGGAGCCCCGCCCGAGGCGGGCGGCACCGCCCCCGGCTGCGAGACTGGCCCCATGAGCGACTCCTCCCCCGCCCCCGTCCCGCCCGTCGTCCTCGACGTCTGGTGCGATCTCCAGTGCCCGGACTGCCACACCGCCCTGACCGACCTCCACGCGCTGCGCGCCCGCTACGGCGACCGGCTGGAGGTACGGCTGCGGCACTTCCCGCTGGAGAAGAACCGACACGCCTTCGCCGCCGCGCAGGCCGCCGAGGAGGCGTACGCCCAGGGACAGGGCCGGCCGTACGTCGAGGCGGTGCTCGGCCGGACGGCGGACCTGGGCCGTAAGGGAGAACCCCTGCTGGTCGAGGTGGCCGGGGAACTGGGCCTGGACGCCGAGGAGTTCGACACCGCGCTGATCGACGGGCGGCACATCCTCACCGTGGACGCCGACCAGGCCGAGGGCAAGGCCATCGGCGTGACCGGCACCCCCACGTATGTCATCGGCGGGGAGCGGCTTGACGGCGGCAAGAGCCAGGACGGGCTGCGCGAGCGCGTCGAGGAGATCGCCGACCGGCTGCTCGCCGGGCAGGACTGACCAGGCCCCTCAGAGCAGCGGCTTGAACAGGCTGTAGCTGGTCGGGACGTACCCGAGCGAGTCGTAGAGCCGCTCGGCGGGGGTGTTCCCGGCGAAGACATTGAGGGCGACGCGGCGGCGGCCGGCCGCCACTGCCTGGGCCTCGGCCAGCAGCATCAGGGACCGGCCGTGACCGCGCCCCCGGTACGCCGGATCGGCCTCGACGTCGTACACGAACGCCCGTTCCCGCTGGAGGGCCAGCCAGAGGGTGCCGACCGGGGTGTTCTCGTGTTCCAGGACGCTGAGCAGCATGTCCGGGGTGTGCGCGCCCCGTGGGAGCAGGGTCTCGTGGTCGCGGCGGGCCTTCGCCTCGGCCTGGTCGACGGGGACCCCGCGCTCGGCCCAGTCACGGGCGTACTTGGCGACGGCCGTGCGGTACCAGGCGTCGTAGTCGTCCCCGGTCATGGCCCGTCCGGTGCTGCCGGGCGGCAGTGCGGGGGCGTCCGGGCCGAGGTCCTTGGCCATGCCGGTGTTGCGCACGGTGTAGCCGAGTGAGGTGACCATCCGCAGCGCGGGGCCGTCGGCGGGCACGGTGATCTCGATCCGGCCGCAGCCCCAGCCACGGGCGACCTCCTCGGCGGCCAGCGCGCCGACCGTGCCCCGGCCGCGCCGGCGGTCGGGCTCGTCGATGTGCAGGGCGTCGATCGAGGCGACCGCCGGGCCGAAGACCGGGTCGGTGGCGAGGTGCAGCGTTCCGACGGGGCGGCTGTTCACGCACACCTGGAAGCGGCGGGAGAGCGCCCCGTCGGTGGCGCGCTGGAGCGGCTCGGTCGGCCGCAGGGTGGTGGTCATCATGGGTGTTCTACCCGACCACGACGGCCCGACCGGAACGATTTTCCGGGCGCCCGCGCGGGACCGGCTCAGGGGTCGAGATCGTCCCCGGCGCGCTCGTCGAAGATCCGCATGGCCTTCGCGGTCACCGGGCCGGTGACGCCAGGCAGGTCACGGCCGTCGAGCCGGTGCACGGCCTGGACGTCCCGCAGGGTGGAGGTGAGGAAGACCTCGTCGGCCCGGCCGAGCACGTCCAGCGGCAGATCGGCCTCCTTGGCGCCGGTCCACTCCACGGCGAGCGCGCGGGTGATGCCCGCGAGACAGCCGGAGGCGAGCGGCGGGGTGTGGATCTGGCCGTCGAGCACCACGAACACATTGGACCCCGTGCCCTCGCACAACTGCCCGACCGTGTTCCCGAACAGCGCCTCGCTGGCCCCCTGTTCCTGCGCCCGTGCCAGCGCGACCACGTTCTCCGCGTACGAGGTGGTCTTCAGGCCGGTCAGGGCGCCGCGCTCGTTGCGGGTCCAGGGGACGGTGATCGCGGCCGTGGAGTCCGGGCGGCGGGTGGTCGGGCCGACGGCGACGACCAGGGTCGGGCCATGGGTGCCGCGGTCGGAGCCGAGCGGGCCGTGGCCGCCGGTGTAGGTGATGCGCAGCCGGCCGAGCGGCATGGGGTTGGCGGCGAGGACGGCGGCGCAGGCCCGGCGGACCTCGTCGAGGTCGGGCTCGGGCAGACCGAGGCCCCGCGCGGAGCGGCTCAGCCGGTCGAGGTGCCGGGTGAGCGCGAAGGGCGTGCCGTCGACCGCCTTCACCGTCTCGAAGATGCCGTCGCCCACGGTCAGCCCGTGGTCGAAGACGGAGACACGGGCGGAGTCGACGTCCTGGAGTCCGCCGTCGAGCCATAGCTTCACTGGTGCCTACCTCGTCTGCTTCGCCGGGGACGGTCCGGGGCCGCCCCCTTCGTACGTCTCGTACGTCCCCGACGCTACAGCGAGCAGGCGGGACGCCTTCAGCTCGGTCTCCCGCCACTCCGCCTCGGGGTCCGAGCCCCAGGTGATGCCCGCGCCGGTGCCGAACCGCAGTTGCCCGGCCGCGCGGTCGATCCAGAAGGTCCGGATGCCGACGGCCAGCTCGCCCGTCCCGCGATCGGCGTCGACCCAGCCGACGCCCCCGCAGTACGGACCGCGCGGTGCCGTCTCCAGATCGGCGATGATCCGCAGGGCGCTGGACTTGGGGGCGCCGGTGACCGACCCGGGCGGGAAGGCCGCGGCGAGCAGTTCCGGCCACCCCGCCCCGTCGCGCAGCTCGCCGCGCACGGTGGAGACCAGATGGACCAGCCCCGGGTGCTTCTCGACGGCGCACAGATCGGGGACGGTGACGCTGCCGGTCCCGCACACCCGGCCCAGGTCGTTGCGGACCAGGTCGACGATCATCACGTTCTCCGCGAAGTCCTTCTCCAGCAGGTCCGCCTCGGTCCGTCCGGTGCCCTTGATCGGCCCGGAGTCGACGACCCGGCCGTCCCGGCGCAGGAACAGCTCGGGCGAGGCGGTGGCCACCTCCACCCCGTGACCGGGCAGCCGAATCGTTCCGGCGTACGGCGCCGGGTTGCCCCGGGCGAGCAGCGCGGTGAGGGCGTCCACGTCGGCGCCGGGCGGGACGGGGGCGGTCAGCACCCGGCAGAGATTGGCCTGATACACCTCACCGGCAGCGATATGGGCGCGTATCCGGCGTACGCCCGTCATGTACGCGGCCTGGTCGAGGGAGGTCGTCCAGTCGGTGACGGCCGGTCCCCGCCAGGCGCCCGGCACCGGGGCGGGCACCGGCCGCTCATGGACCTCGGCGAAGCGGGCGCAGGTCAGCCCGCCCTCGAAGTCGGCACAGACGGCCCAGAAGCCACGGGAGTCCAGGGCCGCGGGATCGCTGGTCACATCGAGGAGACCGGTGGCGAGGCGGTCACCGAAGCGGGCGAGGGGAGACAGGTCGAGCACGCCGCCGAGTCTAGGACGGGTGTCCGACGGGCGGCCCGGCCGTCCCGTCGCAGGTGGTCATGGCCGGTGTGCGCATCGGCGCAGGGCAGCACGCTGCACAAACGCGTTTTTGTACTGGCCCCGGAATCCGCTAGAGTTCACCACGTCGCCCGGGACGCGCAAGCCGACCGAAACGACAGGCGGACGTAGCTCAGTTGGTAGAGCGCAACCTTGCCAAGGTTGAGGTCGCGAGTTCGAACCTCGTCGTCCGCTCGCAGAAACAGGGGTCCTCGCGGTCCCCTACACTCCTGGTGGAGTGGCCGAGAGGCGAGGCAACGGCCTGCAAAGCCGTCTACACGGGTTCAAATCCCGTCTCCACCTCCAAGGACGATTAGCTCAGCGGGAGAGCGCTTCCCTGACACGGAAGAGGTCACTGGTTCAATCCCAGTATCGTCCACTGAAGCCGTTCGGCTTCGACCCGCGCGATTAGCTCAGCGGGAGAGCGCTTCCCTGACACGGAAGAGGTCACTGGTTCAATCCCAGTATCGCGCACGCAGTGCCCATGACCGGTTTCGCACGGTGATTCCGTACGAGATTCCGGTCCTGGTCCCGAGGACGATTAGCTCAGCGGGAGAGCGCTTCCCTGACACGGAAGAGGTCACTGGTTCAATCCCAGTATCGTCCACACAGTCCGGAGCCCCCGGCCGTCGCGTACGGCCGGGGGTTTCGTCGTGTTTCCGCTGTCCGTGTCAGCTGGAGAACAACATGCGGCCGAAGCTCTTCTGGCGGTGTCCGTGGCCGTAGTGACCGCCGTGGCCGCCGCCGTGCGGAGCGCCCCAGGCGGGGGCGGGCGGGGCGGGAGCGGCGGGGTACTGCGGGGCGGCCGGCGGGGGCGGCGGGCCGGGCTGGGCCCACTGCGACTCCAGTCGGGTCAGCGCTTCCAGCTCGCCGTAGTCCAGGAAGATCCCCCGACAGTTGTTGCACTGCTCGATCTGAACGCCATTGCGGTTGTACGTCTGCATCTGTCCAGGGCACTTCGGACACTGCATCGTTGGCTCAACTCCTCGCCGGTCGGTCCTGCTTCACGTTTCGCCAGGACAGACACTGTCCGGCGGCGGTCGGTTGCACCCTACTTCGGGAGCGTCCGTTCCCACTCCCCGGGTGTACGTGCGGATCGCTGGGGCTGGGGCAGGGCCGCTATGCGGGCCGCCGCGTCGATCACGGACTGCTCGACCTCGTCCAGGGCGCGGTGCGCGGCGAGGGCCTTGGTGAGGGTGGTGGCGGCGGTCTGGACGGTGAGCGCGCGGGCCGGGACGTCGAGGGCGGGCCAGGGGTCGCCGGTGGGCGGGACGGCGGGGCCCCCGGCGGCGCGGTAGGCGGTGAGGAAACGGGTCCACTCGTCGGGGGCGAGCAGACCGCAGGCGTACCAGGCGGCGGGGCGGGCGAGGTCCCAGGCGGGGGCTCCGACGCCGAGGTCGTCGACGTCTATGAGGCGCCACGGGCCGTCCGGGGCGGGGTGGCGGACGAGTTGGCCGAGGTGCAGATCGCCGTGGCAGACGGCGGTGGCGCCGGACGGCATGGGGGCGTCGGCGCGGGCCCAGGCGGGGAGGGTGGCCCAGGCGCGCAGCACGGGGGCCGCGGCGGGGTGCGCGGTGCCGGTGGCGCGGAGCCGGGCGACGGCGCGGGCCGCCTTCTCCGGGCCGCGCATCGGGGGGAGCGCGGGATCTGGGGCGGGCGTGCGGTGGAGGTCGGCGAGGAGGCCGGCGGCGGCTTCCCAGGGGGCGGCGTCCGGGTCGTCCGGGTCGACGGGGGTGCCGTAGGGCCAGAAGGTGACCAGGCGACCGTGGAGGGGGACCGGGTCCGCGCGGAGCGGGGGGACGAAGACGCCCGGGAGGCGGGCCGCGAGGGCGAGCCGGGCGGTGAGGCGGGCCGGGTCGCTGCCGGGGGCGTGCGCCTTCGCGACGGTGGCCGCGTGCCGGACGACGGTGGCGTCGGGCCGGTCGGCGAGGGTGCCGGAGCCGCAGACGCAGGGCGCCTCGCCGGGGGCGCCGGGGCGGGGGTGCGCCGCGGTGGTGGCCTGCGCGGTGAGCGCGGAGAGAAGGGTGGTCACGGCGGCCTTCGGAGGATGGGGAGAGGTGGTTCGGGTGGAGGGTACGGGAGGGGTCCGCCGGGTGGCGGGGCGGGTCGGGACCGCCTGGCGCTCCGGCCCGGAAAAGGGCAAAGCGATGCCGGCGTAGCTCCCCAGCTACGCCGGCATCATGCCGTCCGCCGCACCCCCGTCCCCACGGGGTTATGGGTGGATGTCCCCGCCCGGACCGCTCTTCCGGGCCTGGGGTCGCCGCTCAGCGCCCCAGCATCACGCCCACGGACGACGCCTGTGTGGCCACTGTCTCCCAGCCGTCGAAGACGACGAGGAGCAGGACCGCCAGGGGAAGGGCCATGATCGTCGCCACCAGGGGGTGGCGGCGGCCCGTACGGTGCTGTCGCTCACGTTCGCGGACGATGCTCCGCGGTGCCGTGTAGGCCATGGTCCCTCTCCTGACCGAATCAGTGTCGTTTGGCAGCGGCGGGTGTCTGACCTCGGGGGACGAGTGCTGCCACCCGCCGCTTGACCTCAAATCTAGGGGCGCGGCGAGCGGTGGGCGTCATGCCCTCGTACCGATTGGCGGGCCTCCCGGAGGATGAGCCCCTTGCAGGTGCGTACTCCCCTGGGTGGAGAACAGGTCCTACGCCTCGGCCTACGTCTCCGGGTCTTCCCGGAGGGGGCGTCCGGTCTGTCCGGACTTTTCCGAGCCGTCCGCCCGGGGGACCGGCTGCTCGACGAGGGCCAGGACCCGCGTCGCCATGAAGCGGGCCGTGCGCACCACGGCCCCGGTGCGAGTGACTTCGCTCACTTCGACGACGCCTCTGCGGACCGCCGTCTCCACCCGGCGGCCGGCGCGGCTCGCCACCACCTCGTACGTACGGGTCGTGTCCCCCGCGTCCACGACTATCTCCACCCGGTCACCCTTCACGCGGCCAATCTCCCTTCGACGTCGGTCCGTTGGGATCGAGGGCGGGGCCAAGCCGCCCTGATTGCACGCTCTCTGACCACGCTTCAAGTCTCCCACCCGGCACTGACAATCCGCCGGGCCCAGAGGGCGCGGCCTCTGCGCGCGGGCGGCCGGGTAAACGTAAGCTGTGGCTCGTCATACGGACCGGGCAGCGGGGATGAACATGGCGATGATGCGCCTGAGGCGCGAGGACCCGCGCGTGGTCGGCTCGTTCAAGCTCCACAGACGGCTCGGCGCGGGCGGCATGGGCGTGGTCTATCTGGGCTCGGACAAGAAGGGCCAGCGGGTCGCGCTGAAGGTGATCCGGCCGGATCTGGCGGAGGACCAGGAGTTCCGCTCCCGGTTCGCGCGGGAGGTGTCCGCCGCCCGGCGGATTCGCGGCGGCTGTACGGCGCGGCTGGTGGCGGCGGACCTGGAGGCGGAGCGCCCGTGGTTCGCCACGCAGTACGTGCCCGGCCCCTCGCTGCACGACAAGGTGGCCGACCAGGGCGCGCTCAGCGCGGCCGAGGTCGCCATGGTGGGCGCCGCGCTGTCCGAGGGACTGGTCGCGGTGCACGAGGCCGGGGTGGTCCACCGGGACCTCAAGCCGTCCAACATCCTGCTGTCGCCCAAGGGGCCCCGGATCATCGACTTCGGGATCGCCTGGGCCACCGGCGCGTCCACGCTCACCCATGTCGGTACGGCGGTCGGCTCGCCCGGCTTCCTCGCCCCGGAGCAGGTGCGCGGGGCGCTGGTCACCCCGGCGACCGATGTGTTCTCGCTGGGCGCCACGCTGGCGTACGCCTCGACCGCGGACTCGCCGTTCGGGCACGGCAGTTCCGAGGTGATGCTGTACCGGGTCGTGCATGAGGAGGCGCATCTGCACGGCGTCCCGGACGCGCTGGCGCCGCTCGTCCGGGCGTGTCTGGCGAAGGACCCCGAGGACCGGCCCAGCACGCTGGATCTGTCGCTGCGGCTCAAGGAGATCGCCGCGCGGGAGGCGCAGGACCTGTACGACGGCCGTCCGCCCGCGCCGCGCGCCGCGGAGGCGGACCGGCCCACCGGGCGCCTCGCCGACACCTACCCGGAGCCGCAGCGGACGCAGCGGCGGCCCCAGGGGACGGCTCCGGGGCAGCGGGGGACCACTCCCCCGCCGCGCGGGGGGATGCCTTCGCGCGGAGCGGGCCCCGTGCGGGGCAACGCGCCCTCGCGGGGCGGCGGCGCGTCCCGGCCGAACGGGACCGGCACCGGGGCCTCCCGGACGAACGGGACCGGCACGGGCACCGCACGGCAGGGAGCCAGGCCCACGCCCGCCGCGCGGAACTCCACCGGGTCCGGCACCAGGCCCGCGCCGCGGCGGCAGCCCCCGCGCGGGACGGCGACCCGGCTGCGGCCCGCCAACCCCCGGCTGCTGCGTCAGCGGATCTTCGTGTTCGTGGTGGTGACGCTGATCGTGGCGCTGGGGATCGCGCTGGTGCAGGGGCTCTCGGGCTGACGGGCGCCTGGGGGCGGTCGTCGCTGAGGGCCCCCCTTAGGGCCGTCGTTCGCGAGAACGCCCCCTATAGGCGGTCGTCATACGTGGCCGCCATACATGGCCGTCGTAGGGGGTCGCCGTTCATGGTCGCCATACGTGGTCGCCGATAGATGGGGTCGCCTGGGTCGTGCCCGCCCCGGGGAGCCCGTCCAGTGCCGGTCAGAGGTTCGGGCGGCCCGTCGCCACCGCGTAGAAGGCGACCGCCGCCGCCGCGCCCACGTTGAGGGAGTCGACTCCGTGGGCCATCGGGATGCGGACCCATTCGTCGGCGGCGACCAGGGCCTGGGTGGAGAGGCCGTCGCCCTCGGCGCCCAGCATCAAGGCCACCCGGTCCATGCGGTGCGGCGCCGCCTCGTCGAGGGAGCTGGCCTTCTCGTCGGGGGTGAGGGCGAGCAGGGTGAAGCCCGCCTCGCGGACCGAGTCCAGCCCCTTGGGCCAGGTGCCGAGACGGGCGTACGGGACGGAGAAGACCGCGCCCATGGAGACCTTCACGCTGCGGCGGTACAGGGGGTCGGCGCAGTCGGGGGACAGCAGGACCGCGTCCATGCCGAGGGCCGCTGCGGAGCGGAAGATCGCGCCGATGTTGGTGTGGTCGTTGACCGACTCCATGACGACCACCCGGCGGGCCGTGCGCAGCAGGTCGGCGGCGGTCGGGAGCGGCTTGCGCTGCATGGAGGCGAGGGCGCCGCGGTGGACGTGGTAGCCGGTGACCCGCTCGGCGAGTTCGGGGCTGACCGCGTAGACCGGGGCGGGCAGTTCGTCGATCACATCGCGCATGACGTCGACCCACTTCGCGGAGAGCAGCATGGAGCGCATCTCGTAGCCCGCGTCCTTGGCGCGGCGGATCACCTTCTCGCCCTCGGCGATGAACAGGCCCTCGGCGGGTTCGCGCTTGCGCCGCAGTTCGACGTCGGTCAGGCCCGTGTAGTCGCTCAGGCGCGGGTCGTCGGGGTCGTCGACGGTGATGAGATCGGCCACAGGGTGATACTGCCTTGTCGTACGTGCGGTGCCAACGGCTCGGGACGGTTGTGTTACCGGGGGTTACTCGGGGAGTGGCCCTGATGCGGGGGGCGGGGGCGGGCCGACGTTCACGACGGCGCCCATGACGATCACCGTCGGGGGCTTCACCTCGTGCGCGCGGACCGTCTCCGCGACCGCGGCGAGGGTCGTGTCCACCCGGCGCTGGGCGGCGGTGGTGCCCTCCTGGACCAGGGCGACCGGCGTGTCCGGGGACTTGCCGTGCGCCATCAGGGTGTCGGCGATCGCACCGATCTTGTCGACGCCCATCAGGACCACCAGTGTGCCGAAGAGCTTGGCGAGGGACGCCCAGTCGACCAGGCAGTTCGGGTCGTCCGGTGCGATATGGCCGCTGACCACGGTGAACTCATGGGCCACGCCCCGGTGGGTGACGGGGATACCGGCCGCGCCGGGCACCGAGATCGCGGAGGAGATCCCGGGGACGACCGTGCAGGGGACACCGGCCTCGGCGAGCGCCCGCACCTCCTCCATGCCCCGGCCGTACACGTACGGGTCGCCGCCCTTGAGGCGGACCACCGATCTGCCCCGGCGGGCGTGTTCGATCAGGGTGTTGTTGATCGCCTCCTGGGCCATGAAGCGGCCGTAGGGGATCTTCGCCGCGTCGATCACCTCCACATGCGGCGGGAGTTCGGCGAGCAGATCGCGGGGGCCGAGCCGGTCGGTGACGACGACATCGGCCTCGGCGAGCAGCCGCCTGCCGCGCACGGTGATCAGGTCCGGGTCGCCGGGGCCGCCGCCGACCAGGGCGACTCCGGGGACGCGGGTGCGGTGGTGCGGGGCGACGAGGGTGCCGTCGCGCAGGCCCTCGACCACCGCGTCCCGGACGGCGGCGGTGTGGCGGGGGTCGCGGGACCTGGAGTCGGTGGTGAGGATCGCGACCGTCACGCCCTCGCTGTGCCCGGTCGCCGGGGTCCAGGCGGTGGCCCGGTCGGCGTCGTCCGCGCGGACCGCCCACACCCGGTGCCGTTCCGCCTCGGCCGAGGCGGCGGTGTTGGCGGCGGGGTCGCTGGTGGCGATCAGGGCGTACCAGGCGTCGGCGAGGTCGCCGTCCGCGTACCGGCGTCGCTGCCAGGTGATCTCCCCGGCGTCGGCCATGGCCTCGACGGACGGGGTGGCCTCCGGGGAGATCAGCAGGACGCGGGCGCCCGCGGCGACCAGGGCGGGCAGGCGGCGCTGGGCCACCTGGCCCGCGCCGAGCACGACGACCTCGCGGCCGGCCAGGCGGAGTCCTACCGGGTAGGCGGGGTGTTCTGCCATGGGTCGGGCTCCTTGCGCGGGCGGCGGTGCGGGGTGGTGCGGCGTGGTGGTACGGCGTGGTGCGGCGTGACGTTCCTGGGGACAGTCCCTGGGGACAGTGACTGTCCCCAGGGACGCCGTGACGGTCGGATCTTATGCCGGGCGGGGGCTCCGGCCCCGGGAGGCTACTTCTCGGTGACTCCCGCCGAGTCGAAGGTCGCCACCTCGTGCATCGCCCGCGCCGTGCTCTGGACCATCGGGAGGGCCAGCAGCGCGCCCGTGCCCTCGCCGAGGCGCAGGTCCAGGTCGACCAGCGGACGCAGACCGAGCTTGTTGAGGGCGGCCACATGACCCGGCTCCGCGCTGCGGTGCCCGGCGATGCAGGCGGCCAGCACCTCGGGGGCGATGGCCCGCGCGACCAGGGCCGCCGCGCCCGCGCTCACCCCGTCCAGGATCACCGGCGTCCGCAGCGACGCGCCGCCCAGCAGCAGACCGACCATCGCCGCGTGCTCCAGACCGCCGACCGCCGCGAGCACCCCGATGGGGTCGGACGGGTCGGGCTGATGGAGTTCGATGGCCCGGCGGACCACCTCCGTCTTGCGGGCGAGGGTCTCGTCGTTGATCCCGGTGCCCCGGCCGGTGACCTCGGAGGGGTCGGTGTCCGTGAAGACCGAGATCAGCGCGGCGGACGCGGTGGTGTTCGCGATGCCCATCTCGCCGGTCAGCAGCGCCTTGTTCCCGGCGGCGACCAGATCGCGGGCGGTCTCGATGCCCACCTCGATGGCCGCCTTGACCTCCTCGCGGGTCATCGCCGGACCGGTGGTCATGTCGGCGGTGCCCGCGCGGACCTTGCGCGGCAGCAGCCCCGGCGTCGCCGGAAGGTCGCAGGCCACGCCCACGTCCACCACGCACACCTCGGCGCCGACCTGCGCCGCGAACGCGTTGCAGACCGCGCCGCCGCCGAGGAAGTTGGCCACCATCTGGGCGGTGACCTCCTGCGGCCACGGTGTCACGCCCTGGGCGTGCACCCCGTGGTCACCGGCGAAGATAGCGACGGCCGCGGGCTCCGGGATCGGCGGCGGGCACTGCCGGGACAGCCCGGCGAGCTGGGCGGAGATGATCTCCAGCATTCCGAGCGCACCGGCCGGTTTCGTCATCCGCTTCTGCCGCTCCCACGCCTCGCCGAGCGCCTTGGCGTCCAGCGGGCGGATCTGGGCGACGGTCTCGCCCAGCAGATCGTGCGGCTGCTCACCGGGCAGCGCGCGACGGCCGTACGTCTCCTCGTGCACCACCCAGGACAGCGGGCGGCGGCGGGACCAGCCCGACTGGGCCAGCTCGGGCTCGTCCGGGAACTCGTCGACGTATCCCACGCACAGGTACGCCACGACCTCCAGGTGTTCGGGCAGGCCGAGGGCGCGGACCATCTCGCGCTCGTCGAAGAAGGAGACCCAGCCGACGCCGAGGCCCTCCGCGCGGGCGGCGAGCCAGAGGTTCTCCACGGCGAGCGCGGAGGAGTACGGGGCCATCTGCGGCTGGGTGTGGCGGCCGAGGGTGTGGCGCCCGCCGCGCGTGGGATCGGCGGTGACGACGATGTTGACCGGGGTGTCGAGGATCGCCTCGATCTTCAGTTCCTTGAACTGCTTCGCCCGGCCCTTCGGCAGCGACTTGGCGTAGGCGTCGCGCTGGCGGGTGGCCAGCTCGTGCATCGCGCGGCGGGTCTCGGTGGACCGGATCACCACGAAGTCCCAGGGCTGCGAGTGGCCCACGGAGGGCGCGGTGTGCGCGGCCTCCAGGACCCGGAGCAGCACCTCGTGCGGGATGGGGTCCGCGCGGAAGCCGTTGCGGATGTCCCGGCGCTCCCGCATCACCTTCAGCACGGCCTCGCGCTCGGCGTCGTCGTAGGCGGGCGCGGGCGGGGGGAGGTCCGGGGCGGGGGACTCCACGGCGGGCTCCGCCGGGAGCGGGAGCGGGGTGGGCTCGGGGGTCTCGGCGGGGGGTACGGGCTGTTGTGGTGCGGCGGTCGTTTCTGTCACGGGTGGTGCGTCTGCTGTCTGCGGTTGTGGTGGTTCCGGTAGGTCTGTCGTCGCCGGGGGCACGGGGCTCGGCGGGTCCTGCGGTGCCGCTTCGACGGGCTGCGCGGGCGGGGTCTCCGCCACGGCGGGGGCGGGCTCCTCGTCCTCCTGGTCGGCGGCGCGGGTGTCCAGCTCGTCGGCGTGCTGGACGAGTCCGGCGTCCGGCTCCGCCACCACCGGGAGGTCCTGCTCGGCCTCGCGGGGGGCGGGGACGACGGGTTCCGGCGGAGCGGGAAGCGCTGACGCCGGGGGCGCGGATGCCGGGGGCGCGGATGCCGGGGGCTGGGCGGCCGACGGGGCGGTCTCCGGCGGGACGGTCTCCGGCGGGACGGGGACGGCTTCGGACGGTACGGCGACCGCCGCTTCCGGCGGTACGGGGAGCGGGTGCGGCGGAGTGGGGGTCAGGTGCGGGGTGGTGGGCGCCTGGCCGTCCACGGGGACGAACTCCCCTACGGGTTGCGGGAGTTGGGGGACTTGGACGGGGTCCGGGGCGGGTGCGGGCGGGGCCTCAGAAGTCGCCGGGAGGGTGGTCTGTATGGGGGCCAGGGCGGGGGCGTCCGGCACCGGCTGCTGGGTAGCGGGGTCTTCGGCCACTGGTGCGGGCGTCGGCTCCGGCGCGGGCGCCTCGGCTGCCGGGGCGGGGACGGGAACGGGGGCGGGCGTCTCGGCCGGCGCTTCGGCGGCGGGGGGCGGCGCGGGTGCTTCGGCTGCCGCTTCCGTCAGAGGGGTCGGCGCGGGCGCCTCGGCTGCCGCTTCGGCGATGGGCGCGGGCTCCTCGGCCGGTGCTTCCGGCACGGTAACCGGAGCGGGGACGGGGACGGGCTCGGCGACGGTGGCTGTCACCGCGGGCCCGGCGATCGGCTCGGCGACCGGCTCCGCAGGGACCGTCCCCTCTTCCTCCACCACCGGCTCCGGTGTCGCCACGACCGCCGGGCCAACCGTTTCCGCAGGGTTCGCGGCGGCGGGGACGGCCTGGGGAGCGATCGGCTCCTCGGGCTCCGGCGCGGGCGTCGGGGCCGTCGCCGCCACGGGTTCAGGGGCGGGCGCCGGGATGGGCGCCGGGGCGGCTACGGCGACCGGTGCCGCCGCTCCCCAGGGCGCCGCGCTCTGCGGGGCCGCCTCGCGGGGGACGTCCAGGTACTCGGGGCCGGTCGCCGGGGTGGCGGGGCGGCGGGCCGGTACGCCCGCGGGGCCACGGTCGGCGAGGGAGCGGACCGGGCTGGCGGAGGCGTCGGGCGTGGGCGGACCGAGGTGCAGCGGGCGGCGCGGCGCCACCGGCGTCCCGGCGGCGGGCGTGGCCCCGGGGACGGGCGTACCGGCGGGCGGGGTCGCGGTGGCGACGGGGGTGCCGCCAGGAGGCGTGGCCCCCACCGGCGTACCCGCGGCCGGGGTCGCCCCGGCCACCGGCGTACCCCCGGCGGGCGTACCTCCCGGCACGGGGCCGTCCGGCACGGAACCACCCGGCGGCACAGCGAAATCCGGCACGGAAGCCGTCGACAACACCGGATCGCCCGGCACAGGACCACCGGTCACCGGACCACCAGGAACCGCGGCACCCGGAACCACACCGCCCGTCACCGCATCGCCCGGAACCACACCACTCGTCACCGGACCACCAGGAACCGCACCACCAGGAGCCACACCACCCGTCACCGGACCACCAGAAACCGGCCCCCCCGCAACCACACCCCCGATGACCGTCCCCCCCGGCGGCGTCGCGCCCGGCGGGGTCCCCCCCACCACACGGGCGCCCGTCAGGTCGACGCCGGACAGATCGACGTGGCCGCTGTCGCGGCCCGCGGTCTCGTGGGGGCCGGGCTGGTGCACGGCCTCGACCACCGGCTCGGGCGCGGGCGGCGCGACCTCGTTGCCCCAGGCGCCCTGGGCGCCCGGCAGCAGCAGGTCCTCGTCCTCGGCGGGGCTCTCGGAGAGGTAGCCGTACACGGGGGGCTGCTCCGCCGTGCCCGCGTACTCCGGCAGCCCCTCGCCCGGGATCTGGCCGGTGTCGGTCATGCGTACCCCTCGCCCATCGGTTAGTGCTCCTGCCAGCTCACCCGGAACGGCGCGCCGACCGCCCCGCCGTGAAGAACGAGCGGGCGTGCCGAGCGGCACGAACGACCCGCCGGAAAAGACGACAAAGCCATACGGTGGCATTGTCGCGGCCGATCACCCGCCATGGCAGCTCGATCCATGACGGCCCGCTGTGGACTACGCCACGTTGCGCGTCCCCCGCTCTCCGCCGTACCACACCCGTCCCAAAAGGGTCGGGTTTTCCGGACATTGACCGACGGTTCGACGGGTGTCCGGCTGCGGTGCGACGGTCGGCCAGCCTACCGCGCGCAGTACGACAAGCGGATCACCGGGAGCCTTTCCGGGCGCCCTTATGTCCGGCTCTGCCGCCCTTCGTCAGGCCCGGCCCAGCTCGCCGCTGATCAGGAAGGCGACACTGCGTTCGGTCTCCGTCCAGGCGCGCGTGTCGAGTTGGACGGACTGGAGCAGGGCGCACTCGACGCGGTAGCCGTGCTCGGTCAGATCGCGGCCGATGCGCTCGGCGGCGTCCCGGGTCGCGGCGTGGGTGACGATCCGCTGCGGGCGGCGGTCGGCGACGGCCTGGACGACCGCCGCTCCCCCGCCGCCGACCCGGACGACATCGGGTTCGGGGAGGGTCTCCAGGGCGTGCGGGGCGGTGCCGTGGACGATCTGGAGGTGGACGCCGAAGCGCCGGGCGGCGGCGTCGGCGCGGGCACAGGCGCGGGGGTCGCGGTCGACGGCGATGACGGCGGCCCCCGCGGCGGCGGCCTCGGTGGCGAAGGCCCCGGCGCCGCAGCCGATGTCCCAGACGAGGTCGCCGACGCGCGGGCCGAGACGGGCGAGCTGGGCGGCGCGCAGCATCTCCCGTTCGCCCTCGGCGAGTTCACCGCCGTACGCCTCGGCGGGGCGGGTCCAGCCACGGGGTCCGGCGGCCGGGTCGCGGCCCGCGATCCAGCCGCCGTCCTCGGGGGCCGGGCCGACGGGTCCGCCGATGACGATGACCACGTTGGGGTCGCGCCAGGTGTGGTCGGCGGCCTTGTCGGAGGTGACGACGGAGACCTGTTCGCGGCCGGTGCCGAGTTCCTCGCAGACCACGAAGGTGCGGTGCACGCCGTCGAGCAGGAGGCCGAGTTCGGCGGGGCCCGCGCCGGGTGAGGTGAGGACGGCGACCTTGCTGTGGGCACGGCACACATTGACCGCGCGGCGCAGGGTGCGGCGGTGGGCGACGACCACTTCGGCGTCGTCCCAGGGCATCCCGGCGCGGGCGAACGCGGCGGCGACGGACGAGACGGCGGGGACGACCTCGACCTCCAGGCCGTGCTCGGGCGCCCGGAGGGTGCGGACGACGCCGAAGAAGCCGGGGTCGCCGTCGGCGAGGACGACCGCCGTGCCGCGGTGGGCGGCGATCCGGCGGGCGGCGAGGGGGAGGCTGCCGAGGCGGACGCGTTCGGCGGCGGCGGGCAGCTCGGGCAGGGCCAGGTGGTGGGCGGCACCGGCCACGAGAGTGGCGGCGGCGAGGGCGGAGCGGGCGGCGGCGGTCAGCGGCGAGCCGTCCCAGCCGATCACCGTGACCCGGTCGGCCATGGTCGTCAGTCTCCAGGGGTTCACACAGGTCGGGGGGTGTGCTCGCGCCGGGCGCGGGCCCCGTGAGCCTACCCCGGGGCCGGCGGGGAGTGCGGCAGCGCGTCCGGTGGGGGCCGATCGCCGCCGCGGCGCGCGCCGGCGTTCCGGTCGGAGGTCAGTTCCAGTCGGGGTACGAGCTGAAGCCGCCGGTGTCCGCGTACCGTCCCCCGGTGCCCTCCAGGTCCTCCGGGAGGAGGCTCCAGACGATGTAGTCGGTGCGGGCCTCGCTCCAGGTGCCGTTCTCGGCGCGGACCCGCGCTATGCAGGCGCCGCGCAGGACGCCCTCGCTGATGGAGCCGATCTTCTGGGCGACCTGCTGGGCGGCGGTGTTGTCGGCGGCGGTGCGCAGTTCGATCCGTTCGAAGCGCTGGTCGTGGAAGAGCCAGCGGGCGGTGGCGAGGGCGGCCTCGCAGGCGTAGCCCTCGCCGCGGGCCCAGGGGGCGACGACGTACATCAGTTCGGTGGAGCGGACGTGCCAGTCCGTCTTGTCCAGGCGGACGACGCCGACCAGCCGCTGGGTGAGGAACTCGGTGACGGCCAGGGCGAGTCCGTGTCCGGCGGCCCGTTCGGCGGGGGCGCCGCGGGTGATCCAGGCGCGGGCGTCGGCCTCGGAGAACGGGTGCCGTACATCGGTCCAGGCGATGACCTGCTCGTCGTTCATCATGTCGGTCAGCGCGGGCACGTCGTCGTCCTCCAGGGGACGCAGCACCAACCGCTCCGTGCTGATGGAGATGGTGGGGAAGGTGCTCTTCATGCGCCGCTCCGTAACCGTCGGTGTGACCTTCTCGACCGTCAGGTCCTGCGTCAGGTCGCTGCTGAACTGCCCAGCATGCAGCATCGCGGGAGCGGAACGCACCACGGGGTGCGCCCCGTGGCGGGGGGCGCACCCCGTGGTGCGGACGGCGGACGGGGTCAGCCGGTGGTCACCGGCAGGACCGAGCCCTGGTAGGTGTCCTCGATGAACTTCTTCACCTCGGCGGAGGCCAGCAGCTTCACCAGCTTCGCGACCCGGGGATCGTCCTCGTCGCCGCGTTTGACGGCGAGGATGTTGGCGTAGGGGTTGTCCTTCGCCGACTCCAGCAGGATCGCGTCCTTGGCCGGGCTGAGGCCGGCGTCCTGCGCGAAGTTGTTGTTGATGACCGCGGCGTCCACGTCGTCCAGCGAGCGGGGCAGCTGGGCCGGTTCCAGTTCCTTGATGGTCAGGTTCTTCGGATTGGCCGTGATGTCCGCGGGGGACGCGTCCGTACCGGCCCCGTCCTTGAGCGTGATGACGCCCTCGGCGGCCAGCAGACGCAGGGCGCGGCCCTCGTTGGTGGTGTCGTTGGGGACGGCGACGGTGGCCCCGTCGGGCAGCGCGCCGACGTCCTCGACCTGCTTGGAGTACACGCCCATGGGCGGCAGGTAGGCGTCGGCGACCGGGACCAGGTCGGTGCCCTTGGCCTGGTTGAAGTCGTCCAGGTAGGGCTTGTTCTGGTACAGGTTCGCGTCCAGCGAGCCCTCCTGGAGGGCGGTGTTGGGCACGACGTAGTCGGTGAACTCGCGGATCTCCAGGGAGAGCCCGGCGTCGGCGGCCAGGTGGTCCTTGATGTGGGTCAGGACCTCACCGGCCGGGACGGCGGTCGCGCCGACGACGAGGGTGCCCCCGTCGTCGGCGGTGCCGGAGTCCGCGCCGGAGCCGGAGCCGCACGCGGTGAGTCCGAGGGCCAGGGCGACGGCGGCGGCGGTGAGCAGTGCGGGGCGGGTCTTCATGGTGCGGTGTCCGCCGGTGCTCAGAAGGCGGCGACGACGGAGCCGTCGTAGGTGTCGTCGATGAACTTCTTGACCTCGGGCGAGGTGAGCAGCTTGGCGAGCCGCTGGATGCGCGGGTCGTTCTCGTCGCCCTTCTTGACGGCGAGGAAGTTGCCGTACGGGTTGTCCGTGGGGGACTCGGCGACCAGGGCGTCCTTCGCGGGGCTGAGGTCGGCCTCCAGGGCGTAGTTGCCGTTGATCACGGCCGCGTCGACATCGGCGAGGGAGCGCGGCAGCTGGGCCGCCTCCAGCTCCTTGAACTTCAGTTCCTTGGGGTTGGTCGCGATGTCCTTGGGCGTGGCCTCGTAGCCGGTGCCGGGCTTCAGGGTGATGAGGCCGTTGGCCTCCAGCAGCTTCAGCGCGCGGGCCTCGTTGGTCGTGTCGTTGGGGACGGCGACCGTGGCGCCCTTCTTGAGGTCGTCCAGGCTCTTGGCGCTGTCGGAGTAGACGCCGAGCGGCTCCAGGTGGACGGTGGCGCCGGGCACGGCGACGATGTCGGTGCCGTTCTTCTTGTTGAAGTCGTCCAGGTACGGCTGGTGCTGGAAGTAGTTGGCGTCGACCTCGCCCTGCTGGACGGCGGTGTTGGGGGTCACGTAGTCGGTGAACTCCTTGACCTCCAGTTCCAGTCCGGCGTCCTTGGCGAGGTTGTCCTTCACGTAGGTGAGGATCTGGCCCTGCGGAGTGGCGGTGGCGGCGATGGTGAGCGGTCCGCTCGCCTCGGCGGAGGCGGAGTCGTCCTCCGAGCCGCAGGCGGAGAGCCCGAGGGTGAGGGCTCCGACGGCGAGGACAGCGGTGGTGATCTTGGCGGTGTTACGCACGAAAAGTGCCTTTCCTGTGGGGTGGTGCGCCCCGCGGTGGTGTGCGGGGAGTCTGGTGGGTGACGCGGCGTCCGGTGGCCGAAGAGCGCGTCAGATGGCCTTGCCGATCTCCGCGGTGCCGGTCTCCTTCGCCCGCAGCAGGGCGAGGCGGGGCATCGGGCCGGAGCGTCCGCCGCGCCGGTGCAGGGAGCGGGCGGCGGTGTCACCGGCGAACTGGATCAGGGAGATCCCCACGGCGAGGACCGCCACGGTGATCCACATCAGCCCGGTCTCGAAGCGCTGGTAGCCATAGCGGATGGCGAGGTCGCCGAGGCCGCCGCCGCCGACCGTGCCGGCCATCGCGGAGTAGCCGATGAGCGCGATCACGGTGGTCGTGGTGGAGGCGATCAGCGAGGGCAGCGCCTCGGGGACCAGCACCTTGCGGACGATGGTCCAGGTGTTGCCGCCCATCGACTGCACGGCCTCGACCAGTCCGTGGTCGACCTCGCGCACGGCGGTCTCGACCAGCCTGGCGAAGAACGGGATGCCGCCGATGGCGAGCGGGACGATGGCCGCCTCGCTGCCGATGGTGGTGCCGGTGACCCAGCGGGTGAAGCCCATCAGGGCGACCATCAGGATGATGAACGGCATCGAGCGGCCGATGTTCACGACCTGCCCGATGACCTTGTTCAGCAGGGTGCTCTGGAGCAGCCCGCCGCGGTCGGTGAGCACCAGGAGCACGCCCAGGGGCAGCCCCAGGGCGACCGCGATCGCGGTGGACCAGCCGACCATGACCAGGGTCTCCGTACACGCCTGTTCCAGCAGCGGCCACATCTCGGACCAGGTCATTTGGCACCTTCCTCGATCAGGGCGGGCCGCTCGCCGGCCGGGTCGCCGGTCACGGGGTCGATCTGGAGTCCCTGCTCGCGCAGGAAGCCGATGGGGACGACGTTGTCCTCGTAGCGGCCGGGCAGCTCGATGCGCATCCGGCCGACCTGGAGGCCGCCGACGGTGTCGATGGCGGCGCCGAGGATGGAGATGTCGATGTTGTAGGTCCGCGAGAGCTGGGAGATGACCGGCTGGGTGGCGGCCTCGCCGTGGAAGGTGATGTCGAGGACGGTCCGGTCGTCGGCGGAGGCGTCGCCGGTGACCGGGAAGAGCGCGGCGGCGAGTTCCGAGCCGGGGGCGGCGAGCAGTTCGCTGACCGTGCCGGACTCCACGATCCGGCCCTGCTCCATCAGGGCGGCCGAGTCGCAGACGCTCTTGACCACGTCCATCTCGTGCGTGATGAGCAGCACGGTCAGCCCGAGCTGCCGGTTGAGGTCGCGCAGCAGCTGGAGGATGGAGCGGGTGGTCTCCGGGTCGAGGGCGCTGGTGGCCTCGTCGGAGAGCAGCACCTTGGGGTCCCCGGCCAGGGCGCGGGCGATGCCGACGCGCTGCTTCTGGCCGCCGGAGAGCTGGGCGGGGTAGGACTTGGCCTTGTCGGCGAGGCCGACCAGGTCGAGGAGTTCGCGCGCCTTGGCGGAGCGCTGGCGACCCGACTGGCCGAGGATCTCCAGGGGCAGTTCCACGTTGTCCTGCACGGTCCGGGTGGACAGCAGGTTGAAGTGCTGGAAGACCATGCCGATGGTGCTGCGCGCCCGCCGCAGCTCCTTGCCCGCCCGCGGGCCGCGCCCGGCCAGCGCGGTGAGGTCCTGACCGGCCACGGTGACCGTGCCGGAGGTGGGGCGCTCCAGGAGGTTGACGCAGCGGATGAGCGAGGACTTTCCGGCGCCGGACTGGCCGATGACGCCGAACACCTCGCCTTCGCGCACATGCAGATCGACGCCGTCCAGGGCGGTGATCTCACGGCCGCGTGAGCGGTAGACCTTGGTCAGGTCCGTTGTCGTGATCACTGGGGTTTCCGTCACTGTCGAGTGCGGGCGCGCGGACGCGCCGGGCACGGGTGCAGATGGTCGGGAACGCGACACGGTTCTCGCGGTGGCGACGGGCCGCGGGCCCGGAGGCCGTGGTGCGGCGTGCCGGGACCCGGAGGCTCCGGGGAGAAACATGTGCGCGGGGCGTGCTCGCTCCCCGGTCCCGTGGGGGCCGCCGGTCAGGGCGGCGGGACGGGCGCGGAGCGGAGCGGTCTCGCTTCGGGGCGCGAGACGCGGGTGGTGCGGGGGCCCTCTAGAAGGCGCACATTCGACACATACAGCGAGCACCGGGCGGCATGGGCGCCTCGGTCGCGGGGATGCGGCTGCTCGTCGTGGTCATGCGAGCAGTAAAGCAGACGAATGGTCCTTACCGGTGACCGCTGTCCGGATACTGGACGGCCGTGGACACCGGTCGGGACGGTGGCGGCCGATGGCCCGGGGCTGCGCCCGCACCGCTGTGACCTGCGTAAATGGGGCGCCGATGGGCCGCGTTGGTCTCAGGTCATCGGCTCGGGTCCGGGTGACGCGGCGGTACGGGCTGTGGCCAACGCCACGGCCGCCGTCCCGGCGCGGACCGCGTGGCCTGGCGTGCCGCCCGCTGCCGCAACCCCCTCGGGGGCGGCGGCAGCGGGCGTAATAGGGTCGGCGGCATGTTTGTAGCCCTGACCTTGGCGACCGCGGTCGCCGCGCTGCTGCTGGCCGCGTGGTGCGGCTGGGCGGCGTACCGGGACCAGCCGACGAAGGACTGGCACTTCATCGGGATGGCCGTGGTGTCGGTGCTGGCGCTGGTCCAGCTGGTCGTGGGGATCGTGCTGCTGGCGCGGGGCGAGCAGCCGGAGCAGAGCACGACCGTCTTCGTGGCGTATCTGATCGGGGCGTTCGCGTGCGTCCCGGCCGCCGGGTTCATGTCGCTGGCCGAGCGGACCAAGTGGGGGTCGGTGACGGTGGCCGCCGGCGGTGTGGTCCTGGCCGTTCTGGAGGTGCGGCTCCATGACATCTGGGGAGGCTGAGGTGACCACGGCACCCCGGACCCGGCTGATCGGCGGGCCCGGCATCCTGCTGGTGTGGCTGTACGGGGTGATGGTCGTCGGCGCGGTCTCGCGCTCGGCCGTGCAGATCGCCACCCAGTTCGACCGGGCGCCGCTCGCGTACACACTGTCCGCGCTCGCCGGGGTGGTGTACGGATTCATCACGTACTCGCTGGTGCGCGGCGGTGAGCGGGCCCGGCGGGCGGCGTTCGTGTGCTGTGCGGTGGAGCTGGCCGGGGTGCTGGGCGTGGGCGCCTGGACGCTGGCCGAGCCCTCCGCGTTCCCCGACTCGACGGTGTGGTCGGACTTCGGGATGGGCTATCTGTTCATCCCGGTGCTGCTGCCGCTGACCGCGATGTACTGGCTGCGCAAGGCGCGGGGCGCGCGGACCGGCTGAGCCGGGGTCACGGAGGCGAGCGCGCGCATGTCACCCACCTCCCGGCGCCCCCGGCACCCCCGTCCCGTCAGGCCGTCTGGACGAACGCCTCGGCCGGTTTCTCCAGGACGATCATCGGGACGCCGTCCTTGCCCTGCTCGGTGCCCACCGTCTCGTAGCCGACCTTGCGGTAGAGCCGGAGGTTGGTCTCGCTGCGGTGGCCGGTGTGCAGCCGGAAGCGCTTGGCGCCGTGCCGGTCGGCCAGGGCGGACTCGGCGGCCCTGAGCAGCCGGGCGCCGATGCCGTGGCCCTGGAGCCGGGGATGGACACAGAGGCGGCCGATGGCGGCGGAGCCGTCCTCGGCGACCGAGCCGCGCACCGCGCCGATCACCTCGTCGCCGAGCCGGGCCACGTACACACAGTCGTCGGCGATCTCCGCGCGGACCGAGTCGAGGGTCTCGACCAGCGGGTCGATGCGGTAGTTGCCGTACAGCGCGGCCTCGCTCTGGAAGCACAGGTACTGCAGCTTGAAGATCTGCTCGGCGTCGTGCTCCGCCGCCTCGGAGATGACCACGCTCATGCCCATGTGTGCATGCCTCCCGCTCACCTGTCGCCTGTTGTCCCTCACTCCTATCCCCGTGCTCCACAGGCCGCAACCTCCGGGGCGGGCAATCGGCGCAGACATCCCGGGCATCTGGAATGTTCCGGGCGGGGATCGCCCTGTGAGATACCCAACTCCCCCGCGATCACCCGCTACGCGAGGGAGTCGGCGGCGGGATCAGTGGCCGGTGAAGTCCGCGCGGGCCAGCAGACCGGTGTCCGGCTGGTCGGTGAAGACCCCGTCGATACCGGTGGCGAAGTACACCTGGTAGAGGCCGAGGACATCGCCGTACCCGTCGGCGTCGGTGCCCTTGCGGAACGCCGGGGGCAGGAACGGGTTCTCGTTGCGCAGGGTGTACGGGTGGAGGATCAGGCCCACCTTGTGCGCGTCGGCGACCAGCGTGGACGGCTGGGTCAGATTGCCCGACGCGTCCTTCGGGACGACCAGGTCCAGCGTCGGGCCGATGCCGTTCGCGTAGGAGGCGATCTCCCGCAGCCCGGCGGGCTTGACCAGGTCGGCGACGGTGCGCGGGTCACCGGAGTCGACGAAGTCGTACGGGCGGGTGCTCGCGCCGGAGAGCAGCACCACCAGCGGGTTGTCGACCAGCTTGTTCAGGCGCTGGATGCTGGTCGGTTCGAAGGACTGGAGGATGACCGGCGCGTTCCACTTGGCGCGGCCGTGCTTGCGCAGCACCTTCGCGACCCGCTCCTCCAGGGCGAGGCCCTGCTTGCGGAAGTAGGTGGGGTGCTTCAGCTCGGGGTAGATCCAGACCTGCTTGCCACGCCTGCGGGTCTGCTCGTCCTGCCACTTCAGCACCTCTTCGAACGTGGGGATCTCCCAGCGGCCGTCGTAGAGGGTGTTGTGCGGGCGGTTGGCCGGGATGCGCTCCACGGCCCGCAGGGTCTTCAGCTCGGCGAGGGTGAAGTCCTCGGTGAACCAGCCGGTGGTGGCGACGCCGTCCAGCAGCTTGGTCTTCCTGCGGTCGGCGAACTCGGGGTGGCGCGCCACGTCCGTGGTGCCGCCGATCTCCGGCTCATGACGGCACACCAGATGGCCGTCCCTGGTGGGGACCAGGTCACCGGCCTCCACGATGTCCGCGCCCAGGTCCAGGGCCAGCTGGTAGGCGCCGAGGGTGTGCTCGGGGCGGTAGCCGCTGGCCCCGCGGTGGCCGATGATCGTGGGCCGGGGCAGGTTCTTCACGCCGCCGCCTGTCTGCCGGGCGTCCGCGCCCGCCGTCCCGGGCAGCCCGAGGACGGCTCCGCCGGCCCCGAGCACGGCCGCCCCGAGCAGCGCCCGCCGTCCCGTGTGCGCCTGGTTCGTCGTCTGCTCGTTCGGGTCCTGCGATCCCATCAGCGGCCTCCTCGCCGTCCGCTCCGCGCCCCGGGGGCGCGTCCCTCCGGCCGGGCGCCGGGTGGTGCGCGCCGATCGTAGAGCGGTGGACGTGACGGAAGGGGGGCCTCGACCCGAACACCTGGCTGACGATGGATGACGGTGGCCGACCTGCGCCCACGGCCTCATGACGGTCCGTCGGACTGGCGGGGCGGACCGGGGGCAGGCGTACGGCGGGCGGTCCCCGCGACGTCGGTCACATCGTCACGCGCGGGTTACAAGCGTCGGGCGGAACCGCCGCGCAGGTGAACGTGGGTCAACGGGGCGTAATACCTCGGTGAACCCGATGTGCGTCCGGCGTCGGACCGCGAGTATCGTCCTCACCTGCACAGACACATACCGCCCGTTTCGAACCCTTGACACCGGAGGGCCTGTTGTCCCGCTTCGCGCTCATCAAGGCAGTGCTCGGACCGATCATGCGCCTGATGTTCCGCCCCCGGGTGGAGGGAGTGGAGCACATCCCCGGCGACGGTCCGGTCATTCTGGCCGGGAACCACCTCACGTTCATCGACTCGATGCTCCTGCCGCTGGTCTGCGACCGTCAGGTGCTCTTCATCGGGAAGGACGAGTACGTCACCGGCAAGGGGCTCAAGGGCCGGGCCATGGCGTGGTTCTTCACCGGTGTCGGGATGATCCCGGTGGACCGGGACGGCGGCAAGGGCGGGGTCGCCGCGCTGATGACCGGGCGCCGGATCCTGGAGGAGGGCAAGGTCTTCGGCATCTATCCCGAGGGCACCCGCTCCCCCGACGGGCGGCTGTACCGGGGGCGGACCGGGATCGCCCGGCTGACGCTGATGACGGGGGCGCCGGTGGTGCCGTTCGCGATGATCGGCACCGACAAGATCCAGCCGGGCGGTGCGGGTATGCCGCGGATCGGCCGGGTCCGGGTGACCGTACGGTTCGGCGAGGCCCTGGAGTTCTCCCGGTACGAGGGCATGGACCGGGACCGTTATGTGCTGCGGGCCGTGACGGACTCCGTGATGACCGAGGTCATGCGGCTGTCGGGGCAGGAGTACGTGGACATGTACGCCACCAAGGCGAAGGACGCGGCGTAGCCACCGGCACCCCGCCCTAGCGGTGCGGGGCGGGGAACGGGGTCTCCTCCGGGGGGCTCTGGGGGGTCTCCTCGCCGGGCGCGGGGAACCAGAGGACGAACGTCGAGCCCTCGCCCACCTTGGAGAAGAGCC
This sequence comes from Streptomyces sp. NPDC048290, assembly GCF_040652095.1. NCBI lineage: Bacteria > Bacillati > Actinomycetota > Actinomycetes > Kitasatosporales > Streptomycetaceae > Streptomyces > Streptomyces sp. NPDC048290. The sequence goes on from NZ_JBEZLM010000005.1 coordinate 162,262, forward strand.
GGATCTGGCCACCGTGGGACTCCACGATCTGGCGGACGATGGCGAGGCCAAGACCGGCGTGCCGGTCACGGGCGTCGGCCGGGCCCTCCTTGGCCCGCCAGAAGCGGTCGAAGACCCGGGCCTGGTCGTGGTCCAGGATGCCGGGGCCCTCGTCCTGCACCGCCGTCCACACCCAGCCCCCCTCGCGGCCCGCCGCGACCGTGATGCGGGTGGCGGGCGGGGACAGCCGTACGGCGTTGGAGAGCAGGTTGCCGACCGCGCGGCGCAGGGCGTCGTGATCGCCTATCACGGTCAGCGCGCCCGCCAGTCTGCGCCGCACGATCAGCCCGCGTTCGGCGGCCAGCGGCGCGAACTCCTCGGCCGCCTCACGGGCGACCGCGGCGAGATCGACATCGCAGTCCGACAGGGCGGGCGCGTTGCGCCGGGCGGTGGCGAGGAGGTCCTCGACCAGGCGGGTCATCCGGGTCGTGGCCCGGTCGACGCTGTCGGCGGCGGCCCGCCGCTCCGCCTCGTCCGACTCCTCCGCGGTGAGCACGGCGTCCAGATTGGCGCGGATGATCGCCAGCGGGCTGCGCAGTTCGTGCGAGGCGTCGTCGATCAGCTGGCGCTGGGCGCGGAACGCCTCGTCCAGCCGGTCCAACATCCGGTCGACGGTGTCGGCCAGCTCGCGCAGCTCGTCCTTGGGGCCGGTCAGCCGGATGCGCTGGGACAGGTCGGTGGCCTGTATGTCGGCGGCCGTACGGGAGATCGAACGCACCGGGCGCAGCACCCGGCCGGAGAGGACCCAGCCGATCAGCGGGCTCGCGATGGCCAGCAGCACCAGGACGGCGAGCGAGAAGTTGCGCAGATTGCCGAGCGTCTCGTAGTTGACGGCCGCCTCGACCTCCTGGACCTTCACCACGTCGACCTCGCCGACGTACACGTCGTTGACGTACTTCGCCGAGCTGAACTCCTTGCTGACCGGGTGGGCCTCGCCGCTGCGCTCGACGGCGACGTACGCCGCGCCGAGGACCAGGGCGGTGAGCAGGAAGATCAGCCCGGAGTACAGGACCGTCAGACGGAACCGGATGGTGTGGGTGAAGGCCGGCAGCCGGGCGCCCAGGGCGCGGACCACGGCACGGAGCCTGCGCAGGAATCTCATGGTGTGTCCTTGAGCCGGTAGCCCTGCCGGATCACCGTCTCGATCAGGGGTTCGTCCTCGCCGGTGATCTTCCGGCGCAGGGAGCCGACGGTGACCCGCACGGTGTTGGTGAACGGGTCCGCGTGCTCGTCCCAGACGTGTTCCAGGAGTTCCTCGGCGGGGACGACCTGGCCGGGGCGGGTCATCAGATAGTGCAGCACGCCGAACTCCTTCGGGGTGAGCCGCAGCCGCCGCGGTCCCCGGTACGCCTCGAAGCGCGCGGTGTCCAGGCGCAGCTCACCGACCTCGACGACCGCCGTGCCGCCGTCCTCGCGGCGCAGCAGGGCGCGGATCCGGGCGAGCAGCTCGGGCAGCGCGAACGGCTTGACCAGGTAGTCGTCGGCGCCCTCGTCCAGGCCGCGCACCCGGTCGGCGAGGCGGTCACGGGCGGTGAGCATCAGGATGCGGGGGCCGCCGGGGCTGGCCCGGATGGACCGGCAGACGGCGAATCCGTCGCCGTCGGGCAGATTGAGGTCGAGGAGCACCAGGTCGTAGTCGTTGACGGCGAGCTTCTCACCGGCCGTGTCCACGTCGGGGGCGACATCGACGGCGTATCCGGCGCGGACCAGGCCGACGCGCAGGGCGGCGACCAGGTCCTCCTCGTCCTCGACCACGAGCAGTCTCATCTCGGCCTCCGGTGCGGCGCTGTGCTGTGGGGGGTGGTGGGGGTCGACGTCAGGGTCGGCGTCATGGTCAGCCCCCGTCGATGATGGTCTCGGCGGCGGCCAGGGCGTCGGCCACGGGAATCGCGAAGCCGATGCCTATGGAGCCGCCCGTCTCCTGGTTCAACGTGGCGATGGCCGTATTGATCCCTATGACCCGGCCCGCGTCGTCGACCAGCGGTCCGCCGGAGTTGCCGGGGTTGATCGACGCGTCGGTCTGGAGCGCCCTGCGCCGGCCGCCGTCGCCCAGCCGGACGTCCCGGTCGAGTGCGCTGACGATACCCGAGGTCACCGTTCCGCTGAGGCCGAGCGGCGAGCCGATCGCGAGGACGGTGTCCCCGACGGCGGGCGGCACTCCGGTGGCCAGGTCGGCGGCGGCGAGGCCCCGGGCGGTCTCCGGCTCCAGCACGGCCACGTCGTTGGCGGGGTCCTCGCCGACCACCTCGGCGTCCAGTCTGCGGCCGTCCTGGAGCTCCAGGGTGACCCGGGAGCTGCCGGACACCACATGGGCGTTGGTGAGGACCCGGCCGCGGTCGTCGAAGACGAAGCCGGAGCCCTGGCCATCGTCCGTCTCCACCGACACCACGCTGGGCAGCACCCGTGCGGCGACCGCCTCCAGGTCGCCCGCCTGGACGGGCGCGTCCGCGGGGTCGTCGCCGGCGAAGCCCGCGGCGCCGTATCCGGCGGCCCCGCCCGCGAGGACCGCGGCCAGCAGGACGGCCAGGGTGGCGGCGAACCGCGAGCCGGGCCCGGCGGGGGGCCGCGGCGCCGGGCGGGGCTGGGGGTGCCGGAAGGTGGCGTAGGGGGCGGGGTTCGGTGACGGAAACGGGGACGGGGATTCGGGTGCGGCGGCGTGGGGCGGGGGCTCGGGCGGGCGCCCGGCGAGGAAGCCGGGGCCGCGGGGGGCGCCGAGACCGGGGAGGGGGGCGTGCGGGGAGGAGGCGTGCGAGGCGGGGGCGTGCGGGGCGGGGGCGGTGTACGGCGGGGGCGGGGTGTCCTGCCGGTCGGGGGCGGGGTCGGTGGGCGGGGGGAGGGTGCCGCCCCGGTCGCCGAGGTAGCCGTTGGCGCGGGCCACGGGGTGCGCGGGCAGCAGACCGTTGTCGACCGCCGGGACGCCGGGCGGGACGGGGCGGGCGCCGTACGGTCCGGGCGTCTCCAGTCGGTCGCCGGGGCCGGGCCGGCCGTCGTCGGTCATGGGCTGTCTCCTTGGGCGGGGGTGATGGGCAAGCCAGAAGGGGCGGTCGGGGCGGTCGGGGCGGCGGGGAGCCGGTGTCGACGGGGGTGGGTCGGGGGCGTTCACGGCGGCCGGTGTCGGTGGCGGCGGCCGGTCGGGGGCGCTCATGGCAGCCGGTGTCGGCGGCGGCAGGTAGGCGGCGTTCACGACAGCCGGTACCGGCAGCGACAGGTCAAGGGCGTTCACGGCAGCCGATGTCGGCGGCGGCAGGTCAAGGGCGTTCACGGCAGCCGGTACCGGCAGCGGCAGATCAAGGGCGTTCACGGCAGCCGGTATCGGCGGCGGCCGGTCAAGGGCGTTCACGGCAGCCGATGTCGGCGGCGGCAGGTAGGCGGCGTTCACGACAGCCGGTATCGGCGGCGGCCGGTCAAGGGCGCTCATGCCAGCCGGTGCCGGCGGCGGCAGGTAGGCGGCGTTCATGGCAGTCGGGAGAACCAGAGGAGGGACGTCGCGGCGGCGGCCAGCGCGGCGATCAGGCCCGCGGCCACGAACCACGCCCAGATCTCGCGCTCCTCGGTGCGGTAGCCGACGGAGCTGCCGATGTCCTCGTAGACCGCCTGGAGTTCCTCGCCGGTGGCGGCCTCGTGGAAGTCGCCGCCGGTGGCCTCGGCGAGGCCCTCCAGGGCGGGGCCGTCGGCCGGGACCGGGACGGTGTCGCCGGTGTCGAGGGTGATCGTGCCCTCGTCGGTGCCGTAGGCGATCGTGGAGACCGGGATCTGCTCGGCGGCGGCCTCCCGCGCGGCCTCCTCCACCGAGCGGCCGGTGGTGCTGGAGCCGTCGGAGAGCAGCACGATGTGGGCGGGCGGGGGCTCGGTCTCGGCCCGTGCGTCCAGCGCCCGGATCGCGCCCCGGGCGGCGATCACCGCGTCGCCGATGGCGGTGCCCTGGCCGGTGCTGAGCCACTCGATGGCGGTGCGCAGCGCCGCCCGATCGGTGGTCGGCGCGACCGCGACGGTCGCCGAGCCGCTGAACGGGACGAGCCCGGCGTTGAACCGCTCGGGGAGCTGGTCCACGAACGCGAGGGCGGCCTCCCGGGCGGCCTCGAAGCGGTTCGGGGCGATGTCGGTGGCCTCCATGGAGACCGAGACGTCGAAGGCGATGACGATGGTGGCCCGCTCCCGGGGCACCTGGACCTCGGTGGTGGGCCGGGCGAACCCCACGACCAGCAGGGCGAGCGCGGCGCAGAAGGCCGCGGCCGGGATGTGGCGCCGCCGCCCGGGGCGGTGGGGGGCGACCTTGTCCAGCAGATCGAGATTGGTGAACCGGACGGCGTAGCGGGTGCGCCGGCGCTGCACCACCGCATAGGCGGCGATCAGGGCGAGCAGCGGCAGCAGCAGCGCCAGCCAGCCGGGCGATATCAGGCTCATGGGGTCTCCTCCCGGCAGCTCGCGGGGGCCAGGAGGCTCGCGGGGTCTCCTCCAGGAGGCTCATGGGGCTTCTGGGTCTCCTCGCGGGCGCTCACGCGGCGCCCCCGCCGGACCTGCGGCGCTGGGCCTCGACATGGCGGGCCACGTCCCGTACCCAGTCGCGGTCGGTGCGCAGCCGCAGATGGGCGGCGCCCGAGGCGCGGATGGACTGCCGGATGAGGGCCCGCTGCTCCAGCGCGGCCTGCGCGTAGCGCTCACGCAGCCGCCGGGAGTGGGTGGGGACCTCGCGGCGGCGGCCGGTCTCCGGGTCGACGAGGGTGAGCAGACCGACGGCGGGCAGTTCCAGCTCGCGCGGGTCGACGGTCTCGATGGCGAGGACCTGGTGGCGGCGGGCGGCGACCCGCAGCGGCTGTTCCCAGCCGGTCTCCAGGAAGTCGGAGACCACCGCGACCATGCCGCGCGCGGGCAGTTCGCGCAGGGCGTGCAGCGCCTCGCCGAGGCTGTGCTCGGGGACGCCGGGTTCGACCCGGGGCCGGTCCAGCGCGGCGTACAGGATGGACAGCAGATGGCGGCGGCCTCCGCGCGGCGGGATACGGCGGATGCCGTCGGGGCCGGTGAGCTGGGCGCCGAGCCGGTTGCCCGCGCGTTCGGTGAGGAAGGCGACGGCCGCGGCGGCGCCGACCGCGAGGTCCCGCTTCTCCATCCGCGCGGTGCCGAAGTCCATGCTGGCGGAGGCGTCGAGGACGAGCCAGATGGTCAGTTCGCGGTCGGCGAGGGTGCGCCGGACGTGCGGGACGGTGGTGCGGGCGGTGGCGTTCCAGTCCATCATCCGCACGTCGTCGCCGATGAGGTACGGCCTGGTCTCGGCGGTCTCGCTGCCGGGTCCCGGGACGGCGGAGGCGTGGTCGCCCTGGAGCAGTCCGTCGGGGCGGCGGGTGAAGAGGAGTTCCAGATGCCGGAGCGCCTGTTCGGGGGTGAGGTCGCGCAGGGTCGGCGCGCTCATGCGACCGCCTCCTCCCCGACCTCACGGCGCGGGCTGACGCGGGGCCGTTCGACGGCGGCGAGCACCTCGTCGACGATCTGTCCGGCGTCGACGCCGTCGGCGAGCGCGTCGAAGGACAGCACCAGCCGGTGCGCGACGACCTCGTGGGCGAGGTCGTGGACGTCCTCGGGCAGGACGTAGGCCCGGCCGCGCAGCAGGGCGAGGGCGCGGGCGGCGGCGACCAGGCCGAGGGTGGCGCGCGGTCCGGCGCCGTGCGCGAGCCTGCTGCCGGGCCCGGCGAGGTCCCGGGTGGCGACGACGAGCCGTACGGCGTACTCGGCGACGGCGTGGTGGACGAAGACGTCGTCGGCGGCGCGCTGGAGGGCGACCAGGGTCTCCGGGGTGAGGACGGGACGCGCGCGGGGCGGGTCGACGCTCATCCGGTAGAGGATGGCGAGTTCCTCGGACTCGCTGGGCGCCTCGACGTCCACCTTCAGCAGGAACCGGTCGCGCTGGGCCTCGGGGAGCTGGTAGACGCCCTCGGACTCGATGGGGTTCTGGGTGGCGAGGACGAGGAACGGCTCGGGCACCGACAGGGTGGTGCCGCCGATCGAGACCTGGTGTTCGCCCATGACCTCCAGCAGGGCGGACTGCACCTTGGCGGGGGCGCGGTTGATCTCGTCGGCGAGCACCACATTGGCCATCACGGGGCCGGGCTCGATGTCGAAGGTCTCCTGTGACGGGCGGTAGATCCGGGTGCCGGTGATGTCGGAGGGGACCAGGTCGGGGGTGAACTGGACCCGGGCGAAGCGTCCGCCGACCACCTGGGCGAGGGTCTTGGCCGCGAGGGTCTTGGCGACGCCGGGGACGCCCTCCAGCAGACAGTGGCCCCGGGCCAGGATCGCGGTGAACATCCGCTCCACCATGCGGTCCTGGCCCACGATCACCCGCTTGACCTCGAAGAGCGCCTCTTCGAGGAGCTTGCCCTCGGAGACGGTCACAGCGTGGAGGCCACGTCGGCCGGGGCGTCGGACGGAGTGTCGGACGGGGCTTCGGACGGGGCTTCGGACGGCGTCCCGGAGGGGCCGGTGGCCGAGCCGGGGCCGTCCCACCACGGGCAGTCGTCGTACGCGTCGGCGGCGGTGCCGACGGCGTTCTCGTCGGTCTCCCGGATGACATAGCTGATCCGGTCCTCGGCGGGCTCGCCGTGACCGGCCCAGGTGGCACCGCCGGCGGAGAGACCGGCGGTGAGCACGGCGCCCAGGGTGACCAGGAGGCGGATGCGTCGGGTCATGGTCGGTGACTCCTTCTGTCGTGTGCTGACGACGGTGACGGAGTCAAGACCATCAGGTGGACGCGAAAAGGGACTTAAAGCGGAGACGCGACCCCTACATATCGGCGCCCTACGCGGAGGCGGTGCCCATAGGGCGGCTTCCGTGGAGGCGGTCCCTTTAGGGCGGCTTCCCGTGGAGGCAGTCCCTAGCGGGCGGCTTCCCGTGGACGCGGCCCCCACGAGGCGGCTTCCGTGACCACGGTCCCCAAGCGGCGGCCTCCCTGAACCCGCTCCAAAGGGACGGCCCCCGCAGAGGCCGCCCCCAGAGGAGCCCTACGCCGTGGCGGCGCTCTCCAGCCGCTGCCCGCGCAGCAGGAACCAGGCCGCGACCGCCGCGGCGAGCAGCACCGCGGAGCCGATGCCCGCCGCCGTGGTCAGACCGCTGACGAACGACTCGCGGGCCGCGTCCAGCATCTGCGCGCCCTGCTGGGCGGGCATCCCGGACGCCGCCTCCACCGCGCCGCCCAGCGACTCATGGGCCGACTGCGGTGTCCCCGGCGGGGCGGCGAAGCCCCGGTAGACGCCGGTGACGATGGAGCCGAGCAGGGCGATGCCGAGCGCGGCGCCGAGTTCGTAGGCCGTCTCCGAGACCGCCGAGGCGGCGCCCGCCTGCTCCTTCGGTACGGCGGCCAGGATGACGTCCGCCGTGACGGTGAACGCGAAGCCCGCGCCGAGGCCGACGACCAGCAGGGCGGCGCCGAGCAGCGGATAGCCGGTGGACTGGTCCATGAAGGTCAGCGCGCCCAGCGCCAGACCGACCGCGGCGAGTCCGCCGGTGACCACGGACCGCACCGAGAAGCGGCGGGCCGCCACACCGGCGAGCAGACCCGCGCTCACCGCGCCGATCGCGGCCGGCAGCTCGGCGAGCCCGGCCTCCAGCGGACGCCTGCCCTGCACCAGCTGGAAGTACTGGGACAGGAAGAACACCAGCCCGGACAGCCCGAGGATGGTCAGCAGATCGGCGAGCACGGCGCCGCTGAAGCCCCGGTTGCGGAACAGCCGGACGTCCAGCAGCGGCGCGGGAAGGGTGAACTGGCGGCGGACGAACCCGTACAGCGCCGCCGCGCCGAGGACCGCCGCGCCGAGCGTGGCCCACGCGAAGCCATGGCTGGCCGCCTCCTTGATGGCGTACACCACGGCGATCATGCCGACCAGCGACAGCAGGACGCTGATCAGGTCCCAGGGACCGCGCTGCGGGTTGCGGGACTCGGGCAGCAGCTTGGCGCCGACCACGACGAGCACCGCCATCACGGGCAGGTTGATCAGGAAGACCGAGCCCCACCAGAAGTGCTCCAGCAGGAAGCCGCCCATGATCGGGCCTATCGCGGCACCCGCGGACGCGGTGGCGCCCCAGATGCCGATGGCGAGGCTGCGCTCGCGCGGGTCGTGGAAGAGGTTGCGGATCAGCGCCAGCGTGGCCGGCATCAGCGTGGCAACCGCCACACCGAGCAGCGCACGGGCCACGATCATCAGCTCCGGCGTCGTCGCGTAGGCGTTGAGCACGGAGACCGCGCCGAACGCGGTCGCGCCGATCAGCAGGATGCGCTTGCGGCCGATCCGGTCACCGAGGCTGCCCATGGAGACCAGCAGACCGGCGATGACGAAGGAGTAGACGTCACCGATCCACAGCAGCTGGGTCCCGGTGGGGTCGAGGTCCTCGCTGATGTACGGCGTGGCCAGGCCGAGGACGGTCGCGTCGACGGCCACCAGCAGGACGGCGAGGACCAGGACGGCCAGCGCCAGCCAGCGGCCGGGACGCTTGACCACCTCGGTCGGGGCCGCCACCCGCACGGTGCTGCTCATGATTCCTCTCTCCGTATCGCTCCGCCGAGCAGCAGCTCGACGATCATGGTCTCGAAGTCCTTGGCGGCGACCCGGCCGTCCTGCACGGCCCAGGCCGCGGCGCCCACCAGGCCGTAGAGCGCCTCGGTGAGCCAGACGGGGGTCAGGTCGATGCGGAACTCACCGCTGTCCTGACCGCGCCGGAACAGCGCGGTCATCCGGTCGTCCAGGCGCTGCCAGCCCGCGTCCCGCTCCTCGCCCTCGAACAGCTGGTTCTCGGTGTAGAGGAAGGCGAGCAGGGCGGCGGACGGCTCGATCTCACGGACGAGCCTGCGGACGGCGCCGGCCGCGGCGCCCTCGTCGAGCCGGGCCCGTTCGAGGGCGGCCTCGCACTCGGCGATGCCCAGCGCCTCCAGGGCCCGGATCAGGGCGTCCCGCCCGGCGAAGTGCCGGTGCAGGGTGGCGCGGCTGATGCCCGCCGCCTTGGCGACCTCGTCCATGGTCGCGGTGGATTTGTGGGTGAGCAGCGCCGCGGCGGAGCGCAGCACCTGGTCACGATCGACTGCCATGAGACGACGATAACCCATTTGAGACAGTGATGTCTCACCCTGGGCGTGCGTGATTCATGTCACGGGTGAGTGAGAAGACTGAACGCGCAGGTCAGAGGGGTCAGTGCCAGGGCAGGTGGGCGCGGTGGTCCCAGTACGTCCCGGGGTCCTCGGCGAGCGCGCCGAGCCGGGTCAGCTGATCGTCGTCCAGGTCGACGACCGCCGCGTGCAGATTGGCGGCGAGCTGGGTGACGGTCGCGGCGCCGGAGAGCACCACTCCGGCCCAGGGCTCGCGCAGCACCAGGGCGAGCGCGACGGCGTCGGCGCCCTGACCGGTCTCCCGGGCGACGGCGGCCAGCGCGTCCGGCGCGTGCGGGTCCGCGAGGCGGCCGTTGGCCATCGCCTCCTTGACGATCACCGTCAGACCGGCGTCGTGCGCCTCCGCGAGCGCGGGCCCGGCGGAGGTCTCCAGCGCGTTGTACGTCGACTGGACGGTACGGAAGAGGGGCTCGCCGTCGACCGTGACGGCGAGGGCGGCGCGGATGGCGTCCGCCTGGGCGGGGCCGCTGGTGGAGAAGCCGACGGTGACGCCCTCGGCGGCGGCCTTCGCCAGCTCGGCGTGCAGGGCCTTGTCGGTGAGCGCGGGGCTGTCCGGGGTCACGGAGTGGATCTGGTAGAGGTCGAGACGGTCGCCGAGCAGCGCGGCGGTTTCGCGGCGCTGGCGTTCGTAGGTGGCGAGGGAGTGGTCCTTGACCTCGTGCTGCTCGGCGTCGACGGACCAGTCGGCGGTGTAGGTGTAGCCCCATTTGCTGCCGATGACGACGTCGTCGATCCCCGGGTTCGCGGTGAGCCAGGCGGCGAGGAACTCCTCTGCGCGGCCGTAGGAGCGGGCCGTGTCGAAGTAGCGGACGCCTTGGGCGTAGGCGGCGGTGAGGAGGTCGTGGGCGCGGGTGCGGAGGTCTTCGGGGCTGCGGTGCTCGCCGAGGGCTTCTTCGCGGTCGAGGGTGAGGTAGCCGGGGCGGCCCACCGCGGCGAGGCCGAGGCCGATGTGCGCGGTGGGGGTGGTGGCGGTGGACAGGCGGGCGAAGGGCATCGCGGGCTCCGTCGATCGGCGTCGCGTGTTCGGTTCGGTGACGGGGTCAACGTAACCCGGGATGCGGTGGGGTGGGGCTTCGGCGCCTACGGGGGGAGGGGTGGGGGTTGTCGGGCGGGTGCGGGTTCGTTGTGGCTGGTCGCGCAGTTCCTCCCCCAGAGGGGGTACCCCCAGCGCCCCTGAGGGCGTGACGCCCCCCGGCGTCGAGCCGCGCCCCCGAGGGCGTGACGCCCCCCGGCGTCGACAGCGGCCCTCAGCCTCGTTCCTTGGCGGACGCCCACGCACGCTGGACCCCCAGGTCCGCCTTCACCTCCGCCAGTTGGATGGCCACCGCGCTGGGCGCCGTGCCGCCTCGGGCGTTGCGGGATGCCAGGGCGCCGGGGACGTTCAGGACCGTGCGGACCTCGGGGGTGAGGTGGGTGGAGATCTTGGCGAACTGGTCGTCGGTGAGGTCGGCCAGTTCCTTGCCCTCGGCCTCCGCCGCCTTCACGCACTCGCCCGCCACCTCGTGGGCGACGCGGAACGGGACGCCCTGCTTGACCAGCCACTCGGCGATGTCGGTGGCCAGCGAGAACCCGGCCGGGGCCAGTTCCTCCAGCCGCTCGCGGTGGACGGTGAGGGTGGCCATCATGCCGGTGAAGGCGGGCAGCAGGATCTCCAGTTGGTCGATCGAGTCGAAGACCGGCTCCTTGTCCTCCTGGAGGTCGCGGTTGTAGGCGAGCGGGAGGGCCTTGAGGGTCGCCATAAGGCCGGTGAGGTTGCCGATCAGACGGCCCGACTTGCCGCGCGCCAGCTCCGCGATGTCCGGGTTCTTCTTCTGCGGCATGATCGAGGAGCCGGTGGAGAAGGCGTCGTGCAGGGTGACGAAGGAGAACTCCTTCGTGTTCCAGATGATGACCTCCTCGGCGATCCGGGAGAGGTTCACCCCGATCATCGCGGTGATGAAGGCGAACTCGGCGACGAAGTCCCGGGACGCCGTGCCGTCGATGGAGTTGGCCGCGGAACCGTGCTCGAAGCCCAGCTCCTTCGCCACCGCCTCCGGGTCGAGGCCGAGGCTGCTGCCCGCGAGCGCGCCGGAGCCGTACGGCGAGACGGCGGTGCGCTCGTCCCACTGGCGCAGCCGCTCGGCGTCCCGGGACAGGGCCTGGACATGGGCGAGGACATGGTGGGCGAACAGCACCGGCTGGGCGTGCTGGAGATGGGTGCGGCCGGGCATGGCCACGTCGGGGTGGGCGTCGGCGAGGCTGACCAGGGCGTCCTGGAGGTCGGCGATCAGACCGCCGACGGTCCGGGCGTGGTCGCGCAGATACATCCGGAAGAGGGTCGCCACCTGGTCGTTGCGGGACCGCCCGGCGCGCAGCTTGCCGCCGAGGTCGGGCCCGAGCCGCTCCAGCAGCCCCCGCTCCAGCGCGGTGTGGACGTCCTCGTCGGCGATGGTGCCGGTGAAGGAGCCGTCGGCGACATCCGCCTCCAGCCGGTCGAGCCCGGCGAGCATCCGGGTCAGCTCGTCCTCGGTGAGCAGCCCGGCCGTGTGGAGGACGCGCGCGTGGGCGCGGGAACCGGCGATGTCGTAGGGGGCGAGCCGCCAGTCGAAGTGGACGGACGCGGACAGCTTCGCCAGGGCCTCGGCGGGACCGTCGGCGAAACGGCCGCCCCAGAGCCGAACGTCACCGCTGTTGCTGCTCACTTGCGCTGCTCCTCACGCCGTACGTCACCGTCCTGCATGATTATGCAGACCTCTGCATGATCAGTCAATTTCCGGTCTCCCCCCACGTTCCGGTCTCACTCCCTCCCCCACTTTCCGGTCCCACCCCCCACTATTTCCCATTGCCCAGGAATCGTTAGGCGGAATAACCTTTAGGCGTGGGAAAGACATATGAGCGCATAGACGGCAGACTCCGTACGTTCATCGAAGAGCAGCCGCTCTTCTTCACCGCGACCGCCCCGCTGTCCGACGAGGGGACGGTCAACCTCTCCCCCAAGGGCCTCAAAGGCTCCTTCGCCGTGCTCGACGGATCGACCGTGGCGTATCTGGACTTCGCCGGGTCGAACGCCGAGACCATCGCCCATCTGCGGGAGAACGGCCGGATCACCCTGATGTGGTGCGCCTTCCAGGGACCACCGAACATCGTGCGGGTGCACGGCCGGGGCGAGCCGGTCTTCCGCGACGACCCGCGCTTCCCTGGCCTGCTCGCCCGCTTCCCCGCCATCGACTCCACCCGCCACGGGCTGCGCGCGATCATCGTCGTCACCGCCGAACTGATCCGCGACACCTGCGGCTACGCCGTCCCGCTGATGACGTACGACGAGGACCGCGAGCTGCACGGGCGGCGGTTCGCCCGGGAGGACGACACCTCGCTCGACGCGTACTTCCACAAGAAGGACCATGTGGCCAGCTCCCTGGACGGGCTGCCGGGACTGCCGCTGCCGCTCCCGCCGACCCCGGTGTAGCGACCGGCCCCCGACCCGTCCCCCCGAACGGGCCACCCGCGCTGCCGCGCCCCCGCCCCGCCCCTAGCGTCGGCCACATGCGCCCCGTTCTCGCCGCCGCCCTCGCCCTGATCGCCTCCGCCGCCCTGCTGGGCGCCGCGCCCGCCGGACCCGGGCCGCTGCCCGGCCGGATGGCCGACACCGGGGGCGGCGACCAGCTGATCACCGCCGTGGCCCCGGACACCGGCTCGACCACCGGCACGGTCACCTGGTGGGACCGAGGCGAGGGCGGACAGTGGGTGGAGTCCGGCTCCACACCCGCCCGGTTCGGCGCGAACGGGCTGGTCGACGGCGCCACCCGGAAACAGGGCACGAACACCACCCCCACCGGCCTGTACGACCTGCCGTACGCGTTCGGCATCCAGCCCGCGCCGCCCGGGACGACGTACGCCTTCCGGCCGGTGCGGGCGGAGTCCTGGTGGTGCCAGGACAACGCCTCGAAGGACTACAACCGCTGGAGCGAGCCGCGCGCCGCCGACTGCCGGGCCGACCAGGCCGAACACATGATCACGTACGGCACGCAGTACGCGCACGCGCTCGTCGTCGGCTTCAACTACCGCGCCCCGGTGCGCGGGCGCGGCGCCGGGATCTTCCTGCATGTCAACGGCAGCGGTCCGACGGCGGGCTGTGTCTCCGTCCCCGCCGACGCCATGCGGACGATCCTCGCCTGGGCGCGGCCGTCGGCCCGTCCGCACATCGCGATCGGCACCGAGGGCGGGGCGACCGCCGTGACCCGCTACTGAGCAGCGCTTTCGCGACCCGTCCGGCGGGCTGAACGCACGGCGGACCCGGCACGTATCTCTGGGCCAAGGGACTTCGACACATCCGTCGCCCCCGTCCCCGGAGGAACCGTGACCAGCACGCTCGCAGGCGGCCGTGCCGCCCGGCGGCAGACCATGCGCCGCATCCGCCCGCGCCGCTCCCCGGCCGTGCCCCTGCTGATCGTGGTGTGGGCGGGCGCCGCCGCCGTGCTCTGGCTGTGGTGGCACAACACCCCCTCCATCGGCGACGACACGGGACGGATCATCAACGCGGGCCGTATCACCGGACTGCTCGCGGGCTATCTGATGGCGCTGGTGGTGCTTCAGATGGCCCGCGTGCCCGCGTTGGAACGGCGGGTCGGCTCGGACCGGGTCGCCCGCTGGCACGCCATGACCGGCCGCTACACCCTCTGCCTGGTCCTCGCCCATGTCTTCCTGATCATGTGGGGATACGCCCGCCAGGCCGGTCTCGGCCTCGCCGACATCGTCCGCCAGACCACCGACTCCATCAACCAGCTCCCCGACATGGGCAAGGCCGCCATCGGCACCGCCCTGCTGGTACTGATCGGCCTGGTCTCGATCGGCCCGGTGCGCCGCCGGATGCCGTACGACACCTGGTACCACGTGCATCTGACGACGTACGCGGCGGTGTTCCTGACGTTCTGGCACCAGATCTCCACCGGCAACGACTTCGCCGTGGAGCCGGTCGCGAAGACGTTCTGGTACGGGCTGTACGGGGTGGTCACCGCGCTGGTGCTGTGGTTCCGGATCATCACTCCGGTCCGGCTGAACCTGCGGCACCGGATGCGGGTCGAGGCGGTCGTCGAGGAGACACCGGGGATCGTGTCGGTGCTGATCGGCGGGCGCAAGCTGCACCGGATGGGCGCGGAGGCGGGGCAGTTCTTCCGCTGGCGGTTCCTGGCGCCGGGCATGCGCTTCAGCTCCCATCCGTACTCCCTGTCGGCGGCGCCGCGCCCGGACATGCTGCGGATCACCGTGAAGGCGATCGGCGACCACAGCGGCGGGCTGCGCGAGCTGCGCCCCGGCACCCGGGTGTGGGCGGAGGGCCCCTACGGAGCGCTGACCGCGTCGCGGCGCAGCCGGGGCAAGGTGCTGCTGGTGGCGGGCGGCGTCGGGATCACCCCGATGCGGGCGCTGTTCGAGACCCTGCCCGGCGCCTCCGGTGACATCACCCTGCTCTACCGGGCCACCAGCACCCAGGACCTGGCCCTGTGGGACGAGCTGTCCGCCATCGCGGACGAGCGGGGCGCCCGGCTGATGTACGCGGTGAACAGCCCCGACGGGGCCCGCCCGGACATCTCCGCGGACACCCTGCGCCGCAAGATCCCCGACATCGACCGCCACGACGTGTTCCTGTGCGGGCCGCCCGGCTTCGCCCAGACGGTGTACGAGGCACTGCGCGGCGCGGGCGTTCCGGCCCGCCGCATCCACTTCGAGTCGTTCGCGATGTGAGCGAGCATCAGGAGACCGGCAGACCATGAAGAAGAGCCATCCCGTCCGGCGTGCCGTGCTCGCCACCGCGGCCACCGTGTCCGGCATCGTGCTGCTGCTGTCGATGAAGCCGGGCTCCGACCCCGGCGCCGCCGCGGTGGGCGCCCAGCCGCCGGCCGGCGGGCAGCAGTCCGCCCAGGGCGGTGCCCAGCCCGCGGGCGGCGGCGCGGTCACCGGCACCGTCGCGCAGACCCAGTACGGCCCGGTACAGGTCCGGATCACGGTCACCGGTGGGAAGATCACCGCGGCCGAGGCGGTCCAGGCACCGAGCGGCGGCCAGAGCACGCAGGTCACCGGGAACGCCGTGCCCAAGCTGAACGCGGCGGCGGTGGAGACGGGCAGCGCGCAGATCGACACGGTGTCCGGCGCGACCTACACCAGCGCGGGATACAAGCAGTCCCTGCAATCGGCCCTGGACCAGCTGAAGACCTCTACCCCTGCGACACCACCGGCCGCCCCGGACGCCCCGGCCGAGCGTCAGGTGCTGACGGGTGAGGCGGCCGAGACGCAGTACGGCCCGGTACAGGTACGGATCACGGTCAGCGGCGGGAAGATCGTCGAGGCGGAGACCGTGCAGGCGCCGAGCGGCGGCCGGAGCACCCAGGTCACCACGGACGCGGTACCGAAGCTGAACGCGGCGGCGGTGGCCGCGGGCAGCGCGCGGATCGACACGGTGTCCGGCGCGACCTACACCAGCACCGGGTACCAGCAGTCGCTGCAATCGGCGCTGGACCAGGCCGGTGGCTGAGCCGGTGACCGATCCCGCGCCCGCCCCCGCCACGCTCCGGCACGCGGAGGAGGTGATGGGCACCGTGTTCTCGCTGGACGTCCGGGGCGGTGAGCCGGGCGAGGTGCGGGCGGCCGTGCGGGAGGTGGTCGCGGGGCTGCACGAGGCCGACGCGGTGTTCAGCACGTACCGCGAGGACAGCCAGGTGTCCCGGCTGGCGGCCGGGGAGCTGACGGTCGGGCAGTGCGCGCCGGAGATGGCGGAGGTGCTGGGGCTCGGCGCGGAGGCGGAACGGGTGAGCGAGGGCTGGTTCAGCACCCGCTACCGGGGCCGGGTCGATCCGACCGGGATCGTGAAGGGCTGGTCGGTGGAGCGGGCGGCGCTGCGGCTGGCGGCGGTGCCGGGGGTGGTGGGGGTGAGTGTGAACGGCGGTGGCGATGTGCAGGTGCTGGGGGCACCGGCGGCGGACCGCCCCTGGCGGGTGGGCATCGCGGACCCGGTGCGCCCCGGGGGCCTCGCGGCGGTGATCTCCTCCTCCGGTCTGGCGGAGCTGGCGGTGGCGACCTCGGGCACGGCGGAGCGGGGCGCGCACATCGTGGACCCGCGCACGGGCCGCTCCGCGGTGACGGACCTGGTGGCGGTGACGGTGGTGGGCCCCCGGCTGACCTGGGCGGACTGCTGGGCCACGGCGGCGTTCGCGATGGGCTCCCGAGAGGGCCTGGCCTGGCTGGAGTCCCTCCCGGGCGTGGAGGCCCTCCTGATCACAGCGGGCGACGAGGTCCGCTGCACGGGCGGCTTGGCAGCCCGCCTGGGCTGAGGGACCTTTCAGGGACACGGGGGCCTTTCAGGGGCGCGGGGAACCGCGCACGCAGGCAAAAGTGACCCGAACCATGCACGCGGGCAGGGGCAGCGCCCGTGCTTTTCAGGGGCGCTGGGGGTACCCCCTCTGGGGGAGGAACTGCGCGACCAACCACAACCGACCCGCACCCGACCACCACCCCCCGTAACGTCACCCCCCGTTCTGAGCCAACCGCAGCAGATGATCCGCCAACGCCTGCCCCCCATCCCCCCGCCGACTGATCAACAGCACCGTGTCGTCCCCGGCGATCGTCCCGAGAATGTCATGCAGCTCGGCCTGATCGATCGCCGACGCCAGAAACTGCGCCGCCCCCGGAGGAGTCCGCAGCACCACCAGATTCGCCGAAGCCTCCGCGGAGATCAGCAGCTCCGCGGAGAGCCGCCGCATCCGCTCCTCCTTCGCCGACTCCCCGAGCGGCGCCCGCGGCGTACGGAACCCGCCCTCACTGGGCACCGCGTAGATCAGATCACCCTCGTTGTCCCGGATCTTCACCGCGTTCAGCTCGTCGAGGTCCCGCGACAACGTGGCCTGGGTGACACTCAGCCCATCGTCCGCGAGCAGCTTCGCCAACTGGCTCTGCGACCGCACCGGCTGCCGGTTGAGGATGTCCACGATCCGCCGGTGCCGCGCGGTCCGCGTCTGCGGCACCGCGGGCCCGGCCCCGCCTTCCGGCGTCTGCTCATGGTCCTGCGCCTGACTCATCGTCGTCTCAATCCCCGGTTCATTCGCCGGATCGTCCGTCCCCGCCCGCCGCGTCGAGCACACCCGGCAGTGCCCGGAGCAGCGCCGCCACCTGGTCGTCGCCGAGATTCAGCGGCGGCATCAGCCGTACGACGTCGGGGGCGGGCGCGTTGACCAGGAAGCCGGCGTCCTGGGCCGCCTGCTGCACCCGCGGTGCGAGCGGCTGTGTGAGCACGATACCCAGCAGCAGCCCCGCACCCCGGACATGCGCGACCAGCGGATGTCCGAGCCTCTCGATCCCGTCCCGCAGAGCCTCGCTCTGCCGCTTGACGTTGGCCAGCAGCCCGTCGTCCGCGACGGTGTCGAGGACGGCGAGCCCGGCGGCGCACGCCACGGGGTTCCCGCCGAACGTCGTCCCGTGCTGGCCGGGCTGGAGCAGCTCCGCGGCCCGGCCGAAGGCGACCGTGGCGCCCAGCGGGAGCCCGCCGCCGAGCCCCTTGGCGAGGGTGACGACATCCGGCAGGACGCCTTCGTGGGCCTGGTAGGCGAACCAGTGCCCGGTGCGCCCGACCCCGGTCTGCACCTCGTCCAGCACCAGCAGGCTGCCGGTCGCGGCGGTGATCGCGCGGGCCGCCTTGAGATAGCCGGGCGGCGGGACGACGACCCCGTTCTCGCCCTGGATCGGCTCGATGATGACGAACGCGGTGTCCTCGGTGACCGCGGCGGCCAGCGCCTGCGCGTCGCCGTACGGCACATGGGTGATGTCACCGGGCAGCGGCCGGAACGGCTCCTGCTTGCCGGGCTGGCCGGTGAGCGCGAGGGCGCCCATGGTGCGGCCGTGGAAGCCGCCCTCGGTGGCGACCATGTGGCCGCGCCCGGTCAGCCGCCCGATCTTGAAGGCGCCCTCGTTGGCTTCGGCACCGGAGTTGCAGAAGAACACCTTGCCGCTCCGGCCGAAGAGCTGGAGCAGCCGTTCGGCGAGCGCGACCGGCGGTTCGGCGACGAAAAGGTTGGAGACATGGCCCAGGGACGCGATCTGCCGGGTCACCGCGGCCACGACGGCGGGGTGGGCGTGGCCGAGCGCGTTGACCGCGATCCCGCCGACGAAGTCGGTGTACTCGGTGCCGTCGGCGTCCCACAGCCGGGCTCCCTCACCGCGCACCAGGGGCAGCCGGGGCGTGCCGTAGTTGTTCATGAGCGCGCCCTGCCAGCGCCCGGTGAGGGCGTCGTTGGCGGTCGTCTCGTCGGTGCTCATTCGGTGTCCCCCCGCGGCTCGTCGGGCACGACCATCGTGCCGATGCCTTCATCCGTGAAGATCTCCAGCAGGATCGAGTGCTGGACCCGGCCGTCGATGACCCGGGCGGTGGTGACACCGCCCCGGACGGCGTGCAGACAGCCCTGCATCTTCGGCACCATCCCGGCGGACAGCTCCGGCAGCAGCTTCTCCAGCTGGCTCGCGGTGAGCCTGCTGATCACCTCGTCGCTGTGCGGCCAGTCCTCGTAGAGCCCCTCGACGTCGGTGAGGACCATGAGGGTCTCGGCGCCCAGTGCCGCGGCGAGCGCCGCCGCCGCCGTGTCCGCGTTGACGTTGTAGACATGCCCGTCGTCCGCGCTGCGGGCGATGGAGGAGATCACCGGGATCCGGCCGTCGGCGAGCAGCGCCTCGATCGCGCCGGTGTCGATCCCGGTGATCTCGCCGACCCGCCCGATGTCGACGAGTTCGCCGTCGACCCGGGGCCGGTGCTTGGTGGCGGTCATGGTGCGGGCGTCCTCGCCGGTGAGCCCGACGGCGAGCGGCCCATGCTGGTTGAGCAGCCCGACCAGCTCCCGCTGCACCTGCCCGGCCAGCACCATCCGTACGACGTCCATGGCCTCCTCGGTGGTGACCCGGAGGCCGGCCTTGAACTCGCTGACGATGCCGTGCCGGTCGAGGGCGGCGCTGATCTGGGGGCCGCCGCCGTGCACCACGACCGGCTTGAGCCCGGCGTGCCGCAGGAAGACGACGTCCTGGGCGAAGGCGGCTTTGAGTTCCTCGTCCACCATGGCGTTGCCGCCGAACTTGATGACGACGGTCTTGCCGTGGTGGCGGGTCAGCCAGGGCAGCGCCTCGATGAGGATCTGCGCCTTGGGCAGCGCGGTGTGCTTGCGGGTGCCGGTCATGACGAGTACGCGCTGTTCTCGTGGACGTAGTCGGCGGTGAGGTCGTTGGTCCAGATGGTGGCGGTGTCGGAGCCGGCCGCCAGGTCGGCGACGATGTGCACCTCGCGGAAGCGCATGTCGACCTGGTCGCGGTCCTCGCCGACCCCGCCGTCGCGGCACACCCACACGCCGTTGATGGCCACGCTCAGCCGGTCCGGCTCGAAGGCGGCGGAGGTGGTGCCGATGGCGGAGAGCACCCGGCCCCAGTTGGGGTCCTCGCCGTGCAGGGCGCACTTGAGGAGGTTGTTGCGGGCGATGGAGCGGCCGACCTCGACGGCGTCGTCCTCGCTGGCCGCGTGGACGACCTCGATCCGGATGTCCTTGCTGGCGCCCTCGGCGTCCCGGATGAGCTGCTGCCCGAGGTCGTCGCAGACCGCCCGGACCGCCTCGGCGAACTCGGCGCGGTCCGGGACGGCCCCGGAGGCGCCGGACGCCAGCAGCAGCACGGTGTCGTTGGTGGACATGCAGCCGTCGGAGTCGACCCGGTCGAAGGTGGTCCGGGTGGCCGCGCGCAGCGCCCCGTCGAGCACGTCGGCGTCGAGGTCGGCGTCGGTGGTGAGCACGACCAGCATGGTGGCGAGGCCGGGCGCGAGCATCCCGGCGCCCTTGGCCATGCCGCCGACGGTCCAGCCGTCCTTGGTCACGACGGCCGTCTTGTGCACGGTGTCGGTGGTCTTGATGGCGATGGCCGCCTTCTCCCCGCCGTGCCCGGAGAGCTGCGCGGCGGCGGTCTCGACGCCGGGCAGCAGCTTGTCCATGGGGAGCAGGACGCCGATCAGGCCGGTGGAGCAGACGGCGACCTCGGCCGCGTTGTGCCCCAGCACCTCGGCGGTCCTCTCGGCGGTGGCGTGGGTGTCTTGGAAGCCCTTCGGGCCGGTGCAGGCGTTGGCGCCGCCCGAGTTGAGGATCACCGCGGAGACCTGGCCGCCCTTGAGGACCTGCTCCGACCACAGCACCGGGGCGGCCTTGACGCGGTTGGAGGTGAAGACGCCCGCGGCGGTGCGGCGGGGCCCGGTGTTGACCACGAGGGCCAGGTCCGGGTTGCCGTTCGCCTTGATCCCGGCGGCGATCCCGGCCGCCGTGAACCCTTGTGCTGCCGTGACACTCACTGCGTCTCCTCGTTCGCTTCCGCGCCCGTGCGGCGCGCGGGTGCGGGTTTCGTCGTCGTCTGCGGCCCGGCGGCGGCGCGTACGCCGCTCACGGTGCGACTCCGGTCGTGGAAAGCCCCGTGGTCTCCGCGAACCCCAGGGCGAGGTTCATGCTCTGGAGGGCACCTCCCGCGGTGCCCTTGGTCAGGTTGTCGATGGCGCTGATCGCGATGATGCGTCCGACGGCCGCGTCGTACGCGACCTGCACCTGAACGGCGTTGGAACCCTGTACGGACGCGGTGGCGGGCCACTGCCCGGCGGGCAGCAGCCGGACGAACGGCTCGTCGGCGAACGCCTTCGCGTAGGCGTCCCGCAGGGTCTCCCCCGTCACCCCCTCCCGCGCCTTCACATTGCAGGTGGCGAGGATGCCGCGGGGCATCGGGGCGAGGGTCGGTGTGAAGGAGACGGCGACCCGCTCCCCGGCGACCGCGCTGAGGTTCTGGATCATCTCGGGGGTGTGCCGGTGGCCGCCGCCCACGCCGTACGGCGTCATGGAGCCCATCACCTCGGAGCCCAGCAGATGCGCCTTGGGCGCCTTGCCCGCCCCGGAGGTGCCGGAGGCGGCGACGATCACGGCCTCCGCCTCGGCCAGTCCCGCCGCGTACGCCGGGAACAGGGCGAGCGAGACGGCCGTGGGGTAGCAACCGGGCACCGCGATGCGCTTGGACCCCTCCAGCGCGGCGCGGGCGCCCGGCAGTTCGGGGAGCCCGTAGGGCCAGGTCCCGGCGTGCGCGGAGCCGTAGAACGTCTCCCAGTCGGTGGCGTCGGCGAGCCGGAAGTCGGCGCCCATGTCGATCACCAGGACCTCGGGCCCGAGCTGCTCGGCGACGGCGGCGGACTGGCCGTGCGGCAGCGCGAGGAACACCACGTCATGCCCGGCGAGCGCCTCGGGCGAGGTCTCGGCGAGCACCCGGTCGGCGAGCGGCGCCAGGTGCGGCTGGACCGCGCCGAGCGGCTGACCGGCGTTGGAGTGGGCGGTCAGGGCGCCTATCTCGACCTCGGGATGGGCCAGGAGCAGCCGCAGCAGCTCGCCGCCCGCGTACCCGCTCGCCCCGGCCACCGCCGCACGTACCGTCATGGAACCCTCCTCCTAGATGGCATGACTATACGTGCGGCTGCACGTTTATGCAATGGCCGCGATCATGTCCCACCCGCCCCCGATTACTGTCCAGCCGGACCCCGGCCCACTCCGCCCCGTCCCCCGACCCGCGCTGTCAGTGCCGCCCGCTAGTTTCCCGGCATGAGCGAAGAGATGTGGGCGGGGGTCCGGGAGCGGGTCGAGGCGCTGCGTGACCGGCCCGGGAGCGAGCGGGTGTTCGGGGCGCCGGGGCACGGCTGGGAGCTGGACCCGGCGCTGAGCGAGGCGGAGCTGACCGGCCTGGAGTCGGCGCTCGGCGTACGGCTGCCCGAGGACTACCGGGGCTTTCTGCGGCATGTCGGCGCGGGCGGCGCCGGACCGTCGTACGGGGTGTTCCCGGTCCGGCGGGAGGAGCGGGAGGCGAGCGGCTGGGCCTGGGACGGGGACGGCGCCGACCTCGCCGACCCCGGGCGGCTCGCCGAGCCGTTCCCGGAGCGGGGGCCCGCCCCCGAGCTGCTGGAGCGGCTCTTCGCCGCCCGGCCCGAGGAGGAGGACTTCCTGGTCGACGGCGCCTTCGCCGAGGACGCCTTCGACACCGCCATGGAGGACTGGGAGGAGCGCTGGGCCGCGGTGCTGCTCACCCCGGAGCGCACGGTCGGCGCGCTGGTGCTCTGCCATCTCGGCTGCGCCCTGCGCCAGTGGCTGGTGGTCTCCGGGGTGCACCGGGGCACCATGTGGTCCGACGACCGGGCCGACGACCAGGACCTCGCCCCGCTGCTCGACGCCACCGGCGCCCCGCTGACCTTCGCCCGCTGGTACCTGGACTGGCTGGACGCGGCCGAACGCGAGACCGGCGCCGTCCCCGCCCGCTGAGCGCGGGCGTACGCTCCCCCCATGGTGCAGAGCGACGCACGGACGGTCGAGGCGTATCTCGCCGAAGCGCGGGACGGACAGCGGGAGGCGCTGACCCGGCTGCGAGAGCTGTGCCGCGCCGAGCTGACCGGGTTCACCGAGGCGATGGCGTACGGGATGCCCGTCTACCAGCGCGACGGCACCGCGGAGATCGCCTTCGCGGGGCAGCGGCGGTACATCTCGCTGTATCTGCTGCGGCCCGATGTGCGGGACGCCTTCGCGGACCGGCTCGCCGGACAGGACATGGGCAAGGGCTGTCTGCGCTTCAGCCGCCCCGCGGCGATCGACTACACGCTGGTGCGGGACCTGCTGCGGGCCACGGCCGCCGCGCCGGGGACCGTCTGCTGAGGGCGGGCATGGACGGGTACTGGGCGGTGCCGGACGTGCTGGCGTTCCTGGCCGGCCGCTGGCGGGTCGAGCGGCTGGTACGGGACCTCGGGAGCGGGGACGAGGGACGGTTCACCGGGGCGACCGACTTCACGCCGGACGGGGACGGCGGCGGCCTGGTGCACCGGGAGACCGGCACGTTCGTCTGGCGGGGCGTGGCCCGGCCCGCGGAGCGGACGCTGCTGTTCCGGCCGGGGTCCTGGCCGGGCACGGCCGAGGTGCGGTTCGCGGACGGCCGCCCCTTCCACGGCCTCGACCTGACGTCCGGACGGCACACCGCCGACTATCCCTGCTCGGCCGATCTGTACCGGGGCGAGTTCACCGTCACCGACGCCGACCACTGGCGCACGGTGTGGCGGGTGGGCGGCCCGGCGAAGGACCTGCTGCTGGTCACCGAGTACGGCCGGGTATAGCCGGGTGTAGCCGGTCAGCCGTACCAGGGTGGCTCGGGAGCCCCGTCGAAGCGCAGGTTCCAGCGGCCCGAGCGACCGGTGACCGTCGTGGTCGACAGCGGCCGTACGTCGATGTTCCAGTAGCTCGCCGGGGGCGCCTTCAGGGCGTAGACCAGGGCCGCGCGGATCACCGAGGGCTCGGCGACGGCGACGATATGACCGCCGTCGTCCACCGGCCGGGTGTCCAGCCAGCCGCCGACCCGGGTGATGAAGGAGATCATGGACTCGCCGCCGTGCGGGGTGCCGCGCGGGTCGGACAGCCAGGCGTCCACCGCCCCCGGTTCCCGGGCCATGGCCTCGCCGAGGGTCAGTCCGCGCCAGCGGCCCATGTCGCAGTCCCGCAGGGCGGGCTGGACGAGCGGGGCGTAGCCGAGGGCGTCGCCGGTGGCCCGGCTGCGCGGGGTCGGCGAGCAGTAGCGCAGCTCGGCGGCGGCGAGCGGCACCAGTTCATGGGCGAGGCGCTGCACCTCGACCCAGCCGGCCTGGTCCAGCGGCCGGTCGTCCTCGAAGGTCTCGGCGAGCAGCGGTGAGCTGCGGGCGGCGGCGACGAAGGTGACCCGAATGGCCATGCGGGGATGGTGTGCCTGGAGTGTGCCCAGGTCAAGAGGGGATTGCCGAGGAGATACCGTCGGTGCGCAAGGGTTTACCGGGAGGTAAGAATCAGCCGGGCATTTACCGCGAATCACCGGGCCGGTCCGGGACTCCACGCCTGGGCCGCACCGCCCTCGCCCCTCGGGTCACCCCCGGCGGCGGCACCACCCCGGCCCACCGGTTCACAGCCTGGGCCGCACCACCCCGCCCATCGGGTCACACCCGGGCCGTCCGCCCCGCCCACCGGGTCACGCCCTGGACCGGTCCGCCCCCGCCCCTCGGAACACTCCCCAGGCCGCACCACCCCCACCTCCCCGGGTCACTCCCCCGGGCCATACCGCCCCTACCTCCCCAAGTCCCCCCGGCCATGGCCCCGCGCTCACACCCCGACTCCAGCGCCATCCACCATTCCGGCCGTTCCAGCGGGCGGAAGCCCAGCGCGGTGTCGATCCTGGCGGGGTCGGCGGAGAACTCGTACCCGGCGGCGAGGGCGGGGGCGGTGTCGTTCATGCCGCGGATCATCACAGCCCGGCCGGGGCCTGTCGAACGGTTTCGGCGGCCCCCGGACCGCCGAACACCTCGTCGCAGGCGGTGCGCAGTCTGCGCAGTCCCTCGGCGATCTCCTCGGTCCCGGCGACCGCGGCGAAGCTCAGCCGGAGGTGGGCGGCGGGCGGTTCGGCGCTGAAGTAGGGGCGGCCGGGGGTGAAGGCGACGCCCGCGCGCAGGGCGGCGGTGTGCAGCCGGGTCTCGTCGGCGCCCTCGGGCAGCCGCAGCCACAGGTGGTAGCCGCCCACGGGGATGTGCGGCAGGGCGAGTCCGGGCAGCCGCAGCGCGAGTCCGGCGGTCATGGCGGCGCGGCGGGCGCGCAGTTCGCCGGAGAGGCGGCGCAGATGGCGGGCCCAGGCGGGCGAGCCGACGAGTTCCAGCGCGGCTTCCTGGAGGGGCCGGGGCACGAAGAAGGTGTCGACGACCTGGATGGCCCGCAGCCGTTCCAGGACGGGCCCGCGCGCGGCGAGGGCGCCCACCCGGAGACTGGGCGAGGTCGCCTTGGTGAGCGAGGAGACATGGACGACGACTCCGTCGGGGTCGTCGGCGGCCAGCGGTCGCGGCAGCGGCCCGGCGTCGTCGTGCGCCAGCCGCCGGACGAAGTCGTCCTCCACCACGAAGGCACCGGCCTCGCGGGCGATGCGCAGCACGTCGGGGCGGCGGTCGGCGGAGAGCACCGCCCCGGTGGGGTTCTGGAACAGGGGCTGGCAGACGAACACCCGGGCGCCGGTGGCGCGGAAGGCGTCGGCGAGGAGCGCGGGACGTACGCCGTCGGCGTCGACCGGCACCGGGACCGGGCGCAGTCCGGCGGCGCGGGCGATGGCGAGCATCCCGGGGTAGGTGGGCGATTCGACGAGGACGGGGGCGCCGGGCGGGGCGAGCGCGCGCAGCGCGGTGGTCAGCGCGGACTGGCCGCCCGCGGAGATCAGTACGTCGGCGGCGGTGACGGTGTCGCCGATGCCGCGCGCGAACCACTCGCGCAGTTCGGGCAGTCCGTCCAGCGGGGGCCTGCCCCAGGCGCCGGGGCGCCGCCCGGCCCGGGAGAGCGCGGCGGCCATGGCCTTCTCCGGCTGGAGCGAGGGGTGCGGATAGCCGCCGTTGAACTCGATCACCCCGGGCGGTGGCGCGGCGAGGCAGATGGTGACCCCGGACGCGTCGACCGTGCGCGGGACGAGGTCGGCGGCGCCGTCGGCGCTGAGTGCGACCTCCTGCCAGGAGGTGTCGCCGGTCCGGGTGAGCGGGGTGCGCGGCCGGGCGCGGAAGGCACCGGCGCCGGGCCGGGTCACCACCAGGCCCTCGGCGGCGAGCTGGGCGAGCGCGCGGGAGACGGTCACCGGGCTCACCCGGAACCGCTCGACCAGCGCCCGGCTCGATGGGAGCTTTCCACCCGGAGAGTAGCGGTTCAGCTCGTTGCGCAGCTGGGCGGCGAGTTCCTCGACACTGCTACTCTGCTTCATGAGAGCACAGGATAGCGCTATCGCCTCAACGCCGGTAGCGGTGAGCGGCCCGGTCCCCGCGACACGCGGCACGCTCCTGGCCGCCCTGGGGGTCGTCGCCTTCTCCCTCACCTTCCCGGCCACCGCCTGGGGTCTCGAGGGGTTCGGGGCGTGGTCGCTGACCGCCGTGCGCGGTGTCCTGGCGGCGCTGATCGCCGGGGTGTGTCTGCTGGCCCTGCGGGTGCCGCTGCCCGGCCGGGCGCACTGGCCGGGGCTGCTGGTCGTGGCGGGCGGGGTCGTGGTGGGGTTCCCGCTGCTGAGCACCCTGGCCCTGGAGACCTCCAGCACCTCGCACGCGGCGGTGGTGGTGGGGCTGCTGCCGCTGACCACCGCCGTGGTGTCGGCGCTGCGGCTGGGCCACCGTCCCTCGCGCACCTTCTGGGCGGCGGCGCTGACCGGCGCGGCGGCGGTGATCGCCTTCACCCTCCAGCAGAGCGGCGGCGCGCTGGGCACCGCCGATCTGTATCTGTTCGCGGCGCTGCTGGTGTGCGCGGCCGGGTACGCGGAGGGCGGACGGCTGGCCCGGGAGATGCCGGGCTGGCAGGTGATCGGCTGGGCGCTGGTGCTCTGCCTCCCGCTCGCCGTACCGGCGGCCGTGTTCGCGCTCGCCCAGGAGCCGGTCCAGCTCACCTGGCACAGCGTCTCCGGGCTGCTGTGGGTGGCGGCGGGTTCGCAGTTCCTCGGGATGGTGGTCTGGTACCGGGGCATGGCGCTGATCGGCATCCCCAAGGCCAGTCAGTTGCAGCTCGCCCAGCCGCTGCTCACACTGGTGTGGTCGGTACTGCTGCTCGGCGAGCGTCTGACGCCGGCGGCCCCGCTGACGGCCGCGGCGGTGCTGATCTGCATCGCGGTCACCCAGCGGGCGCGCGGCTGAGCGACGGTTCCCGCCCGGCGTGAGGAGGCCCAGGTATGCGTGCAACCACGGGCGACCAGCTTGTCCAGCACGGCAGGGTGGTCGGCCAGATCGACAAGGTCGGCGAGATCGTCGAGGTACTGGGAGAGGGCGGCCAGCCGCCCTACCGGGTCCGTTTCGAGGACGGCCACGAGGGCGTCTGCTCCCCGGGTCCCGACACGGAGATCCGGCACCGGGAGATGACCCCCGGCCACTGAACCGCGACCGGACCCTTCCCCCCGCCCTCACGGCGACCTCACCCCTGCCTCACCTCGGGGTCACCGCCGGCTGCCCGTAGTGGTCGGCGGTGACCCGCTTCATCGCGCCCACCGGGTCCGCGGCCACGTCCTTCGCGCCGAAGAACACATGCCCGCGCGCCTCGCCGTACTTCGCGGCGAACGTCAGATGCCGGGACAGCTCGGCGGGGTCCTGCCAGGCCGCCGCCTGCGCCGGGTCGCCCGCCCGGTACAGCGCCTCCCCGATGTACAGCCGGGTGCCCGTGCCCTTGGCGACCTCGGCCCACCACGGCACCAGCTTCGCGTAGTCGGCGGCGGAGTTGCCGATGTGCCAGTACAGCTGCGGACAGAGGTAGTCGATCCAGTTCTCCCGCACCCAGCGCCGGGTGTCGGCGTAGATGTCGTCGTAGGACTGCATGGCGCGGGTGTCCGAGCCGAGCGGGTCGGTGCCCGCGTTGCGCCACACGCCGAACGGGCTGATCCCGAACTCGGTGCCCGGCCGGGTGCGCCGGACCCCGGCGGCCATGTCCCGCACCAGCCGGTTGATGTTGTCCCGCCGCCAGTCGCCCCGGGTGTCGAAGGACCCGCCGTGGGCGTCGTAGGCGTCGTCGTCGTCGAAGACCTGCCCGGCGACCGGGTACGGGTAGAAGTAGTCGTCCCAGTGGAGGGCGTCGACCGGGTAGCGCGCCACCGCGTCGAGCATCGCCTCCTGGACGAACGCCCGGACCTCGGGCAGCCCCGGGTTGTAGTACAGCTTGCCGCCGTAGGGCACGGCCCAGCCGGGGTTGCGGCGGACCGGGTGGGTGGCGGTGAGCCGGGCCGGGTCGGTGTGCATGGCCACCCGCAGCGGATTGCACCAGGCGTGCAGCTCGAGACCGCGGGCGTGCGCCTCGGTCACCGCCGTGCCCAGCGGGTCCCAGCCGGGGTCCTTGCCCTGGGTGCCGGTCAGATACTGCGACCACGGCTCGTGCGGCGACGGCCACAGCGCGTCCGCGCACGGCCGCACCTGGAAGATCAGGGTGTTCAGCCCCGCCGTGACCGCCCGGTCGAGATGCGTGAGGAGTTCGGAGCGCTGCTGGGCGGCGGTCAGCCCGGTCCGCGAGGGCCAGTCGCGGTTGACGACGGTGGCCAGCCACACACCCCGCATCCGCCCCACGCCCCCGGTGTCCGCGCCGTCCCCCCGGCTGCCCGGCACGGCCTGCGCCTCCCCCGCCGTCACCAGGGCCGACAGCGCGGCCAGCGCGAACGTCCGTCGGGACAGCCGTCCCATGGCTCCCACCTCTTCCTCACCGTTGCTCACCGTGCGGTCCCGGCACGATCGCCGACCGCCCACGCGCCCCAGGATGCCCGCACCCCGGCGCCCGACCATCACTACGTACCGGTAACGTGCACGAACGGAGCAGGGTGCCGAAACCGTCGGCCCCCTGCGGACGGCGCGGATCAGCGAAGGGGACGATGTGACCGACATCGAGCGGGTCGGAGTGGTCGGCTGCGGCCAGATGGGCGCGGGCATCGCCGAGGTGTGCGCACGGGCGGGCCTGGACGTCCGGGTGGCCGAGACCACCGGCGAGGCCCTGGAGATCGGCCGCACCCGGCTGACCAACTCGCTGGTGAAGGCCGCCGAGCGGGGCAAGATCAGCGAGGCGGAGCGGGACGCCACGCTGGCCCGGCTGTCCTTCACCACCGATCTGGGCGAGTTCGCCGACCGCGATCTGGTGATCGAGGCGGTGGTCGAGAACGAGCAGGTCAAGACGGAGATCTTCCAGGTGCTCGACCAGGTGGTGACCCGTCCGGACGCCATCCTCGCGTCCAACACCTCGTCCATCCCGCTGGTCCGGCTCGCGGTGGCCACCTCCCGCCCCGACCAGGTGATCGGCATCCACTTCTTCAACCCGGCGCCGGTCCAGCGCCTGGTCGAGCTGATCCCGGCGCTGACCACCTCCGAGGGCACCCTCGGCCGGGCGCAGCTGTTCGCCGAGAAGGTGCTCGGCAAGCACGCGATCCGCGCCCAGGACCGCTCCGGGTTCGTGGTGAACGCGCTGCTGATCCCGTATCTGCTCTCCGCGATCCGGATGTTCGAGTCCGGGATCGCCAGCCGCGAGGACATCGACAACGGCATGGAGCTGGGCTGCGCCCACCCGATGGGCCCGCTGAAGCTGTCCGACCTGATCGGCCTGGACACCGTGGCCTCGGTGGCGTTCTCCATGTACGAGGAGTTCAAGGAGCCGCTGTACGCCGCTCCCCCGCTGCTCCAGCGGATGGTCGACGCGGGCCGCCTGGGCCGCAAGTCGGGCTCGGGCTTCTACAGCTACGGCTGAACGGGGCCGTCCTCCGGTGCCGGGTCCCCAGGGCCGCGGTCCGGCACCGGAACGGGGGGGGCGGGGCCGGGCGGGGCTACAGCACCGGAGCGGGGGCGGGGCCGGGCGGGGCTACGGCACTAGATCCTGCCCGAGCCGCAGATGGTGCAGGAGCAGCAGTGCCGCCGCCATGTTCGCGGCCGGCACCTCGCCCCGGGCGACCAGATCGGGCACCACCTTGAGGGGCACCCACTCCCGGCGGTCCGACTCGAAGGCGTCCACCGGGGGCCCGGTGTACTCGCCCTCGTCGGTCCAGTAGACGTGGTGGACGGCGTCGGTGAGCCCGTTGGACGGCTCCACGCTCATCAGATGGCGCAGCGGCCCCGGCCGCCAGCCCGTCTCCTCCTCCAGTTCCCGGGCGGCGGCGGCCACGATGTCCTCGCCGTCCTCGACGACCCCCGCGGCCAGTTCCCACCCCCAGCTGTCCGTGATGAAGCGGTGGCGCCACAACAGCAGCACCTCATCGGCCTCGTTGACGACCGTGGCCACGGCGACGGGCCGCAGCCGGATCAGGAAGTGATCGAGATGCCGGCCGTCCGGCAGCTCGACATCAGCGAGATTGACGCTGAACCAGCGGTTTTCATAAACAGTTTGCTCGTTCTGTTTCGTCCACTGCACGGTTCTGCCACCTTTCAGCGATTAAGGGGCAATATCGCAGCAGCGGCGTTCCGGCAGCAGGCGCAGAGGGAGCGGCGCGGGGGGCCGCGACCGGCGCGTGGGAACAGGCCGCGGCGGCCGGAAGGCATCCTTCCGGCCGCCGGGCCATCGGCGTGCCGCCCGCGCCCTACAGGGGCACGCGCAGCGCCCCGTCGATGAGTTCGGCCGCCTCGGCGGTCCCGGCGGCGCCGCTGCGCACCAGTTGCCCGTGCACCGCGCGCAACCGGTCCCGCAGCCGCCGGGACTCCATGCCACGCGCCTGTTCGGCCATCCGTACCGCCGTCACCACCGCCTTCTCGGCGTTGCCCTGGCGCAGTTCGACGGTGCTGAGCATGGCGAGCCGGTGCACCCGCCCGCGATCGTGCGCCGGGTTGTCCACGGCCGCCGCCGCGTGCTCCGCCGCCGCCGCCACGTCCCCGAGACTCAGCAGCGCCTCCGCCACCTGGACATTGACCAGACCCGGCTGGACATACCCGGTCTCATCGGGTTCGTACGGCGGCTGGATGCGTTCGGCGGCCCGCTCGGCCCGCCGGATGCAGGACAGCGCCCCGCCGCTGTCGCCGAGATGGGCGTACGCCTTGGCCTGCATCGCGTACAGATCGGAGGCGAGGGCCGGGGTGATGTGCTGCCCGGCCGCCCGCAGCGCCGCCTCCGCGAACGCCACCGCCTGCCGGTACTCCCGCATGAACAGCACCTGGTTGACCAGCAGCGCGATCACATAGGCGCCGAACCCCCGGTCCCCGCTCGCCTTGGCCAGCCGCAGCGCCTGGTGGAAGTAGCGCTGGGCGATCCCGTGCGCGTCCGCGTCGTAGGCGCAGATCCCGGCGATGGCCACCAGCCCGCCGGTCGCCCGGTGGAGCTGGCGGCCGGTGGCGTCGGTGTAGCTGCCGCGCAGCAGCGGCGCCGCCTCGGCGTTGAGGAACCCGACGATCCGGGTGCGGGTCGCCAGGCCCCCGGCCTTGCGGTACATCTGCTCGTAGTGCGTACGGGCGGCCCGCAGCATGTCCAGGTCGCCCGCCGTGACCTGGTGCCGTCCGCCGCGTGAGACATCGGTGTCCTCGGGCGGGTTCTCCCACTCCCACACCGGCATCACCGCGGGCGTCCCGGTGACCGCGGGAGCGTCCCGCAGATGGGGGCGCCGGAGCTGGTCGGAGCGCCACAGCGCGGTCGCCCGCTCCACGAACCCGGACAGCGAAGCGGCGTGCGGGGAGAGGGGCAGGCCGGGCACGCCGAGGCCGACGTCGTCCAGGGCGACCGTCCGGCGCAGCCGCGCCCCGAGCACCTCGCAGATCAGATCGGGCACCTGGCCCCGGGGGCGCTGCCCCTTGAGCCAGCGGGCCACGGCGGTGTGCTCGTAGCGCAGCGCCAGACCTCTGGCCCGCCCCGCCTGATTGACCTGCGCGGCCAGCCCGGCGTGCGACATCCCGGCCTCGTCCAGGATCGCGTCGAGCAAGGTGTTGGGCTGCATTCAGGGCCCCCCGAAGCTAGGTGCGGACAGCGTAGTGCGCACCGGTTCACACGGGGTGTGAACCGGCTGCCCGATTCCGGGGCGTGTGCGCACTGTCGCTCAGCGTGTTCAAACGGTTGACTGAGATGCCTCGTCAAGAGGCCGGCTGGGCCGCCGGCTCCCCCTCGTACAGTGCGGCGGCCCTCCTCCGCGCCGTCCGCCCGGCCGTCTGCCCGACACTCCGTGGCGGGGCGGACGGCGCCGCCGCGCCGACGAGGGACACACCGGTGAGCGGAAGGAGGGACCAGGCGCACCACGGACCGTCCGGCGCTTCGCGGCCTCGGCGTCACGGGGCGTGGTGCGCCCGGTGACCGACCGGTTCACCGGACAGCGGCAGCGCCGCACAGCGGTCGTTGCGCAGCACCAGCATCGCCACATCGTCGGCCGGACGTCCCCCGCAATGCCGCAGCAGCCGTGTGTAGACCGCCCCCAGCACCGCCTCGGGCGCCGTCGGCCCGTCCCGCACGACGTCCCGCAGCGCCTCCGTGAGCGCGAAGAACCGCCCCTGCGCGTCCCGCGCGTCCTCGACCCCGTCCGTATGCAGAAACAGCCCGTCCCCGGGCAACAACAGCCCGACCGGTACGGCACTCAGCTCGGCCGGCAGCGGGAACGGCCCGAGCGGCGGCAGCGGTTCGGCGGCCGGCGGCGCCACCACCTCACCGTCACGCAGCAGATACGGCCAGGGATGCCCGCAGTTGAGCGCCCGTACGTCCCCGTCCCGGCCGATCTCCAGCAACAGCAGGGTGACAAACTCCTCGCCTCCCGGCCCGTCGGGACCGGACCGCTGGCGCAGATGCCGGGCGAGCGCCCGCTCCAGCCTGCGCAGCACCCCCGCGAGGTCCCGCTCGTCGTGCCCGGCCTCACGGAAGCTGCCCAGCACGGCGGCGACGGTCCCGATGGCGGCGAGCCCATGCCCGCGCACGTCCCCCATCACCACCCGCACCCCGTGCTCGGTGGCGAGCACGTCGTAGAGGTCCCCGCCGAGGACCGCGCCCCGCTCGGCGGACAGTTGGGCGGCGGCGACACCGAGCCCGTCGACCTTGGGCGGCAGCGGCCCGATCAGCGCCTCCTGCGCGGCCCCGGCGACCTTGCGGACCTGCTTCAGCTCGGTGAGCAGCGCCCGGCGCACATGGAGGACGAGGCAGGTCCCGACGGCGAAGAACAGCGCGCTGGTGACGATCCGCGCGCTCAGCCCCGTCTGCGTGGCGAGCGGGCAGACCAGCTTGTAGGTGATCGCCACCGCGCCCCAGGCCGCCGGCAGCCCCAGCGCGAGCCCGCGCCGCACCGTCCCTCCACCGAAACGCATCATGCCGACGGCCCCCCAGATAGGCCCTGACAGCAGCACGGACCGGCCCCGAAAGGCCGGTCCGATTCTGTCGCCCTCTGCCCCGAAAAACCCGGATGACCTTTTTCTCTCACCCCATCGAGTGAGGTGACCGAATCCGGGGGGACTTCTCAGTTAAGGCGGGGGGGCAACGCCCGCCTTTTGGGGCGCTGGGGGTACCCCCTCTGGGGGAGGAACTGCGCGACCAGCCACAACAGACCCGCAGCCGCCACACAACCCCCGACGCCCCACCCCTCAGGCGCCCTCAGCCCCGAAGAACGGCCCCCACCAACTCCCCCGCGAGAGCAACAGCCGCATCACGAGCCCGAGACGCCTCATCCACCGTCAAGGTCCGATCCAGCGCCCGGAACCGCAGCGCATACGCCAGCGACTTCTTCCCGGCCCCGAGCTGCTCGTCGTTCACATACACATCGAACAGCCGGATCCCCTCAAGAAGCTGACCCGCGCCCTGACGCAACGCGGCCTCCACCTCCGCATGGGCGACCTCCGCGTCCACCACCAGCGCCACATCCTGCGTGGCGACCGGGAACGAGGAGATCCGGGGAGCGCGCAGCACCCCGTCACCCGCCGCGGCGACCGCGTCCAGGTCCAGCTCCATCGCACAGGTCCGCTCCGGCAGCCCGAACGCCTTCACCACCCGGGGGTGCAGCTCACCGGCGTGGCCCACGACCCGCTCGGCACCGTCCACCACGACCGCCAGTTCCGCGCACCGCCCGGGGTGCCAGGGCCCGTACTGCCCCTTGCGGACGACGAGCGAGGCACCGGCCTCCCGGGCGACGACCCGCGCCGCCTCCACCGCGTCGGCCCAGTCGGCCGGACGGCCCCGGCCCCACCAGCCCGCCGCCTCGCGGGCGCCCGCGAGGACGACCGCGACATGGCGGGGCTGCTCGGGCAGCGCGGAGTCCAGCGCGGCGAGCTGCTCGTCCGTCGGCCGCCGGTCCACCGGCAGCGCGGCGGCGGCGATCCGCTCGGCACGCGGCAGGAAGACGAGCCCCGTCTCGAACAGCGCCAGGTCGTGCGAGCCCCGCCCGTCGTTGCGGCGCAGCGCGCCGAGCAGCCCCGGCAGCAGCGTCGTGCGCAGCGCGGGCTCCTCGTCGTTGAGCGGGTTGACCAGGGTGACCACCCGGCGGGCCGGGTCGTCGGCGGCCAGGGCGAGCTGGTCGAAGACGGCCACGCCCAGGAAGGGGTAGTTCAGCGCCTCGACATAGCCGGCGCCGGCCAGCGCGCGGCCGACCCTGCGGTGCAGCCGCTGCCGGTCGGTGAGTCCGCGCCCGGGGTTGGGCCTGGGCAGCGTGGAGGGCAGGTTCTCGTAGCCCTCCAGCCGGATGACCTCCTCGGCGAGGTCGTTGCGCTCCAGCAGGTCGGGCCGCCAGGACGGCACGGTGACGATCAGCTCGTCCTGCCCGTAGACATCGCAGCCGACCTGCTGGAGGCGGCGGACGACGGTCTCCCGGCCGTAGCCGACACCGGCGACCTTGTCGGGGTGGTCGGCGGGCATGGCGATGGTGTGCGGCGCGGACGGGGTGGTGACCTCGGTGACCCCGGCCTCGGCGGTGCCGCCCGCGAGCAGGACCAGCAGGTCCACCGTGCGCTGGGCGGCGGCGGACGCGGCCTGCGGGTCGACGCCCCGCTCGAAGCGCCGGGACGCCTCGGAGGACAGTTTGTGGCGGCGGGCGGTGCGGGCGATGGACACGGCGTCGAAGTGCGCCGCCTCGATCACCACGTCGCTGGTGGCGCCCGCGGTGTCGTCGTGGTCGGCGATCTCGGTGTCGGCGCCGCCCATGACGCCCGCGAGGCCGATGGGACCGCGGTCGTCGGTGATGACCAGGTCCTCGGCGTGCAGGGTCCGCTCGACCCCGTCGAGGGTGACGATCTTCTCGCCCTCGGCGGCCCGGCGGACCCCGATGGTGCCCTGCACCAGCGAGCGGTCGTAGGCGTGCAGCGGCTGGCCCAGCTCCATCATCACGTAGTTGGTGACGTCGACGGCCAGCGAGATCGGGCGCATACCGACCTTCTGGAGCCGCCGCTGGAGCCAGAGCGGGGAGCGCGCCTCGGGGTGCAGCCCGGTGACCGTACGGGCGGTGAAGCGGTCGCAGCCGAGCGGCTCGGCGACCTCGACCGGGTAGCCGAACGCGTTGGGCGCGGGGACGTCGAGCAGGGCCGGGTCGCTCAGCGGCAGACCGTAGGCGATGGCGGTCTCGCGGGCGACACCGCGGAGGGACAGACAGTCGCCGCGGTTGGCGGTGACGGCGATGTCCAGCACCTCGTCGACCAGTTCCAGCAGCTCGATGGCGTCCTTGCCGACCTCGGTCTCGGGCGGCAGCACGATGATGCCCTTGCTGCCGTCGTCGCCCATGCCCAGCTCGTCGCTGGAGCAGATCATGCCGTGCGAGGTCTTGCCGTAGGTCTTACGGGCGCTGATCGCGAAGCCGCCCGGCAGGACGGCCCCCGGGAGCACGACGACGACCTTGTCGCCGACGGCGAAGTTCCGCGCACCGCAGACGATCTCCTGCGGCGCCCCCGTGCCGTTGGCGGTACCGACATCGACCGTGCAGAAGCGGATCGGCTTCTTGAAGCCCTCCAGCTCCTCGATGGTGAGGACGTGTCCGACGACCAGCGGGCCCTTGAGCCCGTCGCCGAGCTGCACGACCGTCTCGACCTCGAGGCCCGCCGAG
Organism: Streptomyces sp. NPDC048290; assembly: GCF_040652095.1. Lineage (NCBI taxonomy): Bacteria > Bacillati > Actinomycetota > Actinomycetes > Kitasatosporales > Streptomycetaceae > Streptomyces > Streptomyces sp. NPDC048290. Next base: position 197,951 of record NZ_JBEZLM010000005.1, read on the forward strand.
ATCAGCTTGGCCTGGACGTCACGACCGGTCTCGGTGGCCGGCAGGTCGACGTACTCCCGCAGCCAGGAAAGCGGGACCCGCATCAGATCTCCATCCCGAAGGGCCGGGTGAACCGGACGTCACCTTCGACCATGTCTCGCATGTCTTCGACGTTGTGGCGGAACATCAGCATCCGCTCGATGCCGAACCCGAAGGCGAATCCGCTGTACTTCTCCGGGTCGACCCCACAGGCGGTGAGCACCCGGGGGTTGACCATCCCGCAGCCGCCCAGCTCGATCCAGCCCTCGGAGGAGCAGGTGCGGCAGGGGCGGTCGGGGTTGCCGACGGACGCGCCACGGCAGACGTAGCACACCATGTCCATCTCGGCGGACGGCTCGGTGAACGGGAAGAAGTTCGGCCGCAGCCGGGTCTTCATGTCCGCGCCGAACAGCGACTGGACCATGTGGTCCAGGGTCCCCTTGAGGTCGGCCATGGTCAGGCCCTCGTCGATGGCGAGCAGCTCGACCTGGTGGAAGACCGGGGTGTGCGTGGCGTCCAGCTCGTCGGTGCGGTACACACGGCCGGGGCAGATCACGTACACCGGCGGCTCGCGGTCCATGAGGGAACGGATCTGCACCGGGGAGGTGTGGGTGCGCAGGACGACACCGGACTCGGTGCCGCCGTCCTCGCCGCGGACGAAGAAGGTGTCGGCCTCGCCGCGCGCGGGATGGTCGGGGCCGATGTTCAGGGCGTCGAAGTTGAACCACTCGGCCTCGGCCTCGGGGCCCTCGGCGACCTCGTAGCCCATGGCCACGAAGACGTCCTCGATGCGCTCGGAGAGCGTGGTCAGCGGATGCCGGGCACCGGCCGCGACCCGGTCGTGGGGCAGCGTGACGTCCACCGCCTCCTCGACCAGCACCCGGGTGTCCCGCTCCGCCTCCAGTTCGGCCTGGCGGGCGGCCAGCGCCTTGTTCACGGCGCCGCGGGCCTGGCCGACGCGCTTGCCGGCGTCCGCCTTGGCGTGCGGCGGCAGGGCGCCGATCTCCCGGTTGGCGAGCGCCAGCGGGGAGGTGCCGCCGGTGTGGGCGACCTTGGCCTCCTGGAGCGCGTCGAGCGAACCGGCGGCGGCGAAGGCGGCGAGCGCCTCGTCCCGCATACGCTCGATCTCTTCCGGTTTCAACGCCTCGACCTCGACCGGGTCGTACGACTTATTGGGTGCCGACATCTCTTCCCGTGCTTCCGATTCGCTGGCTGAGGGCCCCGTCACCGACTCGTGAGCGAGTCGCACGGCCGGGCGAGGACACAAACGTGCCAAAGGCCGAGTCTAACGGGGTGGGGAGGGACGGATGCGCCCGTGGCCGTCAGGCGAGATACGCCGGAGCCGCCACGGGCAACGTAAATCGGAACTCCGCGCCGCCGCCGGGGGCGCGGCCGACCGTGATGGTGCCGCCGTGGGCCTCCACGATGCCCTTGACGATGTAGAGCCCGAGCCCGGTGCCGCCGCGCTTGCTGCCCCGCCAGAAGCGGGTGAAGACGCGGTTCATGGACTCCTCCGGGATGCCGGTGCCCTCGTCGCTCACGGTGACCGATGTGCCGGTATCCTCCCCCTCCCGGGGGGACGCGGCGGGCGTGACATCGATGGTGACGGTTCCCTCGCCGTGCCGCACCGCATTTTCGATGAGGTTGCTGAGCACCTGGTCGACCTTGTCGGGGTCGGCCCACAGCGACGGCAGCGGCTGCCCGACCCGCAGCAGGAACCGCTCGGCGGACTGTCCGGCGGCCACGTACGCCTGGATGTGCCGGGAGACGGCGGCGCCCATGTCGACGGGCTGGCGGCGCAGCTCCAGGCGCCCGGAGTCGATCCGGGAGATGTCCAGCAGCTCGGCGATCAGCCGGGTGACCCGGTCGGCGTCGGCGTCGACGGTCTCCAGCATCAGCCGCTTCTGGTCGTCGGTGAACCGTTCCCACTTCGCCAGCAGGGTCGCCGTGAACCCCTTCACGGAGGTCAGCGGGGAGCGCAGCTCGTGCGCGACGGTCGCTATCAGTTCGGCGTGGCTGCGCTCGGTGCGGCGGCGCGCCTCGGTGTCCCGCAGCGACACCACCAGCCGCCGCACGGGCCCGGTGGGCTCGTCGCGTACATAGCGGGCGGAGACCAGTACCTCGCGACCGCCCGGCAGCAGCAGGTTGCGCTCCGGCTGGCGGTTGCGGATGGCGAGTCCGCCGTAGGGGTCGGTGAGCTGCCACCAGCGGCGGCCCTCCAGGTCCTCCAGCGGCAGCGCCTTCTCCAGCGGCTGCCCGAGGGCGGCCCCGGCGGGGACTGCGGTGATGCGCTCGGCGGCGCGGTTGAAGCAGACGACCCGGCCGTGCTCGTCGGCGACGACCAGGCCGTCGGGCAGCTCGTCCGGGTCGATGCCGAGGTCCGCGGGCCGTGCGGACGGCCGGGGCGCGGCGGGCCGCCGCACCTGAGACGCTCCCGGCACGCTGCTCGCAGCGACACTCATCCCCGTACCCCACCTCTCAGACAGCGCAGGAGGCCCCCGAGCTGGTCACCCTACTAGGTCCCGGTTACGGTGCGGCAGCCTGCGGCGGCGCGCTGTGCACGGGCGGACGCGTAGAGACATACGGCGGCGGCGGTCGCCAGGTTCAAGCTCTCGGCCCGTCCGTGGATGGGGACGCGGACGACGGCGTCGGCGAGCGCGCGGGTCTCCTCGGGCAGCCCCCACGCCTCGTTCCCGAACACCCAGGCGGTGGGCCCGCCCATGGTGCCCTTGTCCAGCTCGTCGTCCAGATCACGGTCCCCGGCGCCGTCCGCGGCGAGCACCCGCACCCCGGCCCCGCGCAGCCCGACGACGGCCTCCTCGACCGGTACGCCGACGGCGACCGGCAGATGGAACAGCGACCCGACCGAGGCGCGGACCGCCTTGGGGTTGTAAAGGTCCACCGACGCGTCGGTCAGCACCACCGCCTCGGCCCCGGCCGCGTCCGCGCAGCGCAGCACGGTCCCGGCGTTCCCGGGGTCGCGCACATGCGCCAGGACGGCGACCAGCCGGGGCCGTCCGCGCAGGATCTCTGCGAACGGCGTGTCGATGAACCGGCACACCCCCACCAGCCCCTGAGGCGTCACGGTGGTGGAGATGTCCGCGACGACCTCCTCGGACGCCAGATGCACCCGCGCCCCGCCGTCCCGCGCCGCCCCCACGATGTCCGCGTACCGCTCGGCCGCCTCGACGGTCACGAACAGCTCGACCAGCGTGTCGGGCTGCGCCCCCGCCTCCCGCACGGCCTGCGGCCCCTCGGCGAGAAACAGCCGCTCCTTCCCCCGAAAGTTCCGCCTCCCCAACCGCCGAGCAGCACTGACCCGAGGAGACCGGGAGGAGATGAGTTCGGGAGCGCCGGCAGCCATACGGTGATTCACCTTCACGTCGGGTCGGTGGTGTGACAGGGGTCGGTCCTGCGACGGGGTCGGGCCGGTCTAGTGATGCGGGCAGGCGGCGACGCCCTGCTGTTCAGGGCCACAGGGCACGCCCGCTGAGAGCGGACGGCACCCCAGTCCCCCCAGGGGCGCTGGGGGTACCCCCTCTGGGGGAGGAACTGCGCGACCAGCCACACCCCACCCGCACCCGACGACGATCCACCACCACGGAAACAAAGGGACCCGCAGGCATCACAACCTGCGGGTCCAGAAGTCACGCCGGCTCAAGCCAGCGCAGCGCTCACGCGGCCTTGGGCGCGTTCACATCCGCCGGCAGAGCCTTCTGCGCGACCTCGACCAGCGCGGCGAACGCGTTGGCGTCGTTGACGGCCAGCTCGGCGAGGATCTTGCGGTCGACCTCGACGTTGGCGGCCTTCAGGCCCTGGATGAAGCGGTTGTACGTGATGCCGTTGGCGCGGGCAGCGGCGTTGATCCGCTGAATCCACAGCTGGCGGAAGTCACCCTTGCGCTTCTTGCGGTCGTTGTAGTTGTAGACCAGCGAGTGGGTGACCTGCTCCTTGGCCTTGCGGTACAGGCGCGAGCGCTGTCCGCGGTAGCCGGAAGCCTGCTCCAGGATCGCCCGGCGCTTCTTGTGGGCGTTGACTGCCCGCTTGACGCGTGCCACTTGTTAACTCCTTGTAGCGGGGCCGCGGTGGGACTCACACGGCCCGGAAACGATTGGGTCCCGGTCGGAGGTCAGGCGCGGACGACGGTGACTGGACCGTCGGCGCCCGGCGCTCACTTGCCGAGAAGCTTCTTGATCTTCTTGGCGTCGCCCGGGGCCATCTCGGCGTTGCCGGTGAGGCGGCGCGTCACGCGGGACGACTTGTGCTCCAGCAGGTGGCGCTTGCCGGCGCGCTCACGGAGCACCTTGCCGGAGCCGGTGATCTTGAAGCGCTTGCTGGCACCGCTGTGCGTCTTGTTCTTCGGCATAGCGCCGTTATCTCCTCGTCGTGGCGTTCCGGTGCCCGGTCACGGAAACCGGGCACGGTGGAACGTCGTTCTGTCTTTCGGTCTGTCCTGGGACGGGCCGTCCCGGGGTTCACGCCTCGGCGTGCTCCTCCGCGAGGGCCTCCGCGTCGGCGGGGGCTTCCACATCGGCGGGAGCGTCCGCGTCGGCGGGGTTCTGCGAGCGACCGGGGTTCGCCTTGGCGGACGCCTTGCGGGCCTCCTGGGCCTGGCGGGCCTCGGCCATCGCCTCGGTCTTCTTCTTGTGCGGACCGAGGACCATGATCATGTTTCGGCCGTCCTGCTTCGGGTTCGACTCCACGAAACCGAGGTCCTGGACATCCTCCGCGAGCCGCTGGAGCAGTCGGTAGCCCAGCTCGGGGCGGGACTGCTCGCGACCACGGAACATGATCGTGATCTTGACCTTGTCGCCCTGCTTGAGGAACCGGACGACGTGACCCTTCTTGGTGTCATAGTCGTGCGGGTCGATCTTCGGCCGGAGCTTCATCTCCTTGATGACCGTGTGCGCCTGGTTCTTGCGCGCCTCACGGGCCTTCATGGCCGACTCGTACTTGAACTTCCCGTAGTCCATGAGCTTGCAGACCGGCGGACGGGCGTTCGCCGCCACCTCGACGAGGTCGAGGTCGTACTCCTGGGCAAGCTCCAGTGCCTTGGCCAGCGGGACGATACCCACCTGCTCGCCACTGGGACCGACAAGTCGCACCTCGGGAACGCGAATCCGGTCGTTGATGCGGGGCTCGGCGCTGATTGGTCCTCCTCGGATAGCACCACCCGGCCATCTGGCGGACGGCCGCGTACGTCTCTTTGCGTAGACCTAACCGCGCCGAAGCACAAAAAATGCCCCGGACGATCACAGGCGGGGCTCCTCGAACTACCGGAACACCGTCGCGAGGGATCGCGGGGCGTACTTTCGGACGGGCCGCCGCCGGAGGGGCGAGACCGTCTGACCGGTGACCCGCCGCCCGTGAGGGCGGTCAGGTGGGAGTTCGAAGCCTCCACTTGTGGGCCGGGCTCGTGAGCCGCTAGGCATACGTGTCCGGCCGGTCGTCACACAAGGTTAGCAGTTCCCCGGAGCCACGGCGAACCGAGACCCACTGGGGCGGTGTCCCGCGGTGCCCCTAAGGTGAACGCCATGAGTGAAGACACGCCCGACTTCGAAGAGATGACCCGGGACATCGCCGAGGTCCCGGCGGTCGAGGTGATCGTGACCGTCGCGGTCAATCTGATGAGCGCCGCCGCCGTGAAGCTCGGCCTCACGGAGGAGGGCGACAAGCACAAGGACCTGGACGAGGCCCGCAAGCTGATCCACGCCCTGGCGGGTCTGATGGACGGCAGCGCCACCGAGATCAGCTCCTTCCACGCGGCCCCGCTGCGCGACGGGCTGAAGTCGCTCCAGCTCGCCTTCCGCGAGGCGTCCGTGGTGCAGGACGCGCCGGGCCAGGGTCCGGGCGAGAAGTACACGGGCCCGGTCTACGGCTGACCCACGCCCTCCCGTACATACAGGGGCTCGCCCGGTGACGGCGTCCCGGCCGGCAGCAGTGCCAGGTCGAGACCGCGCACCAGGCGGGCCCTCAGTGTGTCGTCCGCCGCCAGCCGTCCGGCGACGGCCCGTGCCGTCTCGGCGGGGTCGGCGGCGGGGTCGAGCACCAGGGCCAGCGTCCCGTCGGCCGTGCCGGGACCGAGGTAGGCCCGGACGACGTCCGGCTCGGCGGCGACCGCGGCCCGGACCGCGTCCGTGACGGCCGGGTCGGCGAGCGGGTCGACACTGGTCCGGCCCTCCGCGAGGGCCAGCAGCGCCCGTCCGGTCAGCTCGAAGGGCACCGGCCCGGCCAGATCCAGCACCACCGTGTCCGCCTTCTCGTGCGCCGCCGCCTGAAGCGCCTGGTGCAGCGGTACGGCGACGGGGCGGGCCGCCGGGTCCCAGCGGGCCAGCGACGCGGTGGAGGTGAAGGCGGGCAGCGCGGTCCGGCCACCGGCCTTGAGGGTCGGCACGGCCATGTCGCTGGTCTTCTCCCGGCGCAGCCCGTTCTCGTCCTCCTCGACCTCCCCAAGCACGGCGACTACAGGGACCAGCAGCCGCGCGCCCTTGAGGGCGGACAGCACCGGGGCGACGGCGGTCCGGTCCCCCGCCCAGGCCGCGAGCGCCGCGCTCAGCCGGGGGTCGGCGGAGCCGTCGTCGTCGGAGAAGCCGGGGTCGGGAATGTTCTTGTTCGCCACGCCCCGACCCTATTCCCGGCGGTGCGGGAGGCGCGGGGCGGGGGCGTCGGGGCGGCCCGCCCGGTGTGCGGTCTCAGGGAAATCTCACGAAACGCTGAGAATACTTTCACCCGGGCTTCACAGGCCGCACAGTCGCCGCCCGCAGCATCGCGGCATGAAATCCCGACGAGACCGACTTGCCGTGCTCGGCGCCGCTCTCGCCACGGCCGTGGTGGCGGCCGGTACGGCGGCGGGCATGGCGCACGCGCTGGCCGACCCCGCCCCCGCCGCCCGGCCCGTATTCTCGGCCACGACCCCGTCGATCCCGGCGGCGAGCAAGGGGACGGTGGAGGCGGTGGTGTCGAAGCCCGCGGTCGACCATGACGCGCTGCTGGCCACCGCGATGGCCGGGGTGCCGGTCGGGGGGAAGGCCCGGGTCTCGGTGGCGGTGCTGGACATGGCGGGCGGCGACCGCGCGGTCTACGGCGACGGCACCGGGTTCGACACCGCGAGCATCGTGAAGGTGGACATCCTGGCGGTGCTGCTGCTCCAGGCGCAGGACGCGGGGCGGGAGCTGACGGCGGCGGAGAAGGCGTACGCGACGGCGATGATCAAGTGGAGCGACAACGCGTCCGCCTCGGCGCTGTGGGACACCATCGGGGGCGCGGCGGCGCTGGACGCGGGCAACGCGCGGTTCGGGCTGACGGACACGCGCGGCGGTGAATCGTGGGGGCTGACCCAGACGACGGCGGCCGATCAGCTGGTGCTGCTGGAGCAGGTGTTCGGGAGCGGCTCGCTGCTCGGCGCGGACGCGCGGGCGTATGTGCGCGGGCTGATGGAGGGGATAGCGGCGGGGCAGCACTGGGGGGTGTCGGCGGTGGCCGACGGGGACGCCTGGGCGCTGAAGAACGGCTGGCTGCCGCGGTCCGCGACCGGGCTGTGGGACATCAACAGCGTGGGGCGGGTGACCGTGGACGGGCGGGAGTACCTGGTGGCCGTGCTGTCGGACGGGAACGTGTCGCAGCAGGCGGGGATCTCGGTGGTGGAGAAGGCGGCACGGGCCGCGGTGTCGGTGTTCGCGGGCACGCCCGCGTAGGACTCAGGTAGGACTCAGGTAGGACTCAGAAGGTGTCGTACTCCCGGCCGCGGCGCCAGATGACGACCGCCGCCGCCAGCAGGGCCGTGCCCGTGCCGACGGCCAGCGGGGTCGCCCAGCCGCCGGTGGTGGAGGAGTCGTCGGGGCGGTCGGGCCCGGGGCCGAAGTACTCCGCGCCGTAGGCCGCCGCCGTGAGGTCGCCCGGGGTGAGCGCGGCGGCCTCGGTGATCGCCGCCGCCGGGTCGACGAAGCCGAAGCCGCGCGAGTCGTCCCGGCCGTCGACGGGGGCGTTGCGGGCGGTGTCCTCCAGCAGCTTCTTGATCTGGGCCGGGGTGAGGCCCGGGTGGGCGGCCTCGACCAGGGCGACCGCGCCGGACACGAACGCGGCGGCGGCACTGGTGCCCCAGCCCTCGTAGTACTTGCCGTCGGGGTCGGCGATGACCACGTCGACGCCGGGCGCGCTGACCGTGGCGTACCAGCGGCGCGTGGAGAAGGAGGCGCGGGTGCCGTACTTGTCGACGGCGGTCGCCGCTATCACGCCGGGGTAGGCGGCCGGGTAGGAGATGTGGTCGCCCTTCTCGCCGCCGTTCCCGGCCGAGGCGACGACGACCGAGCCCTTCGTCAGGGCGTACTGCACGGCCTCGTCCTCGGCGGGTTCGGGGTGGGCGGAGGCCGAGTCGTCGCCGAGGGACAGGTTGATGACGTCGGCGCCCTGGTCGGCGGCCCAGCGGATGCCCTCGGCGAGCGCGTTGCCGCGGGTCTTGCGGGCCTCGGCGCGGGAGGTGTCGCCGTCCTCCAGGATGACCCGGACCGGGAGGATCTTGGCGGCGGGCGCGATCCCGAGGACGCCGTCCTCGCCCTCGTAGCCATGGCCGTGTCCGGCGATGATCCCGGCCATCGCGGTGCCGTGCCGGGCCCAGGCGCGGTCGCCCCGCTCGGCGCCGAAGCCGACCATGTCCTTGCCGGGCAGGACGTTGCCGGCCAGGTCGGGGTGGTCGGCGTCGACGCCGGTGTCCAGGACGGCGACGGTGATGCCCTCGCCCTTGGTGGTGCGCCACGCCTCCTCGGTGTGCATGGCCTCCAGGGCCCACTGCTGGGCGCGGATGCTGTCGGCGTGCGCGGCGGTGGGCGGCACCAGGGTGACCGTGACGGCGGTGAGGACGGCGGTCAGGGCGGCCCGGCCGGTCGTACGGCGGGTCATGACGGCTGCTCCGTGGGGGAGGTGGCGGTCTTGCGCAGGGCGCGTTCGATCCGGTCGGCGAGACCCTTGGCCTCATGGCCGAGGCCCGCCTGGGCGGGGTCGGTGGCGGCGTCGGCGCGCACCGCGTCGGCGGCGGGCTGCGGGGTGTCGACCGCGCGGTCGTCGGTCCAGCCGCTGACGGAGTAGACGACCACCGGGGCGTCGGTGAGGACGTGCACGGTCCAGGAGGCGCGCTGGGCGTCGCCGAACCCGGCGGCGACGGTGTCCTTGGCGGCGTACGGGCGGGGCATGAGGTCGTCGCGGCGCGCCAGGCCCTCGTCCTCGAACCGCTGGGCCAGTGCGCGCATCGCCGTGGCGTCGGCGCCGGTGAAGAGGAGGCCGACGGTGGTGACGAAGCTCTGGGTGGCGTCGGTGTAGGTGGCGCGCAGCAGACGTGCGCAGCCGACGGGGGCGAGGGCGCCCCGCAGCAGCGGGTCGAAGGCGTCGGCGCAGCCGCCGTCCGGGGCGACGGCGACCCGGGTCCAGGTGCGGTCGGCGCCGCCGGGGCCGGCGCCCTTGCCGTCGACGGCGGGCGGGAAGAGCCGGTCGACGGGGACGCTGTGCCACATGTCCCCGGCGGTCGCGTAGGCGTCCCGTTCGCGGGCCGCCGCCGAGTCCTCGGCCAGCCAACTGCCGGTGAGCGCGCCGCCGATCAGTCCGAGGCCGAGCACCACGCAGGACGCGGCGGCGAGGGTGCGGCCCCGCAGCCTGCGGCCCAGCGGGCGGGGGCGGGCGTCGGCGTCGTAGCCCTCGGGGCGGCCGAAGCTGACCATCGGCCGGTCCCCGCCCAGCGCGCTCCAGGAGCGGGCGGGGTCGGGCCCGGGGGGCTGGGCGGGGCGCGGCGGGGGGACGGTCGGCGGGTACGGGCGGTGGGGCGCGGGGTGGAACGGGGGGTGGGACGCGGGGTGGTGGCCGTCGGGTGCCGGGACGGGGCGGAGGCGGCGGGTGCGTTCGCCGGGGGTCTCGGGCGGGATGTGGGGGCGGCGCGGGGGGCGTCCGGCGGTGGGGGCGGTGTCCGGGAAGCGGGCGGAGGCGGGGGGTGGGGGCGGGGCCGGTGCCGGGGAGGGGGCGGTGCCGGGCTCCGAGTCGTCGTCCGAGGCGGACGTAGCGGAGGAGGTGGCGGAGGTGGCGACCGAGGTGGCCGAACCGATCGGGGCGGGCTCGGCTTCCGGGGCGTCCTGGATGTCCGGGGTGTCCTGGGCGTCCGCTTCCGGTGTGGCCGGTTCCAGTGTCGGTGGGGTGGGGCGGGACGGGCGTTCCCAGAGGGAAGGGGTCCGGGGGGTCGGGGTGTTCGAATCCGCGGGGTCCGGGTCGGGGGGCGCGGCGGCGGTCGGCGGACGGGTGGGGTGCGGGGGGACGGAGGGGCGTGGGGGGAGCGGCGGGCGTTGCGCCTCCGTGCTCATGCACCCCCCGTTTCCTGGTGTCCCTGGGCCCGCTCCCACGTGCGCGGACGGTGTGCGTCCGGGCCGGGGTCGTACGCGCGTGCCCGTACGGTCCTCCGCGGGCACGCATACCCGTACGACGGGGACGGCATCCCCGGGCGGGCGCGTACCCCGTGCGTGCGCGTCACTCTACGGGCTGATCCGGCTCGAACGGGAACCAGTCCGCGACCCCGGGGCATCTGCCCGGAACGTCCCCCTACCCTCGGGTAATCGCGTCTGGCAGGCTTCGGTCATGACCGCACGCGCCGCCGACCGGGCCCGCTACGACCGGGCCACCGCACATCTGGACGCCCCGTTCGCGATGGTGGACCTGGACGCCTTCGACGCCAACGCGGGTGACGTCCTGCGCCGGGCGGGCGGGAAACCGGTCCGGGTGGCCAGCAAGTCCGTGCGCTGCCGGGCGCTGCTCGAACGGGTGCTGGCCCGGGACGGGTTCGCGGGGATCATGTCGTTCACCCTCGCCGAGTCGCTGTGGCTGGCCCGTTCCGGGTTCGAGGACGTGCTGCTGGCGTACCCGTCGGCGGACCGGGCGGGGTACGCCGAGCTGGCGGGTGACCCGAAGCTGGCGGCGGCCGTCACCGTGATGGTGGACGACACCGCGCAGCTCGATCTGATCGACGCGGCGCGTGACGGCGGTCGGGAAGTGGTGCGGGTCTGCCTGGAGTTGGACACCTCGCTCAGGCTGCTCGGCGGCCGGGTCCGGATCGGCGCCCTGCGCTCCCCGCTGCACTCCCCCGCCCAAGTCGCCGACCTGGCCCGCGCGGTGACCCGGCGGCCGGGCTTCAAGGTCGTCGGCATCATGGGGTACGAGGGCCATGTGGCCGGGGTCGGCGACGCCGTCGCCGGGCGGCCGGTGCGCTCGCGCGCGGTACGGCTGATGCAGGCGACCGCCCGCCGGGAGCTGGCCGAGCGGCGGGCCGCGGTGGTGCGCGCGGTCCGCGCGGTGGTGCCGGACCTGGAGTTCGTCAACGGCGGTGGCACCGGCAGCGTCCAGTACACGGCGGCGGAGGACGCGGTCACGGAGATCGCGGCCGGGTCGGGGCTGTATGTGCCGCATCTGTTCGACAACTACACCTCGTTCAGCGGGCGTCCCGCCGCGCTGTTCGCGCTGCCCGTGGTGCGCCGCCCCGGGGTCGGTGTGGTGACCGTCCTCGGTGGCGGCTATCCGGCGTCGGGCGTGGCCGGGCGGGACCGGCTCCCGGTGCCGTATCTGCCGCCGGGGCTGCGCTACGACGCCCAGGAGGGGCCCGGCGAGGTGCAGACCCCGCTGCTGGGCTCCCCGGCGGACGATCTGCTGATCGGCGACCGGGTGTGGTTCCGGCACGCCAAGGCGGGTGAGGTGTGCGAGCGGTTCGACGCGCTGCACCTGCTGTCGGGCGACCGGGTGACGGCGACCGTGCCGACGTACCGGGGCGAGGGCCTCACGTTCCTCTGATCCGGGGCCGGGGTCAGTCCGGGGCCGGGGCGCCGAGCGGGCGGATGCCCTCGGTGATCCGGTCCAGGTCGCCGAGCGGCGGCGCGTCCGCGCCCGCGTCGACGACGTACCGGACGAGGACCGGGGCGCGGGTGCCGGTGCTCGACGGGAAGGCGAGGGACTGGACGTAGCCGCCGGGGCCGAGGGCGGTCCGTACCCGCCAGCGCACGTAGTACCCGGCGCGGCCGGCGACCGTGACCGGTCCGGCGGCGATCTCGGTGTGGGACTCGATGCCGCCGTAGGGGCGGCGGTCGAGTTCGTCGCGGTCGTAGGCGGCGTCGGCCGCCGCGCCGATGTCGGCGCGGGCGAGCGCCTCCGGGGAGGTCTCGTCGTTCTCGGTGACCGTCTGGGAGAACACCCAGCCGTGGCGGCACAGGACGCCCTGGCCGGGGCAGTCGTAGGTGGAGCCGGTGCGCAGCACGGAGTTCTCGGGCAGGGCGTCGTCGGCGGGCTCCCAGCCGTCCAGGACCGGGAAGGTGAGCCCGTTGAGGTGGTCGACGACGACGTCCGGGTCCCCGGTGGGGGTGGAGGGCGGCTCGACGCTGAGGGGCGCCGTGGGCGCGGGGCGGGCCTGGGGGCCGGTCGGGTCGGGGGCGCCGTCGAGCAGGAGGATCGCGCCGGTGACGACGGCGGTGACCAGGACCGCGCCCGCCACGGTCATCGCGATGGCCCTGGCCCGTGCGGAGTCGGCGGGGCCGTGGCCGCCGGGGGGCGTGTGGCCGGGTATCGCCTCGGGGGGCGCGGCGCGCCAGTGGTCGGTCCAGGCCGTGCCGTCCCACCACCGTTCGAGGTGCGGGGCCGACGGGTCGCGGTACCAGCCGGGCGGCGGCTCGATGCTCACCCCGGCACTGTAGGACGGCCGTCGGCCGCGCGGCAGGACGGCTACAGCGGTGTGACGTACGCCCCGGAGATCCCGCCGTCCACCAGGAAGTCGGTGGCGTTGACGAACGAGGAGTCGTCGCTGGCCAGGAAGGCGACGGCGGCGGCGATCTCGTCGGCCTCGGCGAACCGGCCGACCGGGATGTGCACCAGGCGGCGCGCGGCCCGCTCGGGGTCCTTGGCGAACAGCTCCTGGAGCAGGGGGGTGTTGACCGGGCCGGGGCACAGGGCGTTGACCCGGATGCCCTCGCGGGCGAACTGGACGCCGAGTTCACGGGACATGGCGAGGACGCCGCCCTTGGAGGCGGTGTAGGAGATCTGGGAGGTCGCCGCGCCCATCCGGGCCACGAAGGAGGCGGTGTTGATGATGGAGCCGCGGCCCTGGCGCCGCATGTAGGGCAGGGCGGCCTTGCAGCACAGGTAGACGGAGGTGAGGTTGACCTCCTGGACCCGCTTCCAGGCGTCCAGGCCGGTGTCCAGGATGGAGTCGTCGTCGGGCGGGGAGATCCCGGCGTTGTTGAAGGCGATGTCGACGCTGCCGTAGGTGTCGTACGCGGTCCGGAACAGGGCCTCGACCTGGTCGGCGTCGGTGACGTCGACCTGGACGAAGAGGCCGCCGACCGCTTCGGCGGCGGCCTTGCCGCTGGTCTCGTCGATGTCGGCGCAGACGACATGGGCGCCTTCGGCGGCGAGGCGGCGGGCGGTGGCGAGGCCGATGCCGCTGCCGGCTCCGGTGATCACGGCCGTGCGGCCGACGAGGCGGCGGCAGATGGTCTCTTCGGTCACTGTGCGGGGCCCTCCGTGCTGGTGCGGCTGTCGCTGATGAAGACGTTCTTGGTCTCGGTGAAGGCGGTGAGGGCGTCCGGGCCGAGTTCGCGGCCGAGCCCCGACTGCTTGAAGCCGCCGAAGGGGGTCCAGTAGCGGACGCTGGAGTGCGAGTTGACGGACAGGTTCCCGGCGCGGACGGCCTGGGAGACGCGCAGGGCGCGGCCCACGTCCCGGGTCCAGATCGAGCCGGACAGGCCGTACTCGGTGGCGTTGGCGAGCCGGATCGCGTCGGCCTCGTCGTCGAAGGGCAGGACGACGGCGACGGGGCCGAAGACCTCCTCGACGGCGACCCGGGCGGTCGGGTCGACGCCGGTCAGGACGGTGGGCGGGAACCAGAAGCCGGGGCCCTCGGGGGCCTTGCCGCGGATGCCGGGCAGGTTGGGGCCGACGTAGGAGCGGACCCGGTCGAGCTGGGCGCGGGAGATCAGCGGGCCCATGTCGGTGCCGGGGTCGGCCGGGTCGCCGACGACGACGGACTCGATCGCGGGGGTGAGCAGGTCGAGGAAGCGGTCGTACACCGGGCGCTGGACGAGGATGCGGGTGCGGGCGCAGCAGTCCTGGCCGGAGTTGTCGAGGAAGGACATGGGGGTGGCCGCGGCGGCGGCCTCCAGGTCGGCGTCGGCGAAGACGATGTTGGGGCTCTTGCCGCCGAGTTCGAGGGTGACGCGTTTGAGCAGGGCGGCGCCCTTGGCGAGGACCTGGCGGCCGACGGCGGCGGAGCCGGTGAACACGATCTTGGCGACGCCGGGGTGTTCGACCAGGGCGTTCCCGGCGACCGGGCCGCGGCCGGGCAGCACCTGGAGGAGGTGTTCGGGCAGGCCCGCCTCCAGGGCGATCTCGGCGAGCCGCAGCGCGGTGAGGGGGGTGGTCTCGGCGGGTTTGAGGATGACGGCGTTGCCCGCGGCGAGGGCGGGGGCGGTGCCCCAGGCGGCGATCGGCAGGGGGAAGTTCCAGGGGGCGATGACACCGACCACGCCGAGGGGTTCGAGGAGGGTGATGTCCAGGCCGCCGGCGACCGGGATCTGGCGGCCGGTCAGGCGTTCCACGCCGCCGGCCGCGTAGTCGAGCAGATCGCGGACGTTGCCCGCCTCCCAGCGGGCGTTGCCGATGACGTGTCCGGCCTCGTGGACCTCCAGCAGGGCGAGTTCCTCGGTCCGGGCGTCGACGGCGGCGGCGAACCGGCGCAGCAGCCGGGCCCGGTCGCCGGGGGCGAGCGCCGCCCAGCGGGCCTGGGCGCGGGTGGCCCGTACGACGGCGGTGTGGACGTCGGCGGCGGTGGCGGCGGGGACGGTCGCGAGGACGCGCTCGGTGGCGGGGTCGAGGACCTGGAGGGTGTCGGGGCCGAGGGTGTCGGGGTCGAGGGTGTGGGGGGTGCTGGGCGGGGGTGCGGGGGTCACTGCGGGGGCCTCACATGCGTTCGAAGGAGCGGCGGCGCTCCCAGTCGGTGACGGCGGCGTCGAAGGCGTCGAGTTCGACGCGGGCCATGTTGCGGTAGTGGGCGACGACCTCGTCGCCGAAGGCGGTCCGGGCGAGGTCGCTGTCCTCCCACAGGGCGGCGGCCTCGCGCAGGGTGGTGGGGACGTGGGCGTAGTCGGCGGTGTAGGCGTTGCCGGGGCAGCCGTCGGGGAGTTCGAGGCGCTGCTCGATGCCGTGCAGTCCGGCGGCGACCATCCCGGCGACGGCGAGATAGGGGTTGACGTCCCCGCCGGGGAGCCGGTTCTCGAAGCGGGTGGAGCCGCCGTGGCCGACGACCCGCAGCGCGCAGGTCCGGTTGTCGTGGCCCCAGGCGACGGCGGTGGGCGCGAAGGAGCCGGGCTGGAAGCGCTTGTACGAGTTGATGTTCGGCGCGTACAGCAGGGCGAACTCGCGCAGGGCGGCGAGCTGTCCGGCGAGGAAGTACCGCATGGTCTCGGACATGCCGTCGGGGTCGGCGGGGCCGCCGGGCATCACATTGGCGCCGGTGGGGTCGGTGAGGGAGAGATGGATGTGGCAGGAGTTGCCCTCACGCTCGTTGAACTTGGCCATGAAGGTGAGGGAGACGCCCTCCTGGGCGGCGATCTCCTTGGCGCCGGTCTTGTAGACCGTGTGCTGGTCGCAGGTGACGAGGGCGTCGTCGTAGCGGAACGCGATCTCGTGCTGGCCGGGGTTGCACTCGCCCTTGGCGGACTCGACGGTGAGTCCGGCGGCGGCCATCTCGTTGCGGATGCGGCGCAGCAGGGGTTCGATCCGGCCGGTGCCGAGCACGGAGTAGTCGATGTTGTACTGGTTGGCCGGGGTGAGTCCGCGGTAGTCGGCGTCCCAGGCGGCCTCGTAGGTGTCCTTGAAGACGATGAACTCCAGCTCGGTGCCGACCTGGGCGGTCAGTCCGCGGGCGGCGAGCCGGTCGAGCTGGCGGCGCAGGATCTGCCGGGGGGCGGCGGCGACCGGGGTGCCGTCGGCCCAGGCGAGGTCGGCGGTGACCATGGCGGTGCCCTCGTTCCACGGCACCCGGCGCAGGGTCTCCAGGTCGGGATACATGGCGAAGTCGCCGTAGCCGCGGTCCCAGGACGACATCGCGTAGCCGTCGACGGTGTTCATGTCGGCGTCGACGGCGAGCAGGTAGTTGCAGCCCTCGGTGCCGTGGTGGAGGACCTGGTCGAGGAAGAAGCGGGCCGCGAACCGCTTGCCCTGGAGGCGTCCCTGCATGTCGGGGAAGGCGAGGACCACGGTGTCGACATCACCCGCCGCGACGAGGGCGTGCAGTTCCTCGATGCCGAGGGGGGGTGTGCGCTCTGCCACGGATGGGCCTCCTTGAGGCTTTGGGAGCCGTCGGAAGCCTTAAGGTATGGCCGCAGACCATTGCTTGGGAAGGGGGCACGGCCGTATGCCGGTGAATCGGGCGGACCCGGCCGCGGACCGGTTGACGCCGGTGCTGCGGCCGGTGCGGGCGGGCAACGGTTTCGAGGAGGCGCTGGAGCAGATCCTCCAGGTCGTACGGCTCGGACTGGTGCCGGACGGGGGGCGGCTGCCGGCCGAGCGGGAGCTGGCGGAGCGGCTGGGGATCAGCCGGGTGACGCTGCGGGAGGTCCTGAAGGTGCTCCAGGACCAGGGGCTGATCGAGTCCCGGCGCGGGCGCTACGGCGGCACGTTCGTGCGGGCCCGCGCGGACGCCGGGGGCGAGGACGAGCTGCGGCGGCGGATCGCCGCGGTGGACATCGAGGACGTGCTGCGCTTCCGGGAGGTGCTGGAGGTGGGCGCGGCCGGGCTGTGCGCGGCGCACGGCCTGCCGGACACGGGCGCCGACCGGCTGCGCGCGGCGCTGGCGGACACCCGGGACGCGCCGCTGGCCGAGTACCGGCGGCTGGACACCCGGTTCCATCTGACGCTCGCGGAGCTGTCCGGGTCGCCGTCGCTGGCCGTGCGGTACGCGGCGGTCCGGGCGGGCGTGAACGAGCTGCTGGACTGCATCCCGCTGCTGGTGCGCAATCTGGAGCACTCCCAGCGGCAGCACGCGGCGGTGGTCGAGGCGGTGCTCGACGCGGACGCGGACGCGGCGCGGGAGATCATGCGGGAGCACTGCGCGGGCACGGCGGCGCTGCTGCGGGGGTTCCTGGCCTGACGGCGGCCTTGCCTTGGGAGCGGGTCGCGGCATAGGTATGGGGCGTAGTCGGCGTAAAGGTATGCGGGCGGACCGTTGCGGACGCCGGAGGCGGTGGGAGGACGGATGACCTGGAGGCCGTTGATCGGCGTCAGCACCTATCTGGAGTCGGAGGTGCGCTGGGGGGAGTGGGCGGTGGCGGCGGCGCTGCTGCACGCCGGGTATCCGCGGCTGATCCAGCGGGCGGGCGGTCTCGCCGCGATGCTGCCCCCGGACGACCCCGGGTATGCCGCCGCGACGGTGGCCCGGCTGGACGGTCTGGTGATCGCGGGCGGCCCCGACGTCGACCCGGCCCGCTACGGCGCCGACCGCGATCCCCGTACGGGGCCGGAGGCGCCGGAACGGGACGCCTGGGAGCTGGCGCTGATCGAGGCGGCGCTGGCCGCCGGGGTGCCGCTGCTGGCGATCTGCCGGGGTATGCAGCTGCTGAACGTGGCCGTCGGCGGCACGCTCGTCCAGCATCTCGACGGCCACTCGGCGCCGCCCGGCACCTTCGGGACGCACCCGGTCGAGCCGGTGCCGGGCACGCGGTACGCGTCGATCGTCCCGGAGCGGACCGAGGTGCCCACCCATCACCACCAGGCGGTGGACGTGCTGGGCGCGGGTCTGGTGCCGTCCGCGCACACGCCGGACGGCACGGTCGAGGCCGTGGAGCTGCCCGGCGCCGAGGGCTGGGTGCTGGGGGTGCAGTGGCATCCGGAGATGGGCTCGGACCTGCGGGTGATGCGGGCGCTGGTGGAGCGGGCGACGGCTGTCGGAGCCGCTGCCTGAGCGAGGCGCGGGCGGCCTCTCCCTGCGGCCGGACGCCTACCGGAGCAACTCCCTGAGCCACGCGAGGGGGGCGTCCCTCTACGCCGGGACGCCTACCGGAGCCGCCGCTTGAGCCAGGCGCGGACGGCGTCCCCCCGTGCCCGGACGCCTACCCCAGCCACGCGCGGACGGCGTCCCCCGCGCCCGGACGCCTACCCCAGCCACGCGCAGACGGCGTCCCCCACGCCCGGACGCCCACCCCAGCCACGCGCGGACGGCGTCCCCCGCGCCCGGACGCCTACCCCAGCCGCCCCCTCAGCCACGCGAGGGCCGCCTCCCCCTGGGCCCGTTGGAAGGGCCGCAGGGTGGGCAGGCCCGGCGGGGCCGGGCGCAGCGCACCGCGCAGGAAGAAGCCGGTGACGCCCGCGAGCGCGCAGGTGACGGCGTCGGGGTCGGCGGCCCGGCCGAGGACATGGCCGGTGAACACCTCCTCCGGGTCGGGTCCGCCCTGGGCCCGTACGCACGGCAGCATCACCAGCAGGTCGAACCAGTCGGCGGCCCGCAGCGCGTGCGGCCAGTCCACGAAGACCACCCCGCCGTCGTCGGTGAGCAGCAGGTTGTCGGCGCGTACGTCGCCGTGCGCGAGGGTGTCCCCGGCGGTGGCGCGGCCGATGGGGGCGGCGAGTTCGGCCAGCTCGGGCAGCCGGTCCAGGACCCAGGGGTCGAGCCGTCCTTCGAGGCCGGGCTCCTCGCCGTCGAGCAGATCACGCCAGCCGGTGTAGGCCGCGCTGAGGACGTCGGCGGCGCGCGGGGCCCCGGCCGGTGCGGGGGTGAGGGTGCGGGCGAGGCCGGTGAGGGCGTCGAGGACGCGGGTCAGTTCGGCGGGCCGCCAGGGGATCGCGGGCTGACGGCCCGCTATCTCCTCCAGGATCAGGGCGACCCAGGTCCCGTCGTCGTACGTGCCGAGCAGCCGGGGTGCCGGGGCGCCGGGCGGGAGCGCGGCGGTGAGGCGGGCCTCGGCGCGGTGGAACCGGGCGGCGGGCCGGTGGGCGGCGCTGACCGCCTTGACGAAGGCGCGGCGGCCGTCCGCGGTACGGACCCGGGCGGCGACCCCGGGCGAGAAACCGCCGGGCTGTGTCTCCGCCCGTACGACGGGGGCGCCCAGCACGTCCGCGACGGCGGCGCGCACGTGCGGCGGAAGGTCGTCCCAGGGCAGTCGGACACCGGTCGCGGACGGAATCATGCCGAGCATGCTGCCCGGCGTCCCCCCGGTCACGCCACCGTTTTGGCCGGACCGGTGACCGGTGGTCAGCTCTCGGCCGCGTCCCGCCAGACGGTCATGTCGAAGGTCAGGAAGCTCATCCCCGGGGTGTCCCACAGGGCGGTGGACTTCGTCTGGACGACGAGCAGGGCGATGTCCCCGTCGCGGTGCCGGACGCAGAACTCGCTGCCCGCCGCGGCGGCGGCCAGCCCATGGCTCCCGGTCCGGGCACCGGAGCCGCCCGTGATCAGGCGGCACTCGTCCAGGGTGGAGCCGCTGGCGCCCACCATCTGGACGATCCTGCTGGTGTCGCTCTCCAGCGCGCAGCCGATCTCCGCGCAGTGGAAGCGGAGGTCGCCCTGGCGGTCCTCGCGCTGATAGGGCCCGGACAGGCTCACCGACCGCTCCTCGTCGACCTCCATCAGCGGATACGCCAGCGGGCTGGGCGTCGGGCTCGCCGTGGGCGCCCCCTGGACGGCGTCCTTCCCCGGCGGCGGCTCCCCCTCCGCCGGGTCCGCCGTCCCGCCCGCCGCCGGGGAGGCGCCCGAGGACGCCGCCGAGGACGCCGCCGGGGACGCCGCCGACGGTCCGTCGCCGTCCGCCCGGCCGAAGCCGTCCCGTACCGTCCAGGCCAGTCCCAGCACCAGGACCGCGAGCACCGCGGTGAGCGTCAGCCAGGTCCGGCGCGTGATCCGGGTCCGCTCCGGTGCGGGGGCGGTCACGGCGACCGGCGGGAGGTGGGGGGCGCTGTGCGGCAGGGTCCTCGCGGGCGCGTCCCGTGCCTCCGTGACCGGCTCCGGCGCGGGCGCCCCCGGCACGGTCACCTCGGGTCCGACGCTCTCCCGCCACCCCTCCGGTCGGGCGTCCGCGCCCAGCCGCTCCTTGCACCAGGCGAGGATCTCCGCGAGCGTGGCCCGCTCCGCCGGGTCGGCGGCGAGACAGCGGGCGATCAGCGGGCGCAGCTCCTCGGGGAGTCCGGTGAGGTCGGGGCGGGAGTGCACGATCCGGTAGAGCACGGTGGCGGCCGGGCCGTCGCCGTACAGCGGTCGGCCGAGGGCGGCGTACGCGGCGGTCTGGCCGAGGGCGAAGACGTCGGTGGCGGTCGTGGTGCCGCCGCCGACGGCCTGCTCGGGGGCCATGTACTGCGGTGTGCCGATGGTGGCCCCGGCGGCGGTGTGGGAGGTGACGTCGGCGGCGTGCGAGATACCGAAGTCGATCACGCGCGGGCCGTCGGCGGCGAGCAGCACGTTGGACGGTTTGAGGTCGCGGTGCACGATCCCGGCGCCATGGATGGCCTGGAGCGCCTCGGCGATCCCGGCCGTCAGCCACAGCACGGCGGACACGGACAGCGGTCCCCGGTCACGGACCGCCTCGGACAGGGCGGGGCCGGGGACGTAGAGGGTGGCCAGCCAGGGCGGGACGCCGTCCGCGTCGGCGTCGACCAGTTCCGCGGTGTAGGCGCCGCGGACCCGGCGGGCGGCGGTGATCTCGCGGCGGAACCGGCGCCGGAAGTCGGGGTCGTCGGCGAGTTCCGGCCGGACCACCTTGAGGGCGAGGGGCCGTCCGCCCGGGGTGTGCGACAGATAGACCCGGCCCATGCCCCCGGCGCCGAGCCGGGCGACCAGCCGGTATCCGGCGACCTGTGCTGGATCGTCCGCCTGGAGTGGCTGGAACACATCGCTACGCTGCCGCATCGGCCCCCCGATCCCCCGAACTGCTGTACGCAAGTCACCCTAAGCTAACCGCGGGTCAGGGCCAGCAGGTCCCTCGCCGGGCCCACCGGGCGGTGTCCCGTCGGCCAGACCGCCCGCAGGTCGCGGGCCAGGGCGGCGCCCTCGACGGGCACGCTCACCAGGCGGCGCAGGGCGAGTTCGTCCCGGACGGCGAGTTCGCTGAGCACCGAGGGCCCGGCGCCGCCGACGGCCGCCGCCTTGACGGCGGTGGTGGAGGACAGCTCGATCAGCGGCCGGGCGAGCCCGCCGAGCGCGCTGTCCAGGACCTGCCGGGTCCCGGACCCCCGTTCGCGCAGGATCAGCGGGGTCGCGGCGAGTTCGGCGGCCTCCAGGGGACGGCCGCGCCGGGCCCACGGGTGTCCCGGGGCGGTGACGACGATCAGCCGGTCATGGGCGATGACCACGGAGTCGAGACCGGCCGGGACGGTGAGCCCCTCCACGAACCCGAGGTCGGCCTCGTCGGCGAGCAGCAGGGCGGCGACGGCCGCGGAGTTGCCCGCCTGGAGCGAGACCGCCGTGTCCGGCCGCTGGGAGCGCAGCGCCAGCAGCCAGCCGGGCAGCAGATACTCGGCGATGGTCATGGACGCCGCCACCCGCAGCCGGGAGTCCCGGCGGTCGCGCAGCGCCTGGGCGCCCACGTCGAACGCCTCGGCCGCCTCCACCACCCGGCGCGCCCAGTCGGTGACCAGCGCCCCGGCGTCGGTGAGCCGCGAGCCGCGCGGCGAACGGTCGACCAGAGCCACCCCGAGCTGGCGCTCCATGGACCGCAGCCGGCTGCTCGCGGCGGGCTGGCTGACGCCCAGTTCCCGGGCCGCCGCGCCGAGGCTGCCGAGCCGGGCCACCGCGAGCAGCAGCTCCAGCGCCCCGAGGTCCGGCACCCGGTGGGCCAGCCCGCCCGCCCGGTGCGTCTGCCCGGACCGCTCCTCCACACCGCTCATAACCCCAGCTTATGCCGCCATAGGGTGCGGGTCTCTGGTGGCCGGTGCCGCCCGGCGGGACGGTGGGCCCATGGTCACCGCCGTCCTCTCCCCCTCCCCTGTCGCGCCCCGCACCCCGGGCCGCCCCCGGACCCCGGCCGTCCGGCACCTCGGACCGAACTGGTACGCCGCCGTCATGGGCACCGCGATCGTCGCCTCCGCCGGGGCCGCGCTGCCCGTCCACGTCCCCGGGCTGCGTACGGTCTGCGCGGCCGTGTGGGCGCTGTCCCTGCTGCTGCTCCTGGCCCTGCTCACCGCCCGCGCGCTGCACTGGCGCCACCACGCCGACCAGGCCCGCGCCCATCTGCGCGACCCGGGCATGGCCCCGTTCTACGGCTGTCTCGCGATGGCCCTGCTGGCGGTGGGCGGCGGTGCGCTGACGGTCGGCGCGGACTGGATCGGCACGACGGCGGCGGTCGCGCTGGACGCCGTGCTGTTCACGGCCGGTACGGCGATCGGGCTGGCGGCGGCGGTGACCGTGCCGTATCTGCTGGCCGTGCGGGAGCGGACCGGGGCCCGGGAGGCCAGCCCGGTGTGGCTGCTGCCGCTGGTGGCGCCGATGGTGTCGGCGGCGCTGGGCCCGCTGCTGGTCCCCCATCTGCCGCCGGGCCAGCCGCGCGCGACACTGCTGCTGGCGTGCGTGGCGATGTTCGGGGCGAGCCTGCTGGCGACACTGCTGATGCTGCCGCTGGTCTTCGCCCGGCTGCTGACCGGCGCCGCGCTGCCGCCGGCGCTGACCCCGGCGCTGTTCCTGGTGCTGGGCCCGCTGGGGCAGTCCACCACCGCCGCCGGGAACTTCGCGGACGCGGCCCCGGGGGTCCTGCCGGAGCCGTACGCGGCCGGGTTCGGGGTGTTCGCGGTGCTGTACGGGGTGCCGGTGACCGGGTTCGCGCTGCTGTGGTTCTCCCTGGCGGCGGCCCATGTGGTGCGGGCGGGACGGCTGGGGATGGGGTTCACGCTGACATGGTGGGCGTTCACCTTCCCGGTGGGCACCTGTGTGACCGGCGCGGCGGCGCTGGCCCGGCACACCGGCCTGGTCGCCTTCGAGGTGCTGGCGGTCGGGCTGTACGCGGTGCTGGTGGCGGCCTGGCTGACCGCCACCGTACGGACCGCGCGGGGGCTGTTCAGCGGAGCGCTGCTGCGAGCGCCGCGCCCAGCCGTCGCGGTGCCTCGCTGAGGGAGGGGCCGTACCAGGTCAGCTGGCGTCCGTCGAGCAGGGCGCAGGGCACGCCGGGGAACGCCTCGGGGCCGTCCTCGCCGGTGAAGCGGTACGGCTCGTCGGGCAGCGCGACCAGGTCGGGCCGGGCGGCGAGGAGTGCGGGCAGCGGGATCCTCGGATAGCGCTCGGGGTGGTCGGCGTACAGGTTGTCCACGCCGAGCCGGGCGAGGACGTCCCCGGCGAAGGTGTCCCGGCCCAGCACCATCCAGGGCCGCCGCCAGACCGGGACCACGGCGGTGCTCCGGCGCTCCGGCGCGGGCAGCGCGGCCCAGACGGTCTCGGCCTCGTCCAGCCAGCGCGGCCGGGAGCGGGCGCCGCAGGCGGTGAGCACCCGGTCGAGTTCGGTGAACGCCTGCGGGACCGTCCGCACCCGCGTGACCAGGACCTCGATCCCGGCTCCGCGCAGGGCGTCGAGGTCGGGGGCGCGGTTCTCCTCCTCGTTGGCGACGACCAGGTCGGGGGCGAGCGCGGCGATCCGTGCGACATCGGGGTTCTTGGTGCCCCGGACCCGCGTCACGGTCAGGTCCGCCGGACGCGCGCACCAGTCGGTGGCGCCGACCAGGACCCCGGGCAGGGTCACGGCGACGGCCTCGGTGAGCGAGGGCACCAGGGACACGACCCGCACGACGGGAGCCCCTACGGCCGGTCCTCGACGGCCTCGATGTGCTCGGCGACGGCGACCACCAGGACCCGGGTCTCCGGGACGGTGGCCCGCCACCGGTGCCGGACACCGCCGGTGAGATACAGCGAGTCGCCCCGGCCCAGCCGGTAGGCCCGCCCCTCGGCCTCGATCTCGACGGCCCCGTCGGCCACGTACAGCAACTGGTCGTTACGGTGCTGGAACTCGCGGCCCGCCTCGTGGTCGCCGGTGTACTCGGACGCCTGCATCTGGTGGTGGCCGCGGACCAGGGACCGCGCCCGGGGGACCGGCGTCGGCGATCCCGCCCCGGCCCGGACCACGTCGACCGTGCACGCGGGGTCGGCGGCGGCGAGCAGTTCGACAGCAGTGGTGCGCAAGGCGTCGGCGACCTTCTCCAGGGAGCCGCGGCTGGGCCGCGCCCGGTCGTTCTCCACCTGGCTGAGGAAGGGCACCGACAGACCGCTGCGCTCGGCCACCACGGCGAGGGTCAGATCCAGGGCCCGGCGGCGGCGCCGTACGGCCGCGCCCACCCGCAGGGACTGTTCCTTGTGATCGCCCATCGCTCCGGCTCCCTCCTTCGCGCGTCGGTCCGGGTGCTCGGGTCCCATCCCATCCTGCGACGAGTCCTCCGGCGAGTTCCCCTCTGATGAGTTCTCTGCACCCTACGCATGTTCGGCAAACCGTTTCCGGCGGCCGTCATGTCGCCGACACATTGTCCGAGGTCCGTCCCGCCGGTTCACGCCATTTCGGCGGGTGGCGCACGGCGCTGAGGGGGCGGTTCGGCGCGCGGGGCCGGGCTTCGCGCCGGATTCCTGGACATTCGTACGCCGGTGGACGCCCTTTGGCGACTCTCCGTGGTTGGCTGAATTCCTGCCGTGACAGCCGGGACCACGGAGAGCCGATCGGTCACCAGCGACCAGTGACCGGCGCTCGCGCGGGCGTCACCCCGGGGTCATCCGGCCCACGATGTCCGGGTGCTCCTCCAGCCAGGCGGCCACGGCTTCCTCCTCCTTGCCCTGGCCCCGGTTCTTGATCTCGGCCTCCAGGGTGCCCAGCTCGTCCTCGGTCATCCGGAAGCCCTTGATCCACTCGGTGAGCCGCGGATACCGCTCGGGGAACCGCTCGCTGGAGATGGTCCGGATGGTGTTGCCCTCGCCGAACGCCTTCCGCGGGTCCTTCAGCTTGGTCAGCTCGTACTCGCTGTACGCCCAGTGCGGTGACCACAGGGTGACGGCGATCGGCTCCTTCTTGGCGTACGCCCGCTTCAGCTCGGCCAGCATCGCCGGGGTGGAGCCGTCGACGACCTGGTACTCGCCCTCGAGGCCGTAGCCGGGCATGACCTTCTTCTTCAGCAGGTCCATCTCGCCGGTGCCGGGTTCGATGCCGACGATCCGGCCGTCGAACAGATCCGCCTTGCCCTTGAGGTCCGCCAGCGAGTCGACGCCCTTCACATAGGACGGGACGGCGATCTCCAGCGAGGTCGGCTCGTACCAGGTCCCGAGGTCGTGGAGGCTGTCCTTGTGCTTGTCCCAGTAGTTCTTCTGGGCGTACGGCAGCCAGGCGTCGAAGTTCAGATCGAGGTCCCCGGCGGCGAGTCCGGTGTAGACCGGGCCGACGTCCATCTGCTTCAGGTTCAGGGTGTAGCCGCGGCGCTCCAGGACGTTCTTCCAGAGGTAGGTGATGGCGATGTCCTCGTCCCAGGGGAACCAGGCCACGTTCACCGCCCGCCGGGCCTCGGCCGGGGTGTCCCCGCCGGTCTGCGCGACCGGCGCCCACTGGTCGACGACCCCGGGGTTCCGCTCCAGCCAGGCCCGCACCGCGTCCTGCTGCCTGCCCTTGCCCGCCTGGTTGATCTCCGCTTCCAGGCTGGTGAGCTGGTCCTCGGTCATGGAGAAGTCGCGCAGCCACCGGGCGACCTGCGGATGGTCCTCGGTGAAGCCCTGCCGGGACAGCATGTGCACCCCGTCGCCCGAGCCCCAGGCGCCCTTCGGGTCCTTCAGCTTCTTCAGGTCGTAGTCGTTGTACGCCCAGTGCGGCGACCAGAGGGTGACGACGATGGGTTCCTTCTTGGCGTAGGCCCGCTTGAGCTGGGCGAGCATCGCCGGGGTGGAGCTGTCGACGACCTGGTACTCGCCCTCGAGGCCGTACTCCTTGAGCACCTTGCTCTTCAGCAGGGCCATCTCTCCGGCGCTGGCCTCGATGCCGGTGATCTTCCCGCCGAACTCACCGGCCCGGCCCTTGAGGTCGGCCAGCGAGTCGATGTCCTCCATATAGCTGGGGACGGTCAGCTCCAGGGAGGTTTCCTCGTACCAGGGGCCGAGGTCCTCCAGCCGGTCGCCGTACTTCTTCCAGTACTGCTCGTGGGTGGTCGGCAGCCAGGAGTTGGTCTCGAAGTCGAGGTCACCGGCGGCCAGGGAGGTGTACATCGGTCCGGCGTCCAGTTGCTTGGCCTCGACCTCGTAGCCGCGCTGCTCCAGGATCTCCTTCCACAGGAAGGTGGAGGCGACCCCCTCGTCCCAGGGGATGTAGCCGACGGTGAGCTTCTCGCCCTTGCCGACGTTCTGCGCGTCGGCGGTGTCGGTGGTGTCGGTGGTGTCCCGGGCGCCACCGAAGATGCCGAGGCCGCCCGCGACGAGCGCGAGCACCAGGACCCCTGCCATGGCGACGGCCGGACGGGGGCGGTACGACCAGACCTTCAGGGCGTGCGTGGTCCGCGCGGCGCGGGCGCGGGCGGCGGCCCGGCGGGCCATCGGGGAGACCTGGGTGCCGAGGGCGCCGGTCATCCGGTCGAGGTAGATCGCGAGGATGACGATGGCGACGCCCGCCTCGGAGCCCAGGCCCACGTTCAGCTGGCCGAGGGCTTCGTTGACGTCGGCGCCGAGTCCGTCGGCGCCGACCATCCCGGCGATGGCGGCCATCGACAGGCCCAGCATGATGACCTGGTTGACACCGGCCATGACGGTCGGCAGGGCCAGCGGCAACTGGACCCGCAGCAGGATGTCCCGGCGGCTGGTGCCGAACGCCTCGGCGGCCTCGACCAGGTCCTTGTCGACCTGGCGGATGCCCAGCTCGGTCATCCGGACGCCGGGGGCGAGGGCGAAGATCAGGGTGGCGACGATGCCCGCGGGGGCGCCGCTGCCGAAGAACAGGATCGCCGGGATGAGGTAGATCATCGCGGGCAGCGTCTGCATGAAGTCCAGCACCGGCCGGACCAGCCCGCTCACCCGGTCCGAGCGGGCGGCCCAGACGCCGACCGGCACGGATATCAGCAGCGCGATCAGGGTGGCGACAAGGACCAGCGAGAGGGTCATCATCGCGTTCTCCCACAGCCCCAGGGAGTCGATGAACGCGAACCCTGCGAAGGAGAGCACCCCGGCGAGCGTGCCGCGCAGCCAGAACGCGATCACCGCGAAGATCCCGGCGAGCAGCAGCGGCTGGGGAGCCTGGAGGACGGCGTCGATGCCGTCGTACACGCCCAGGAAGACGGATTTGAGGAAGTCGAACAGCCAGGCCACATTGTCCAGCAGCCAGTCGACGGCGCTGTTGACCCAGTCGCCGAAGGGGACTCTAGGCACGAGCGGTCACCTTCCCGCCGTCCCGTTCCCGGGGGTTGTCGCAGGGCCGCGGCGGCCCCTGTTCGTCGCCGACGAGGGCGACCAGCCGCTGCCGGGGTACGACACCGACCAGTTCCCGGCCCTTGAGGACGGCCACCGCGTGGCTCATCCGGGCGCTGAGCGCGCACAGTTCGTGGAAGGGGGTGTCCGGGGTGGCGGTCGGGCAGCCGCAGTCGGCCTCGTCGCCGCGCACCTCGGTGTCCATGACGGCGTCGGCGGTCAGCACCCGGGAGCGGTCGACGTCCTGGATGAAGGAGGCGACGTAGTCGTTGGCGGGCCGCAGCAGGATGTCCTCGGCGGTGCCGTCCTGGACGATCCGGCCGTCGCGCATCACAGCGATCCGGTCGCCGAGCCGCATCGCCTCGTTGAGGTCGTGGGTGATGAAGACGATGGTCTTCCTCAGGGTGCGCTGGAGGGTCAGCAACTGGTCCTGCATGTCCCGGCGGATCAGCGGGTCCAGGGCGCTGAAGGACTCGTCCATCAGCAGCAGATCGGCGTCGGTGGCCAGCGCGCGGGCCAGCCCGACCCGCTGCTGCATCCCGCCGGACAGCTCGTCCGGCCAGGACTTCTCCCAGCCTTCGAGGCCGGTGAGGGCGAGGGCCTCGGCGGCGCGCCGCTCACGCTCCGCCCGTGCCACGCCCTGGACGGCCAGTCCATAGGCGGCGTTCTCCAGCACACTGCGGTGCGGGAACAGCGCGAAGTGCTGGAACACCATGCTGATCTTGCGGGAGCGGACCTCGCGCAGGGCGCGCGGGCCCAGCCCGGTCAGGTCCTGCCCGTCGAAGCGGACGGTGCCCGCGGTCGGCTCCAGCAGCCCGTTGAGCATCCGCAGCAGGGTGGACTTCCCTGATCCGGACAGGCCCATGACGACGAAGATCTCGCCGGGTTCCACGGTGAAGGAGGCGTCGATCACGGCGGCCGTGGTGCCGTCGGCGCGCAACTCCTCCCGGTCGGCTCCCTCACGGAGCCGTCGTACGGCGTTGACCGGTCGTCTCCCGAACACCTTGAACAGGTGCTCGGCCTCAAGCCTGGATGACACGCGAACCTCTTGTCTCGGGGGCAAGGACACGGAGCGACGCCGGGCGCCGGGCGGTGGAAGCCGCGACCGGCGCTGAGCGGTGCGCGGCCGGGGCCGCGACCGGCGTCACTCCGACGGCGCGCCTGCCCCGACCGTTTCCAGCCAAACGAAATGTGTCCCGGGTCACATCGACGGGCTCTTGATCCGAGCCCCTTGGCCACTCCTGAACCACGCCCCGACCCCGCCCCGACCCCGCGCCGCCGCCGGTGCCGCTGTCCGTGCCGCCGTCGGCGCCGCTGACCAGTGCCGCCGTCGGCGCCGCTGACCAGTGCCGCTGTCAGTGCCGCTGACCAGTGCCGCTGTCAGTGCCGCTGTCAGTGCCGTGCGGCATGATGCGGAGGGTGACCGGACAGCTGATGCTCCTCGACACCGCCTCGCTCTACTTCCGCGCCTACTTCGGCGTCCCGGAGTCCGTGAAGGCCCCGGACGGCACCCCCGTGAACGCCGTGCGCGGTCTGCTGGAGTTCATCGAACGCCTGGTCCGGGACCACCGCCCGGCCCACCTGGTGGCCTGCATGGACGCGGACTGGCGCCCCCAGTGGCGGGTCGACCTCATCCCCTCCTACAAGGCGCACCGGGTGGCGGAGGAGCACGCGAGCGGTCCGGACGAGGAGGAGGTGCCCGACACCCTGTCCCCACAGGTGCCGATCATCGAGGCGGTGCTCGACGCGCTGGGCATCGCCCGGGTGGGCGTCGCGGGCTACGAGGCGGACGACGTGATCGGCACGTTCACCGCGCGGGCCACCGGCCCGGTCGACATCGTCACCGGCGACCGCGACCTGTACCAGTTGGTGGACGACGGCCGCGGGGTGCGGGTGCTGTACCCGATCAAGGGCGTCGGCACGCTCCAGCTCACCGACGAGGCGGTACTGCGCGAGAAGTACGGCGTGGACGGCCCCGGGTATGTGGATCTGGCGCTGCTGCGCGGCGACCCGAGCGACGGTCTGCCGGGCGTCCCCGGCATCGGGGAGAAGACGGCGGCGAAGCTGCTCGCCGAGTTCGGCGACCTGGCCGGGATCATGGCGGCGCTGGACGACCCGAAGGCGAAGCTGACGCCGTCCCAGCGCAAGCGGCTGACCGAGGCGCGGCCCTATGTCGAGGTCGCCCCGAAGGTGGTGCGGGTCGCGGCCGACGTCCCGCTGCCGGAGGTGGACACCGCGCTGCCGCGCGCCCCGCGCGACAGGGCGGCGCTGGACGCGCTGGCGGACCGCTGGAACCTGGGCGGCTCACTGCGCCGAGTGCTGCTGACGCTGGACGCGGTCGCCTGAGACCTGGGGACCAGGGGGACCAGGGGGACGGGGCGGGAGGAGTCGGGGAACCCGGAAACCCGGAGCACGCGGGGGACCCGGGGGACCCGGCGACCGCGCGGCGCCCGAAAGAATCGCCCCCGCAAACCGACGATAGGTAAATGCCCTGCTCCCCCCGGGTGCAAGAGCCGATCGCTATCCAAAATCATGGTCATTCGCGTGCACGACAGCGGGTGTCTCCCGGGACGGAGTGCTAACTTAGGTAAACCTAAGCATGGAACAGCAGGGAGGCTGTCATGGCAGCACGTCCGGCCCGCAAGCCGCCGAAGACGCATTCCGCGCAGGTCGTCCGCACCGAGCGGCTGACCCCTCATATGCAGCGCGTGGTGCTCGGCGGCGACGGCCTGGCCGAGTTCGCCGCCGGCGGCTGCACCGACCACTATGTGAAGCTGCTGTTCCCGGCGCCGGGCGTGGTCTATCCCGAGCCCTTCGACATCGAGCGCATCCGGAAGGACTTCCCGCGCCAGCAGTGGCCGGTCACCCGCACCTACACCGTGCGCGTCTGGGACCCGGTCCTGCGCGAACTCACCCTGGACTTCGTGATCCACGGCGACGAGGGCCTCGCCGGTCCCTGGGCGCTGCGGGTCCAGCCCGGTGAGACCGTGCGCCTCATGGGCCCCGGCGGCGCCTACGCCCCCGACCCGGCCGCCGACTGGCATCTGCTGGTCGGTGACGAGAGCGCCCTCCCGGCCATCGCCGCCGCGCTGGAGGCGCTGCCCGGCGGGGCGCGGGTGCGGGCGTTCATCGAGATCTCCGGCCCCGAGGAGGAGCAGAAGATCGACTCCGACGCCGAGGTGGTCTGGCTGCACCGCGGCACCCGGCCGGTCGGCGAGGCCCTGGTCGCGGCGGTCCGGGGGCTCACCTTCCCGGAGGGCCGGATGCACGCCTTCGTGCACGGCGAGGCGGGCTGGGTGAAGGAACTGCGCCGCATGCTGCGGATGGAGCTCCAGGTGCCCCGCGACGACATCTCCATCTCCGGCTACTGGCGGCTCGGCCACGACGAGGACGGCTGGCAGGCGGCGAAGCCGGACTGGAACGCCCGGATCGAGGCGGAGCAGGAGACCCGGGCGGGCGGCGAGCAGACGGCGGCGTAGCCCGCACCCCTTTCCATGAGCGGCGGTACCCGATCGACCGGGTACCGCCGCTTCGCACTGCCGGGGCGGGTCCGTCCGGGGCGTGGTGGTGGGGCCGGGGCCTTCCGGGGCGCGGCGGCGGACACGGAGGCCGCCGCGCCCGGCCGTCCGTCACGAGCGCGGCGGCGGACACGGAGGGGACCCCTGCGCCCAGCCCCGCACACCGTCAGGCGCGTCGCGGGCGCGATGGCGGACACAGAGACCCCGCGCCCAGCCCCGCACACCGACGGGTCCATCGCGAGCGCGGCGGCCGACCCGGAGACCCCTACCCCAGTCCCCCAGTCCCCCACACCGTCAGGCACGTCCGGCGCGCGGCAGTAGGGCGTGAGGACTTGGGCCCGGAGCGGACACGCCGGTGTGACGCGGCCGAAACAGCGCGTCCCTAATTTCTGTCACCCGACAGGAATCCCGGTCGTACCGGGTCGGCCCCGATCGAGCCCGCTCGATCCCGGTCGGCTCCGGTCGATCCCGGTTCCGGACCCCTCCGGACCCTCCAGACCCTCCAGACCCACCCTCCAGACCCTCCAGACCCTCCCGGACCCTCCGGACCCGTCCGCCCCCGCTCCCGTCGCGCCCATGACCCTCCGTGCCCCAGGCAGGTGCCGCCGTGACCACCACCGCCCCCTCCGACGTCCGCCCCGACCCGCCGCACTCCCCCACCACGACCGCCGCCGTCCCGGACGCCTCGCTCGCGGCGTTCGGCTACCGCCAGGAACTCCACCGCAGCCTGGGCAGGTACGCCTCCTTCGCCGCCGGTTTCTCCTTCATCTCCGTCCTGACGACCGTCTTCCAGTTCTTCACCATCGGCTACGGGTTCGGCGGCACGGTCTTCTTCTGGACCTGGCCGGTGGTGCTCGCCGGACAGCTCATGGTGGCCGCCTGCTTCGCCGAACTGGCCGCGCGCTACCCGATATCCGGCGCCATCTACCAGTGGTCCACCCGCCTCTCGAACGCCACGTTCGGCTGGTTCGCCGGCTGGATCATGGTGATCGGACAGATCGTGGTGGTCGCCGCGGCGGCCCTCGCGCTCCAACTCGTGCTGCCCCCGATCTGGTCCGGCTTCCAGCTGATCGGTTCCGACCCCGCCCCCACCTCCGCCGACGGCGCCGCCAACGCGGCCGTCCTAGGGGTCGTCCTGCTCGCCCTCACCACTCTGGTGAACGTGCTGGACAACCGGGTCCTGTCGGCGGTCAACCGGATCGGCGTCACCGCCGAGATCATCGGCGCGGTCCTGATCGTCGTCCTGCTCCTCACCCACGCCGAGCGCTCCCCCGGCGTCACCCTGCACCTGACCGGCGGCACCGAGACCGGGCTGCTGGGCGCGCTGCTGGTGGGCTCGTTCACGGCGGCGTACGTGATGATCGGGTTCGACAGCGCGGGTGAGATGAGCGAGGAGACCCACCAGCCCCGGCGGACCGCGCCGCGCACCATCCTGACCGCGCTGGCCGCGGCGGGCCTGCTGGGCGGGCTGATCGTGCTCGGCGGACTGCTGGCCGCGCCGAGCCTGACCGACGGCCGCCTCGCGGTGGACGGCCTCAGCTATGTCCTCACCAGCAGCCTCGGTGACGGGGTGGGGCGGCTGCTGCTGGCCGATGTGGCGGTGGCCGTCGCGGTGGCGACGCTCGCCATCCAGACCTCGGCGTGCCGGATGCTGTTCTCCATGGCCCGGGACGGACAGCTGCCCTGCTCCCGCCGGCTTGCCCGGGTGAACCCGCGCACCGGGATGCCGCACGCCCCCGCCGTGGTCATCGGCGTGCTGGCCGCCGCCCTGCTGCTGCTGAACTTCGCCTCCCCGGAGGCGTTCCTCGCCATCGGCACCACCTGCATCGTGCTGCTGTACCTGGCGTACGCGATGGTCACCGGCCCGCTGCTGGTCGCCCGGCTGCGCGGCCGGTTGCCCCGGACCGGCACCGACGAGACGGGCGCCCCGCTGTTCTCGCTGGGCCGCTGGGGCGTCCCGGTGAACGCCCTGGCCCTGCTCTACGGCCTGTTCATGACCGTCAACCTGGCCTGGCCCCGCGCCGCGGTGTACGACCCGGCGGGCGGACACTGGTACTTCCAGTGGTTCACGCTGCTGTTCCTGGCCGTGACGGTGGCGGCGGGCGCCGCGTACCGCGTCCGGCGGTCCCGCAGCACCGTCTGACGGCGGGGGCCGGTCCCCGTCGCCCCCCGCATGGGACAGCCCCGCACCGCCGTCTGACGGCGGGTCAGTCGCCCCGTACCCGGGCGTGCAGATGCATATCGTGCCAGCCGTCCTGGTGCAGCCCGGCGGCGCGTTTGGTGCCCTCCAGGGCGAACCGGGTACGGTCGGCGACCCGGCAGGACGCCTCGTTGGCGACGGAGTGCAGCAGTTCCAGGCGCTGGAAGCCGATGGTGTCCAGGGCCCAGCGGGCGAGGGCGTCGGTGGCGCGCACGGCGACCCGGCGGCCCCTCGCCTCGGCGGCCGTCCAGTACGCCACCTCGGCCGCCCCGTCCGCGAGGACCAGCCCGCGCAGCGCGACCCGGCCGAGCAGCCGTCCCGACTCGGCGCCGACGACCGCGAAATGGGCCCCCGTCCCGGCCGTCCAGTGCGTCCGCCACTCCTCGACCCAGCGCCCCGCCTCGGCCTCGTCGGCGCAGGCCCGCAGATGCCAGCGGTGCAGCAGCGGGTCGCGGAAGATCCGGTGGACGGCGGGCGCGTCCCCGGCCCGCCAGGGCCGCAGCAGCAGTCCGTCCGCGCCGGACAGCGTGGGCTGCGGGAGGGCGGTGAACGTACCGGCGGGCAGGGCCTCGGGCGTCAGATCAGGCATGTCCGGCATCCTGCCCGGCGCCCCCTCGCCCGCCCCACCCGTTTTCCCGCCCGCCGTCCGGTGCTCCCCCTGTGCCGTCCCGCATCTGCCTTCCGGGGAGGGTTCCCGCCGTCGAAATTGTGTGTCGCTCGCCCGAGCGGGCGTGTAGCGTCGACGGCGTATCTGTTGTCGCCGTTGGGAGGGGCACGTGCTCCGCTGAGGTCTGAGACACCGTGCGCGCCGTCGCGGCGTCCACGGGTGTGACCTCGGAAGCGAGCTGCCCACGGGCCTGGTACGTCCCTGCCTGGTCCGGCCCTCGGTTCGGCGCCCGTCTTCACGACATCCCCGGTTCCCGGCGGATGCGCGGTGTCTCCACACGCTGGCCCCCTTCACCAGTACGTACGCGGGAGACCCCTATGACCAAGCACACCACCGCACCTGTCCTGTGCACCGGACTGTCGTTCGCCTGGCCGGACGGCACCAGCGTCCTGGACGACATCTCCTGGGCGGCCGGTGACGGCCGGACCGGTCTGATCGGCCGCAACGGCAGCGGGAAGTCCACCCTCCTGCGGCTGATCGCCGGACGGCTCGCCCCGACGTCGGGAACCGTGCACGTCGCGGGCGAACCCGGCTACCTGCCCCAGGACCTCACCCTCCACCCCGCCACGCCCGTCGACGAGGTCCTGGGCGTGGCCCGGATCCGCGCCGCCCTGCACGCCATCGAAGCCGGAGACACCAGCGAGGACCACTTCACCACCCTGGCCGACCAGTGGGACGTGGAGGAACGCACGCAGGCCACCCTGACCCGCCTGGGCCTCGACCACATCGGCCTGGACCGCACCGTCGGCGACATCTCCGGCGGCGAGGCGATCCTGCTGCGCCTGGCCGCGCTGCTGCTGGCACGCCCCCGCGTCCTGCTGCTGGACGAGCCGACCAACAACCTCGACCGGCAGGCCCGCCACCATCTCCGCCAGGCGATCACCGAGTACCGGGGAACCGTGATCATCGTGTCCCACGACCGTGAACTGCTGGACGGCGTCGACCAGATCACCGAACTGCGGGACGGCACGGTACGCGACTTCGGCGGCAACCTGACCGCCTACGAGGAGACCATCGCCACCGAGCAGGAGGCCGCCGAGCGCGCACTCGCCACGGCCAGGTCCGACCTGGCCCGACAGCGCCGCGACCTGGCCGCCGCCCAGACCCGCCAGGCACGCAGCGCCCGCTACGGCAAGCAGATGTACGCCGACAACCGGGTCGACAAGACGACCGCCCAGACCATGAAGCGCGCCGCCCAGGTCTCCCGCGGCAAGCAGCAGGCCGTCCACGACCAGCGCGTGACCGACGCCCGGGACCGCCTGGACGCCGCCGGGGACCGGCTGCGCGACGACGACACGATCCGCGTCGACCTGCCGGACACCGCCGTCCCGCCCCACCGCACCGTCCTCACCCTCGACGGCGCCCGTCTGCGCACCGGCCGCCCGATCGACGACCTGCGGGTCCACGGACCCGAACGGATCGCGCTCACCGGCCGCAACGGCAGCGGCAAGACCACCCTCCTGCGCACGGTCGCCGGGCAGCTTCCGCCCGCCGAGGGCCAGGTCACCGCCCATGTCCCGCTGCGCTATCTGCCACAGCGCCTGGACCTGCTGGACGGCGGCAAGTCGATCCTCGACAACGTCACCCACCTCAATCCGCACGCCGGCGGGAACCAGACCCGTGCGCAGCTGGCCCGCTTCCTGTTCAGGGGCGGACGCGCCGACCAGATCGTGGGCACGCTCTCCGGCGGAGAGCTGTTCCGCGCGTCCCTGGCCGCGCTGCTGCTGGCCGACCCCGCTCCCCAGCTCCTGCTGCTGGACGAGCCGACCAACAACCTCGACATGGCCAGCATCGACCAGCTCGCCCAGGCCCTGGCCGGCTACCGGGGCGCGCTGATCGTCGTCAGCCACGACCTGCCGTTCCTCCACCGGATCGGCATCACCCGCTGGCTGGACCTGGACGCCGACACGCCCTCCGGCTGACGGCTCCGGGCCGCCGCGGGCGCGCGGGGCCCGGCGACCTGTTCCCCCTCGTACGCTGGACCCATCATGAGCCGCCGCCCCGTGCCCCCGCCCTCCCCGCTGCCGCAGCGTGACGGGATCGATCCGGTGCGGGTGCGGCTGCCGCAGGAGGGGCCCTGGGCGTCGGTCCTGGAGTATCTGGTGGAGCGGCTGTCGGGCGCGGGACCCGGGGCGGTGGCCCAGATGGTCGACGCGGGCCTGGTCGTCGGCGCGGACGGCGCCCCGGTCGCGCCGGGGACCGGGTTCGTACCGGGCATGTATGTGTGGTTCCACCGCGACCTGCCCTACGAGGTCCCGGTGCCGTTCCCGATGGCGGTGGTGTACCGGGACGCACACATCGTCGTCGCCGACAAGCCGCACTTCCTCGCCACCACTCCGCGCGGCGGCCATGTCGTGCAGAGCGCGCTGGCCCGGCTCCGCCGTGAGCTGGACCTGCCGGAGCTGGGCGCCGCCCACCGCCTGGACCGGCTGACGGCGGGCCTGGTCCTGTTCACCGTCCGGCCGTCCGAGCGCGGCGCCTATCAACAGCTCTTCGCGGACCGCCGGGTACACAAGGAGTACGAGGCGGTGGCGCCGTACGATCCGGGGCTCGCGCTGCCCCGGACGGTACGCAGCCGGATCGTGAAGGAGCGCGGGGTGCTGGCGGCGGCGGAGGTGCCGGGCGCGCCGAACGCGGTGACCGGGGTCGCGCTGGCCGGGCACCGGGCCGACGGTCTGGCCCGCTACCGGCTGACCCCCGAGACCGGGCAGACCCATCAGCTGCGGGTCCATATGACGGCGCTCGGCGTCCCGATCCTGGGCGACCCCCTGTACCCGGTGGTGGCCCCGCCGGTGGCGCCGGGCGACTTCCGCCGTCCGCTCCAGCTCCTGGCCCGCTCGCTGGAGTTCACCGACCCGGTGACGGGGGTGGAGCACCGGCTGCGCAGCAGGCGGGAGCTGACGGCGTGGACACGGCCCGAGGAGTGGGCCCAGGAGTGGGCCGGGGAGTGGGCCGACGGTCCGCGTCCCTGAGCTGAGCGTCTGCGGGGGCCGGTGCCTCAGTCGCCGCTACTGAACTGCCGGTGTCTCAGTCGCCGCGCCACCAGCGGACGAAGCGGCGCCAGGCGCCGGGGCGCGGCTCCGGGCGGGGCGTCTCGACCGGGGCCGGTGCGCCGAAGTCCGGGGGCGGGGCGGTGGGTGTGGACCGCAGTTCGGTCGTGGGGGCGGGCTTGGGGGAGACGATCTCCCAGGTCTGGCGGGGTGCGGCGTGGCGGACCGACGGGGGCGACTGGATGTCCTGGGTCGGCTTGGGGTCGAAGGTCACCGGCAGGCTGACCAGATGGCGGGAGGCGATGGACTCGGTCCAGCGCAGATCCTCCTCGGGGCAGTCCAGTTCCACGTCGGGCAGCCGCATCAGCAGCGCGTCGACACCGACGTCGGCGATGGCGCGGCCGATGTCCTGGCCGGGGCACTCGTGGGGGCCGCCGCCGAAGGCGAGGTGGGAGCGGTTGCCCTGCATATGGGCGGCGAGGTCGGGCCGGACCCGGGGGTCGATGTTGCCGGGCGCGGGCGCGAAGAGCAGCCCGTCGCCGCGCCGGATGCGCTTGCCGCCCAGTTCGGTGTCCTGCTTGGCGAAGTAGGCGAACACGGTGCTGAACGGGGGTTCGTCCCACAGGGACTGCTCGACCGCCTCGGGCACGGTCATCTGGCCGCCGTTGAGCTGGGCGCGGAAGCGGGGGTCGGTGAGGACCATCCGCAGCACGCTGGACAGCAGGTTGACGGTGGCCTCGTAGGAGGCGAGCAGCACCAGCCGCAGGTGTTCGCGGACCTCGTCGTCGGAGAGCCCGGCGGGGTGGCGGACGAGATAGCTGGTGAAGTCCTCCAGCGGCTCGGCGCGGCGGCGCAGGGTGAGCCGGCTGAGGGCGTCCATCACCTTGGCGTGGCTGGCGATGGCGGTCTCGGTGCCCTTGAGGGTGTCGCGGGCGGCCTGGACGAGTTCGTCGCCGTACTCGTCGGGCATACCGAGGATCTCGCACATCACGCCCATCGGCAGATGCTCGGTGAACTGGCCCACCAGGTCGGCGGTGCCGCGCTCGGAGAAGCGGTTCACGAGCCGCTGGGTGTGCCGGTAGATGTGCCGGCGCAGCGAGCGGTGGTCGATGGTGGACATGGCGCCGGTGACCGCGCCGCGCAGCCGCAGATGTTCGTCGCCCTCGGCGTGCGAGGCGATGGGCTGCCAGGCGATGTGCGGCATCAGCGGGTGGTCGGGCTTGACCCGGCCTTCGTTCAGCGGTGTCCAGATACGGCTGTCGCGGGTGTACTGCGAGGGGCTGCGCACCATGTGGAGGTTCTCGGCGTGGCCGAGGACGACCCACATGGGGACGTCGTCGTGGAGCAGTACGGGCGCCACGGGGCCGTGTTCGGCGCGGAGTTTCTCGTACATGCCGCTGAGGTCGAGCGCCTCGGGGCCGTAGATCCGGTGGAGTCCGCCGGGGCCGGTGGCGCCGTGGGCGGGGCAGCCGGGCGGGGGGCCGCCGGGCAGGGCGCCGGGGCCGGGGGCGGAGGAGGTTTCAGACGTCACGGGGGTTGCTCCGGAGAAGGGGCGGGGGGAGGCCGGGTCAGGTGAGCGCGCCGGCCATGGCGAGCTTGTGCAGGAACCGCATGAGGGTCATCAGGGTGTCCCGGCTGGAGGCGCGGCGCCGGGCGTCGCACTCCACGATGGGGATCTCGGGGGCGAGGTCGAGCGCGACGCGCAGATCCTCGACGGGGTAGTGGGGGGCGTCGGGGAAGGTGTTGACGGCGACCACGAAGGGCACTCCGCGCTCCTCCAGCCGCCCCATGACGTCGAAGCTGACCTCCAGGCGCCGGGTGTCGATCAGCACCACCGCGCCGAGGGCGCCTTCAAACAGGCCGTTCCACAGGAACCAGAAGCGTTCCTGGCCGGGGGTGCCGAAGAGATAGAGGACCAGGTGCTCGGAGACGCTGATCCGGCCGAAGTCCATGGCGACGGTGGTCGCCGTCTTGGTGTCGGAGCCCCGGTTGTCGTCCACGCCGATCCCGGCCTGGGTCATGGTCTCCTCGGTGGTCAGCGGTTTGATCTCGCTGACCGAGCCGACCATGGTGGTCTTGCCGACCCCGAACCCGCCCACGATCACGATCTTCACCGCGGCCTTGGCCGTGTGCGGGAGATGGTCCTCGGTGCGTGGGCCGGGAACGGTGTCAGAGCTTTTGAAGTCCATGCATCACCGCTTCGAGGAGGGACCGGTCGGGCAGCGCCTGGCGGACGATGGGGGCCCGCGCCTGGACCAGTTCGGACGTCAGCATGTCGGTGAGCAGGACGGTCACCGCGCTGTACGGAAGGCTGAGGTAGGCCGAGAGTTCGGCCACGGACAGGGGTGCGGCGCACAGCCGCAGCACCGCCGCCTGTTCGGGGGTGGTGGACGGCGGCGGGTCCTCGGCGCGGGCCACGACCAGGGTGACGAGGTCCAGTCCCGCGCGGTCGCCGTCGCCGCCGCCGATGACATAGAACCGCTCGGGGTTGCCGCCGACGCGGCCGTCGTCGCCCGGTGTCCCGTCGGGGGCGTGCGCGCTCGGGTCCCGGTCCCGGTCCTGGTCCCGGTCGTGCGGGTGGGGGTCCCGCGCGGCCCGGCCGTGGTCCGCCGGTCCTCCGGGGCCCGCGCCCGGACGGCCGGGGGGCGGCTGGGACGGCTGGGACGGCTCCAGGGGGTGGCGCCTGCGGCGTTTCGGAGCCGTCATACGGTCTGCCCGTTGCTGTGCCGGGCGGGACTGGTGAGGTGGGCGCCGATCCGGACGACCAGATCGCGCATCCGGTTGCTCATCATGCCGGGCTCGCAGGTGATGTCGGAGAGGACCGCGAGATAGGCGTTGGCACCGGCCGCCATGAGATAGAAGTAGCCGCGGTCGATCTCGATGACGATCAGGTTCATCTCGCCGTCGCTGCCGGGCAGTTCCTGGGCGACGGCGTTGGCGAGGCTCTGCATCCCGGCGCAGGCGGCGGCGACCCGGTCGGCGGCGTCGGGGTCGCCGGAGTAGCGGGCGAGCCGCAGACCGTCGGCGGACAGCACGACGATCATCTCGATGCCCGGCACACCGTCGTACAGATCCTTCAGCAGCCAGTCGAAGTTGGCGCGGTACGTCATGTGACGTCCCCTTCGTCATCGGCCTTGTAGCGGGCCGGGTCGTCGTCGATCAGATGGAGGTACTTGGTCGGGTTCCGGGTGAAGTCGGTCGGGTGGGTGCCGGGTGGCAGGTCCTTCTTCAGGCCCTCCCAGAAGGACTCGACCCAGGCGCCGGGGGCGACGAACTCCTTCTGCTCCGGCTCCGGCTCGGGCTCCGGCGGCTGCGCACCGGCGGCGCGGGCCGCCTCACGGGCCTCGCGCTCCTCCTTCTCGGCGCGCTCGGCGGCGTACTGGGCGGCGTACTGCTCCGTGATCCGCTGGGTGATCGGGATGGTGGCGCGGCTGCGGCGCTGCGGCAGACCGCCCGCGGTCCACTCGGTGACGACCGGGACGTCGTCCTCCATGGAGACGCCGAGCGGGATCTTCGGGCTGGTGGGGCGCCGGGTCTTGGGCGGTCGCTTGGGGCCTTCCAGGGCCTCCATGGTGACGGGGACGCCGGTGGCGCCGATGCCGTGCGCGAGACCGACACCGCGCTCATGGGTGAGCATGTTCATCGGGACGACGAGGACCGCGCGGACCCCGCCGTACGCGGAGGTGCGCAGGGAGATCTGCATATTGAACTGGGTGCACAGCCGGCCCACGACGGCGAGGCCGAGGCGCGGGCTGTCGCCGAGTTCCTGCATGTCGACGCCCATCATGGCGTTGGCGAGCATCTCCTCGGCGCTGGCCCGGGACTCCTCGCCCAGGCCCATGCCGCCGTCCTCGATCTCGATGGCCAGTCCGCTCTGCACCTCGACCGCGGTGACATGCACCTTGGTGTGCGGGGGCGAGTAGCGGGTGGCGTTGTCGAAGAGTTCGGCGCAGGCGTGGATGATCGGCTCGACGTAGACGCCCTTGGCGCTGATCCGCGCGATGTTGTCCAGCGAGATCCGGCGGTACTCCAGGATGCGGGACATCGCGCCGCGCAGCGTGGAGTACATGGAGACGGCCTGGGGCCAGTTGCGGCTGGGGCGTCCGCCGCCGAGCACGGAGATGGAGTCGGCGAGCCGGCCGATCAGCGCGGTGCCGTGGTCGATGCGCAGCAGGTCGTCGAAGACCTCGGGGTTGGTGCCGTGGTCCTCCTCCATCTCCCGCAGTTCATTGGCCTGCTGGTGGACGATGGCCTGGACGCGGCGGGCGACATTGACGAAGGAGCGCTGGGCGGAGTCGCGCAGGTTCTCCTCCTGGTCGACGATCCGCAGCATCAGCCGGATCAGTTCCTTCTGGACCTCCGGGATGGTGGACCAGCCGGCCTCGATCTCGTCGAGCTGGTTGAGCACCTCGTTGATGGAGTTGCCCTTGCGCAGGTGGTCGATGGAGCCGGGGACGATGTCGGTGGCGAGATACAGCATCCGCCGGTCGTTCTCCTCGATCCGGCGCTCCAGCTCCGCGAGCTGCCGGGCGTGCCCGGCCTTCAGCTCCCGCACGGCGCGTCCCCGGCGCGCCACCTCGGCGGCGGTCAGGGTCACCAGAAGCGTGGCCACGGCACCGCAGGCGCCGACCGCGACCCGCGCGGACGGTGCCACCAGGGCGACGGCGGCTCCGGTCGCCGCGGCCATCAGTATGGCGGGCAGCAACAGCAGGCGCGCGTAAGGGACTTCGCGGCGTCGGGGTGGGGTTGGAACACTCACCATGTGGGCCCTCGGAAGCGGATCGACGGGGAACTCGGGCGTGCTCGGGGCACGTGTGCTGGGGGAACGCGTCCATGCGGATGTTCCGGGCGTTCGAGATCTTCGGCACCATAGGGAACAAACGCACGATTACGTCTCAACCCGGTGCGCTGCGGGCGAGCTTAGTCCGGGCGGATCATCGCCGTGTCATATTCGGCAAGCACCTGAAATGCCCCCCGCGACAGGAGTACCCTCAGCCCCATTTACACGCTGCGCGGCATTTCGCACACGGTGTGTGACGATGTACGAGCGTACGAGATTCCCTCACCGGGAGGGGTGAACGGGGGCTTCCGGGGGGCTCGGAGCAGCGGTGTTCGACGCCAGGGCAGCGGCGTTCGACGCCGGGTCGGCCGCGCTCGACGCCGGGTCGGCCGCGCTCGATGCCGGAGCAGCCGCGCTTGACGCCGGGGTCGGCCGCCGTACCGGCGCGTGTGCCGCGCCCTCGCGTCAACTCCGGGGGTCCACGGCACCCCGTCCCCGCGTCAACTCCCACGGTCCGCGACACCCGGGCGGCGCGTCAGCCCCCGCGACCCGGGGCGGCCTGCCCGCGCGTCGGCCCTCCGCGAGCCGCAGCCCCCGGTTCAGCTCCCGTGGTCCGTGACACTCCGCCCGCGCGTCAGCCCCCGCGACCCACGGCACCCCGCCCGCGCGTCGGCCCTCCGCGAGCCGCAGCCCCCGGTTCAGCCCCCGTGATCCGCGACACTCCGCCCGCGCTTCAGTCCCCCGGGCCGCAGCGCCGCGCCCCCGGTTCAGCCCCCCGCGATCCGCAGCGCCGCGTCCCCCGCTTCAACCCCCCGCGATCCGCAGCGCCGCGTCCGCCGTGGCCCGTGCGAGCGCTCCCACCGGCCGGTCCGGGCCCGCGCGGCGGACCAGGATCACGCCCTCGATCAGCCCGAAGACCAGATCGGTCCGCAGCTCCAGCTCCCCCTTGCCGAGCGCGCCGCCCGCCTCCGTGGCCGCCAGCAACTGCCGGTAGGCGTCCCGCAGCTCCGCCCGCACCGCGTGGAACCCGGCGAACCGCTCGCTGCGCACCTCGGGCAGCAGATACAGCGCGCCGAGATTGTGCGGCCCGCCGCAGAGCAGCTCCACGTCC
Source organism: Streptomyces sp. NPDC048290 (assembly GCF_040652095.1). Taxonomy (NCBI): domain Bacteria; kingdom Bacillati; phylum Actinomycetota; class Actinomycetes; order Kitasatosporales; family Streptomycetaceae; genus Streptomyces; species Streptomyces sp. NPDC048290. Next base: position 240,623 of record NZ_JBEZLM010000005.1, read on the forward strand.
GCCCGGCACAGCTCCCACAGCCGCCGCCCGGCGTCCGCCGAGTCGTCGGCGAGCAGTTCGCGGGCGTACGCGAGGGACGGCGTGACCGTGGACTCCAGCAGCGCGGCGAGGAGTTCCTCCTTGCCGGAGACGTAGTGGTACATGGACGCCTGCCGCATCCCGGCGCGCTCGGCGACCGCCCGGGTGGAGGTGGCCCCGTACCCGAGCGTGGTGAACAACTCGGCGGCGGCCCGCAGCAGTTCAGCCCGGGGCGTCAGCCCGCTGTCCGGGCGCGCGGCGGCCCTCGGCCGTCCGACCCGCCGTGCGCCGCCCGTGGTCCCCATGGGCCCGATCGTCGCACAGCGCACCGCCCGGCGATCACGGCCCCGCGCCACCGCCCAGCCAGGCCAGCCCACCGCCACCACCACCACCCAGCCAGGCCAGCCCACCACCACCGCCACCACCGCCACCACCACCGCCACCACCGCCACCGCCACCGCCACCGCCACCGCCCAGCCAGGCCAGCCCACCGACGCCGACGGACAGGCCGCCGAAGCCGCCCACACCCGCGCCCAGCACCGCGCCCCGCCCCCCGTGAGGGATCGGTAACCGCGCGGGAACGTCCGGGCAACGCCCAGGACCCGGCCCCCGCCTAATTTCTGTCGCGCGACAGAAACTCCCCCCTCGTCCCCGACCAGGCACCCCCGCCGGAGGTTCCCCATGGCGACAGCCACCCCGTACGGCGCACGGGCCCACGCGCGGGCCCAGGACGGCACCCGCGCCGAGGCCATGCCCGTCGTCCCCGCCGCCGACTGGCCCGACCCGCCCTGCGAGGCGGGCCATCTGGTGTGGGCGGAGACGGTCGCGGGCGGCGGCTACACCCACCGGGTCCTGGCCCGCGGCACCGAGCTGCGCCTCACCGACCCGCACGGCGACGCCTGCGCCCATCTGCTGCTGTACGCCGCCGACCGGCCCTGGGAGCGGCTGAACGTGGCCGATACGGTCAAGGTCCAGTGGAACGCCTACCTCGGCGAAGGCGTCCTGCTGCTCTCCGACCAGGGCCGTGTCCTGGCCTGCCTGGTCGCCGACACCTCCGGCCGCCACGACGCCCTGTGCGGCACCTCCGCGCTGGCCCGCAACACCGCCCGCTACGGCGACGGCAGCCCGCAGTCCGCCTCCCCCGCCGGACGCGAGCTGTTCAAGCTGGCCGCCGCCAAGAACGGCCTGGAACCCCGCGATCTGCCGCCCTCGCTCTCCTTCTTCCAGGGCGTCCGCGTCGCCGCCGACGGCTCCCTGGACTTCACCGGCTCGGCGGGCCCCGGCGCGAGCGTCACCCTGCGCGCCGAGCAGGACATCACCGTCCTGCTGGCGAACGTGCCCCACCCGGCCGACCCCCGCCCCGCCTACCACAGCACCCCGCTGGAGGTGCTGGCCTGGCGGGCGGCACCGACCCGCCCCGGCGACCCCCTGTGGGACGCCACCCCCGAAGGCCGCCGCGCCTTCCTCAACACCACCGAATTCCTCACCGCGAGGGGGCTCGCATGACCGGCACACCACCTCCGACCCAGGCCGCCGCTCCCCGCCCCACCGAGACCCCGCCGCACTCCCCCCGCGCCACCGTGACCCCGTCCCCAGCCACCCGCCCCACCGTGGCCCCACCCGGCGCCACCCGCCCCACCCTGGTCCCGCCCCGCGCCGCCTGGTCCGCCGTGATCCCCGCCCTCCACACCCTCACCCTCACCGACCTGCACGGCAACCAGGCCGTCGACTTCCTTGTCTACGACGCCCACGACACCGCCACGCGCTACAGCGCCCCCGACACCCTGCACGCCCAGGGCAGCCTCTTCCTCACCACCGGCAGTGTGCTGCTCTCCACCGAGCACACCCCGCTGATGACGGTCACCGCCGACGAGGTCGGCCGCCACGACACCGTCGGCGGCGCCTGCTCCAAGGAGTCCAACACCCTGCGCTACGGCCACCACACCTGGTCCCAGCACGCCTGCGTCGACAACTTCCTGGCCGAGGGCGCCCGCCACGGCCTCGGCAAACGGGACCTGGTCTCCAACGTCAACTGGTTCATGAACGTCCCCGTCGAGCCGGACGGCACCCTCGGTATCGTCGACGGCCGCTCCGCCCCCGGCCGCTCCCTCACCCTGCGCGCCGACACCGACGTCCTGGTCCTGGTCTCCAACTGCCCCCAGATCAACAACCCGTGCAACGGCTTCGAGCCGACCGCCGTCGAACTGACGATCGGGGCCCCCGGATGAGCTTCGACACCCTGCTGATCGCCAACCGGGGCGAGATCGCCGTACGGATCATCCGCACCGCCCGGGAACTGGGGCTGCGCACGGTCGCCGTGTACTCCGACGCCGACCGCGCGGCCCCGCATGTGCGGCTCGCGGACGAGGCGGTGCGGCTCGGTCCGGCGCCCGCCCGCGCCTCCTACCTCGACGCGGATCTGGTGCTGGGCGCGGCCAAGGACACCGGGGCGGGCGCGATCCACCCCGGGTACGGCTTCCTGTCCGAGGACGCGGCCTTCGCCCGGCGCTGCGCGGACGCCGGGATCGAGTTCGTCGGCCCGACCCCCGAGCAACTGGAGCTGTTCGGCACCAAGCACACCGCGCGGGCGGCGGCCGAGGCGGCCGGTGTGCCGCTGGCCCCCGGCACCGGTCTGCTGTCCGCCCTGGACGAGGCCCTCGACCGGGCGTCCGCGCTCGGCTACCCGGTGATGCTGAAGGCGACCGGCGGAGGCGGCGGCATCGGCATGTCCGCCTGCCGGGACGCCGCCGAACTGGCCGGGGCGTGGGAGCGGGTGCAGCGGGTCGCCGCCGCCTCCTTCGCCACGCCCGGGGTGTTCCTGGAGCGGCTGGTGGAGCCCGCCCGCCATGTCGAGGTGCAGGTCTTCGGCGACGGCGCGGGCCGGGTCGTCACCTTCGGCGACCGCGACTGCTCCCTCCAGCGCCGCCACCAGAAGGTCCTGGAGGAGGCCCCCGCCCCCGGCCTGCCCAGCCACGTCCGTGCCCGCCTCGCCACCGCCGCCCGCGACCTGTGCGCCTCGGTCGGCTACCGCTCCGCCGGAACCGTCGAGTTCGTCTACGACGCCGCCCGCGAGGAGGCGTACTTCCTGGAGGTCAACACCCGCCTCCAGGTGGAGCACCCGGTCACCGAGGAGACGTACGGCGTCGATCTCGTCGCCTGGATGCTGCGCCTCGCGCGCGGGGAGCGCGAGGTCGTCCGGGAGCCGGGGCCGCCGCGCGGACACGCCGTCGAGGCCCGGCTGTACGCCGAGGACCCGTCCCGCGACCACCGTCCGGGCGGTGGCCTGCTGACCCGGGTGGCGTACCCGCCGGGCGTCCGGGTGGACGGCTGGGTGGAGGCCGGGACGGAGGTGACGACGTCGTACGATCCGCTGCTCGCGAAGGTGATCGCGCACGGGCCGGACCGGGAGACCGCGCTCGCCCGGCTGGACGCGGCGCTGGCCGCGACCCGGGTGGACGGCATCGAGACCAACCTCGGTCTGGTCCGCGCGGCCCTCGCCGACCCGGAGTTCCGCCGGGCCGCCCACGGCACCGCCACCCTGGCCGCCGTCCACGACCCGACGCCCCGGATCGAGGTGGTGTCGGCGGGCACCCTCACCACCGTGCAGGACTGGCCCGGCCGAACCGGGCTGTGGCAGATCGGGGTCCCGCCGAGCGGCCCGATGGACGACCGCTCCTTCCGCCTCGGCAACGAGGCCCTCGGCAACCCGGAGGGCGCCCCCGGCCTGGAGTGCACCCTGAAGGGCCCGGCGCTGCGCTTCACCCACGCCACCACCGTCTGTGTCACGGGCGCCCCCGCCCCGGTAACCGTCGGCGGCGTCCCGGCCGCCCTCGGGGAACCGGTCACCGTCCCCGCCGGGGCCGTCCTGGAGGTCGGCGCGGCCACCGGACCCGGACTGCGCACGTATGTCCTGTTCGCGGGCGGCGGCCTGGACGTCCCCCCGTTCCTGGGCAGCGCCAGCACCTTCACGCTGGGCCGGTTCGGCGGCCACGGCGGACGCGCCCTGCGCACCGGGGACGTCCTGCACGGCGGCACGGTCACCGAAGGGACCCCGGTCACCGACACCGTGCCCCTCACCACCGCGTGGCGGATCGGCGCCGTCGAGGGCCCGCACGCGGCACCGGAGTTCTTCACCGAGGACGACATCCACGCCTTCTACGCCGCCGAGTGGAAGGTCCACTTCAACTCGGCCCGCACCGGCGTACGGCTGGTCGGCCCCCGCCCGCGCTGGGCCCGCCCCGACGGCGGCGAGGCGGGCCTGCACCCGTCCAACATCCACGACACCCCGTACTCCGTGGGCGCCGTCGACTACACCGGGGACATGCCGGTGCTGCTGGGCCCCGACGGGCCCTCCCTCGGCGGGTTCGTCTGCCCGGCGACCGTCCTGAGCGGCGAACGCTGGAAACTGGGCCAGCTCCGCCCCGGCGACACGGTCCGCTTCGTCCCGGTCACGGTGGACGGCACACCCCGCCCGGCGATCGTCGACGGCGGTGTCCTCGCCCGGGACGGCGATGTGACCTACCGGCGCGGCGGCGACGACAACCTGCTGGTCGAGTTCGGCCCGATGCGGCTCGACCTGGCGCTGCGGATGCGGGTGCACGCGCTGATGCAGGCGGTGGAGGCGGCAGCCGCCGACCTGGCGGCGATCCAGGACCTCACCCCGGGCATCCGCTCCCTCCAGATCCGCCACGACCCGGCCGGCATCTCCCAGCCTGACCTGCTGGCCCGGGTACGGCGGCTGGTGGCGGCCCTGCCCCCCACCGACCACCTGGTGGTGCCGTCCCGCACGGTCCACCTCCCCCTGTCCTGGGACGACCCGGCGACCCGCGAGGCCATCGCCCGCTACATGGCGGGGGTCCGCGACGACGCCCCCTGGTGCCCGTGGAACATCGAGTTCATCCGCCGCGTCAACGGCCTGGACTCGGTGGACGACGTGTACCGGACGGTGTTCGACGCCGAGTACCTGGTCCTGGGCCTCGGCGATGTGTACCTGGGCGCCCCGGTCGCCACTCCCCTCGACCCCCGCCACCGGCTGGTCACCACCAAGTACAACCCGGCCCGCACCTGGACCGCCGAGAACTCCGTCGGCATCGGCGGCGCCTATCTGTGCGTGTACGGCATGGAGGGGCCCGGCGGCTACCAGTTCGTCGGCCGCACCACCCAGGTGTGGTCGGGCTGGGCGCAGCGCGGCGCGTTCGAGCCGGGCAAGCCCTGGCTGCTGCGTTTCTTCGACCGGATCAAGTGGTACCCGGTGGAGCCGGACGAACTGCTGGAGCTGCGCGCGGACCTGATCTCCGGCCGGTTCGCCCCGAGGATCGAGGAGGGCACCTTCTCGCTCGCCGCCCACCAGGAGTTCCTGGACCGTGACGCCGACGCCATCGCCGCGTTCCGGGCCCGGCAGCGGGCCGCGTTCGCGGCGGAGCGGGACGCCTGGGAGGCGGCGGGCGAGTTCACGCGGGCCGAGGCGGCGGCGGCACCGGCCGTCCCGGTGGGCGAGATCGCCGTACCACCGGGCGGACGGCTGGTCGAGGCGGAGTTCACGGCGTCGGTCTGGCAGGTGACGGTCCGCCCCGGCGACCGGGTGACGGCGGGCCAGCCGCTGCTGACGCTGGAGGCGATGAAGATGGAATCCCGGGTGACCGCACCGGCGGACGGCGTGGTGAGCGAGGTACTGGCCCGCCCCGGCGACCAGGTGGAGGCGGGCACAGCCCTCCTCGTCCTGTCCCCGCCCTCCGACACCCCGACCCGGGAGACCCCATGACGACGACGCCCTCTTCCCCCACGACCGCCGCCTCACCGACCGGTCCGGCAACGCACACCGCCGCCTTGCGGGCCGCCGCCCCTGAGGCCACTCCGCCTCCGGCCACCACCCCTGAGGCCACTCCTCCGCCTCCGGCCACCGACCCGACAGCCGGTCCCGCGACGGCCGCCGAGCCGACAGCCACTCTCCCGACGCCCACTCCCCCAACAGCCACCGACCCCACACCCGATCCCGCCACGGCCGCTGCCCCGACACCCACTCCCCCCACAGCCACCGACCCCACACCCGCTGCTCCGACGACCGCCCGCCCGACGACCGCTGCCCCCACAGCGACCGCCCCGACAACCCCCGCCCCAACCCCCGCTCCCCCACCCCCCGTGCTCGACCGCGTGCGCGCCGCCTACGACCGGATCGCGGCCGTGGACCGCCCCGAGATCTGGATCGATCTGCGCCCGCGCGCCGACGCGGAGGCCGAGGCGGTGGCACTGGACGCCCGGCTCGCCGCCGGGGAACGCCTCCCGCTGGCGGGACGGCTGCTGGCCGTCAAGGGCAACATCGACGTGGCGGGCCTGCCCACGACGGCGGGCTGCCCCTCGTACGCCTACCGTCCGGACGGGGACGCCCCGGCGGTGGCCCGGCTGCGGGCGGTGGGCGCGCTGGTGCTGGGCACCACCAATCTGGACCAGTTCGCCACGGGCCTGGTGGGCACGCGCTCGCCCTACGGCCCGGTCCGGAACGCCGTCGATCCGACGCGGGTGTCCGGCGGCTCCAGCTCCGGTTCGGCCGTCGCGGTGGCGCTGGGCATCGCCGATCTCGCCCTCGGCACGGACACGGCGGGCTCGGGCCGGGTCCCGGCCGCGTTCAACGGCGTCGTCGGCGTCAAACCGACCCGGGGCCTGATCCCGACGGACGGTGTGGTCCCGGCGTGCGCGAGCCTGGACTGTGTGACGGTGTTCGCCCGCACCCTCCCGGAGGCGGAGACCGCCCTCGCCCACCTCACCACCCCCGTGACCAGGCCCCTCCCCCCGCTCCCCCAGCGCACCCCGGGCCCCTGGCGGATCGCGATCCCCCGCCCCGGCCAGCTCGGCCCCCTGGACGAGGGCTGGGCACAGGCGTACGAGGCGGCGGTGGCCCGCGTGTCGGCAGCCGGCGCGGAACTGCGCACCCTCGACCTCACTCCGTTCACCGAGGCGGCGGCGATGCTGTACGAGGGCGCGTTCGTGGCCGAGCGGTACTCGGCGGTGGGCGCCTTCGTGGACCGCTCGCTGACCGCCGGGGCGCGGGATCTCGACCCGACCGTGGCCGCGATCATCAGCGGCGCCCGCGACATCCCGGCCCACCGCCTCTACACCGACCAGGCCCGCCTGGCGGCCCTGCGGGCACGGGCACTTGAGGAACTGGCCGACGCGGACGCCCTGCTGCTGCCCACCACCCCGGGCCACCCCACCCTGGCGGAGGTCGCCGCCGATCCGCTGGGCGCCAACGCCCGCCTGGGCCGCTTCACCAACTCCACCAACCTCTTCGACCTGGCGGCGGTCGCCGTCCCGGCGGACGAGGTGCGCGGACTCCCGTTCGGCGTGATGCTGATCGGCCCGGCGTTCACCGAAGACCTCCTCACCCGCGTCGCCCGCCTCCTACGGCCCCCGGCATACGTGGCGGTGGTGGGCGCCCACCTGACGGGCCAGCCCCTCAACCCCCAACTCCGCGCCCTGGGCGCCCATCTGACCCGCACGACGACCACGGCCCCGCTCTACCGCCTGCACGCCCTGCCCACGACCCCACCGAAACCGGGCCTGGTCCACGTGGGCGAGACAGGGGGCGCCCCGATCGAATGCGAGATCTGGACCCTCCCCCCAGAGTCCCTGGCCCACCTCCTGACAACCCTCCCCCGCCCGATGACCCTAGGCAGAATCCACCTGTCAGACGGCACCACAACCCCAGGCTTCCTCTGCGAACCAGACGCCCTGCCCAACACGAGGGACATCACGCCATACGGAGGCTGGCGCGCATACTTGAACGCCGGATAAGGAGGCGCCCTTTTGGGGGCGCTGGGGGTACCCCCTCTGGGGGAGGAACTGCGCGACCAGCCCCCACTCACCCGCACGCGAGAGTCAACCTCTTAGGGGCGCTGGGGTACCCCCTTCTGGGGGAGGAACTGCGCAAACACCCCCACCCACCCGCACCCGAAAACCAACCCCTCCGGTCAGCCGGCGGAGCCCCCGTCACCCCACAGACGAGTAAGCCACAACCCCCCGCAACAACCCGTCAACCGCCTTACGCGCAGCCTTCCCCACCGTCGACCCGCCCGGCGCAGCCGCCTGCACCTGCCCCAACACATCGATCACCTGCTTGCACCACCGCACAAAATCCCCCGCAGGCATGTCCGCCTCCCGCAGCACCTCATCGAGCCCCTTCCCGGAAGCCCACTCGTACGCGGCCCAGGCGAACCCGAGATCCGGCTCACGCTGGCCGACCCCCTCGGTCTGGGTGATCCGGAACTCCTCCTCCAGCGCATCCAGCCGCCCCCAGATCCGCACCATCTCCCCCAGCGCGGCCTTGGCCTTCCCGGACGGCACCTTCGGCGCCATCGCGTCGTCCGAGACCCGCGCCTCGTACACCAGCGCGGACACGCACGCGGCCAGCTCGGCGGGACCGAGCCCCTCCCACACCCCGGCCCGCAGACATTCGCTGGCCAGCAGATCCAGCTCCCCGTACAACCGGGCGAGCCGCTTGCCGTGCTCGGTGACCTCGTCCTCGCGCAGATAGTCCAGGTCGGTCAGCAGCGCCACGATCCGGTCGAAGGTGCGGGCGATGGTGTTGGTACGGCCCTCGATACGCCGCTCGAGCTGCGCGGTGTCCCGCAGCAGCCGGTGGTAACGCTCGGCCCAGCGGGCGTGGTCCTCCCGGTCGGCACAGCCATGGCAGGGGTGGGCGCGCAGGGCGGCCCGCAGCCGGGCGATCTCCCGGTCGTCGGCGGCCTGGGAGCGCTGCTTGCGGTGCCGCTCGGCGGGGATGTGCCCGGCCTTGGTGCGCAGCGCGGAGGCGAGATCGCGGCGGGACTGCGGGGAGCGCGGGTTGAAGGACTTGGGGATACGCATCCGCTCCAGCGGCTCCACCGGCACCGGGAAGTCCATCGCGGCGAGCCGCTTGACCTGGCGCTCCGCGGTGAGCACCAGGGGGCGGGGCCCGTCGTGTTGCTCGAAGCCGCGGTGGCCGTTGGACCGTCCGGCGGGCAGCCCGGGGTCGAGGACCAGGGCGAGACCGGCGTACTTCCCCGTCGGGACATGGATGACGTCACCGGGCTTGAGCCGCTCCAGGGCGACGGCGGCCTCGGCGCGCCGCTGGGCGACGCCCTGCCGGGCCAGCTCGGTCTCGCGGTCCTTCAGTTCCCGGCGCAGCCCGGCGTACTCCTCGAAGTCGCCGAGGTGGCAGGTCATCGACTCCTTGTAGCCGTCGAGCCCTTCCTCGTTGCGCTGCACCTGCCGGGAGATCCCGACGACCGACCGGTCGGCCTGGAACTGCGCGAACGACGTCTCCAGCAGCTCCCGCGAGCGGTGCCGCCCGAACTGCTCGACCAGATTGACCGCCATGTTGTACGACGGCTTGAAGCTGGAGCGCAGCGGATAGGTACGGGTCCCGGCGAGTCCGGCGAGGTGGTCGGGGTTCATCCCGCGCTGCCACAGCACCACGGCGTGGCCCTCGACGTCGATGCCGCGCCGCCCGGCCCGCCCGGTGAGCTGGGTGTACTCGCCGGGGGTGATGTCGGCGTGCTGCTCGCCGTTCCACTTGACGAGTTTCTCCAGGACGACGGAGCGGGCGGGCATGTTGATGCCCAGGGCGAGGGTCTCGGTCGCGAAGACGGCCTTGACCAGTCCGCGGACGAACAGTTCCTCCACGACCTCCTTGAACGTGGGCAACATGCCCGCGTGGTGGGCGGCGATCCCGCGCTCCAGGCCCTCCAGCCACTCGTAGTAGCCGAGGACATGGAGATCCTCGGTGGGGATGGCGGCGGTGCGCTCCTCGACCAGGGCACGGACCTCGGCGCGGGCCTCGTCGTCGTTGAGCCGCAGCCCGGCGTGCAGACACTGCTGGACGGCGGCCTCGCAGGCGGCGCGGCTGAAGATGAAGGTGATGGCGGGCAGCAGGCCCTCGGCGTCGAGCCGCTCGATGACCTCGGGGCGGCCGGGCGTCCAGATCCGGGAGCGCTGTCTGCGCTCCCGCTCCCGGTCGGCCTCGCGCATGGCGCGTCCGCGTCTGCGGTCCTGGTAGGAGGGGCGGCTGGCCTCCATCCGGGCCATCCGGGTCAGATCGGGGTTGACGGCCTTGCGGTGGCCCTCACCCTCCTCGAACAGGTCGTACATCCGCCGTCCGGCGAGCACGTGCTGGAACAGCGGGACCGGCCGGTGCTCGGAGACGATCACCTCGGTGTCGCCGCGCACGGTGTCGAGCCAGTCGCCGAACTCCTCCGCGTTGGAGACGGTCGCCGAGAGTGACACCAGCGTCACGGACTCAGGAAGATGGATGATCACCTCTTCCCACACCGCCCCCCGGAAGCGGTCGGACAGATAGTGCACCTCGTCCATGACCACATGGCCGAGGCCGAGGAGGGTCTGTGAGCCCGCGTACAGCATGTTCCGCAGCACCTCGGTGGTCATCACGACCACCGGGGCGTCGGAGTTGACGCTGTTGTCACCGGTGAGCAGGCCGACCTTGTCGCTGCCGTAGCGACGGGACAGGTCGTTGTACTTCTGGTTGGACAGCGCCTTGATGGGCGTGGTGTAGAAGCACTTGCGGCCCTGGGTGAGGGCGAGGTGGACGGCGAACTCGCCCACGATCGTCTTGCCGGAGCCGGTGGGGGCGGCGACGAGCACGCCCTTGCCGGACTCCAGCGCCTCACAGGCTTCGATCTGGAAGGGGTCGAGCCCGAAGTCGTACATCTCGCGGAAGGACGCGAGCGCGGTGGCCTGCTCCACAGCGCGCCTGCGGGCTGCCGCATAGCGCTCGGCAGGTGAGAGGTCCTCTGTCATCGTGCTTTCGAGCGTACCGGGCCGCACTGACAACAGGACGATCATTATCCCGATCGCCCGGCATGCCCCGTTCGGGCTCGGACGACGCCCCGTCCGCCGCATCAGAACGCCCCGCATCGAACCAAAGATCAAATGAAGCCACGGTGAACAAAAGTCAGCCATTTACTGACATCTCCGTTGACGCGACCCCGCCATGCCGGAAAGAGTCAGAGTGCTTGAACGCACGTTCGAATCATCGGATGCACACCTGCCTTCGAGAGGAAGAACCTTGACGCTCCGCCTGCCTCGTCTGCTGACCACAACCGGTGCCGCCGCGCTCGCCGTCGCGGGTCTCGTCGCGATGCCCGGCACCGCATCGGCTGCCGCCGCCAGCGAATGCAGTGCACGACAGCACAAGGAGTTCGACACGCTCGGCGTCAATCTGGACGCCTACATCACCCTGTGCGTCTACCGCGACGCGAGCAACGACTACAAGGCCACCGCGTACGTGTCCTGGGCCGACGGCGGTCAGGGCAACTCGGGAGGCATGGAGAAGTTCTACGTGCAGGTACGCGTGGAACGGAACGACACCGTCTACCGCACGAACACGACCAACTACTCAAACGTGATGAACTCGGCCGGTTCGGGCTCGGGGAGCAACAGCACCCCCGAGTACCGCAGCGCCACGACGGGCGGCTGGACCGCCGACGGCACGGTCACCTACAACATCGACCTCGACGGGGAGGGCGACAAGACCTGGCAGCTGGGCGGCTCACCGTCCATCTGATCCAGTACGTCACAACGCCCTGGGGTGCCGCACGCGAGCAGCACCCCAGGGCGTCTACCGATCAGGTCGGATACGGCGGTCAGGTCACGTCGTCATAGCCGTTGACCTGCCGTCCGCTGGACTGCTCCGGCAGCATCCGGCTCGCCGACACCGTCTCGACCTCGTCGATGCGCTCGGGGGAGAGATCCAGCTCGGACGCCTCGTCGTCGTCGGGTCCGGCTGCCTCCCGACGACGGCGGCGGCTGTCGTTCACCAGCGAGAACAGCACCGCCCCGAAGTAGAACACCCAGATCGGCGCGGCCAGCATCAGCATCGTCAGCGGGTCGGTGCTGGGCGTGGCCAGAGCCGCGAAGAGGGTGATGCCCAGGATCATGGCCCGCCACCAGCCCAGCATCCGCTTGCCGGTGAGGACCCCGGTGAGATTGAGCATGATCAGCAGCAGCGGCAGCTCGAAGGAGACGCCGAAGACGACGACCATCCGGGTCACTATGTCCAGCAGGTCGTCCAGCGGCAGCAGGTTGAGCGTGCCGCTCGGCGTGAACCCGATCAGCACCTCGGCCGTCGTGGGAAGCACCTGGTAGGCGAAGTAGGCGCCACCGATGAACAGCGGGGCCCCCATGCCGACGAACCAGTACGCGTACTTCCGCTCGTGCCGGTGCAGACCCGGCGCGACGAACGCCCACAACTGGTACAGCCAGACCGGCGAGGCCAGGACGATACCGGCGGTCAGCGACACCTTCAGCGCCAGCGTGAACGGCATCAGCAGACCACTGACGGTGATCTGCGCGCACGGGTCCCCGGAGGTGGACCGCGCCAGTTCCTCGAAGGACTGGTCACACCCGACAGAGTCCAGGATCGGCCGGGTGATGATGTTGATGATCTCGTAGTAGAAGAACGCGGCGACGACCGTGACGACAACGATGCCCAGCAACGCCTTCGCGAGCCGGTTGCGTAGCTCACGAAGATGTTCCGCGAGGGGCATCCGCCCGTCGGGGTCCTTCTCCGTCTTGCGGGCGGACTTCAGCAACCCACGTTCCCATCTCGTTCGGCGGGCCGGAGGTCACCGGCCCTCGGTCAGCGCTTGGCGGAGTCCGTCGGCTCGGTGACCGGGCGGGAACTGGTCACATCGCCGGGGGAAGCCTGGATGATGCGCTGGGCCGGGGCCTGCTCGTCCGTCTTCGGCGGGTCGGCGGGGGCGGGGTCCTTGTTCCCCTCGTCCTTCATGGCCTTGGCCTCGCTCTTGAGGATGCGCGCGGACTTACCGAGCGAACGGGCCATGTCCGGAAGCTTCTTCGCGCCGAACAGCAGGATGATGACGACGAGGATGAGAATGATCTCGGTCGGTCCGAGCCTTCCGAACATAAGTCTTTACCTTCTCACCGAGGCGGCTGGGTGGGGTGCTGACCAGCCGGTCGGACACCAGTCCGATCAGCCGTACGCCAGCGATCGTAACGCTCAGGGGTGAACGCGAAGCAATCCCTGTGCGTACTCCTTACTCCCGCTCCGCGGTCCGCGCCTCATCTCCGGGCCGCGATCAGCAGCGTACCTTCCGGATACGGCCTGTTGACAGGGCGAAGCGACCCAAATCGCGTGGCGCACGGCACTCACAACGCCGCAGCCCAGGCACGACACCGGTACCGGGCCCCCGCCGGGGCCGGGATTCACAGCGAATCGACAGACCGCGCCGTGCTCACCGAGGCCCGCTCCAGTTCCTCGGCGGCCCGGCTGATCCGCGCCGCGGACTCCGTCACCTGCCGGCCGAGGCCCTGCGCCGCCAGGAACACCCGCACGGCGAGCACACCGAGCACCACGATCCCCAGGAACCCCACCACTACCGCGAACATCGGCCAGAACATGGCCCGAGCCTAGACCGTCCCGTCACCGGCGGGGACGCTCAGCGGACCGGCTGGAGTCTCAGCGTGCTCACACCGCCCCCGGTGAGCAGCTCCACGATCCGCTCACCGGCCGGTTTACGGACCAGGGTGTCGCAGTCCGGGCAGGTGAAGGAGTAGAACGTGGTGCGGCTGCTGCCGCCGATGGCCAGCCGCAGCGCGCTCGCGGCCAGCTCGAAGCTGCCCCGGCAGTCCGGGCAGCCCGCCCGGAACACCACGGGGGCCACATTCCGCATCCCGGCGAACGCGGCGGCGACCGTCATGCCCCGCGCACCGGACGACACCGATTCGCTCACCGTGTCTGCTCCTCTTCCCTCGCTCAGTTCGCCTGCCGACCGCCCCGGCGGACACCGGGGTCCCTCTCGCACGCCACCGCGTACGTCCCGCTCGTCCATCCCCCGCGCGCACATCCCGGGGCACGTCCCGCTCCGCTGGTCCCGTGCGCGGACCACATGTCCCGGCCCGGCCCGTACGGCATCGCTCCCGCGTGTCCCACGGCCGTCGCCGTCCTCTGCCGCTGTCGCCGTCGCGGGCGCAGCCTCGCCCCGGTCGCAGCGCCGCCCGGTCCGGGCGCGCCGGGACGTCTCAGCCGTTCCCGGTGTCCGCCCCGCGGTCCGTCCCGGCCGCCTCGACGTCGTCGTACGCCGCCAGGGCGTCCCCGGCGGCCGTGCGGGCGCTGTCGGCCAGCTCGCGGGGGGCCACGATGCGGCCGTCGGCGCCCAGCCGCAGCGCCAGCCGTCTCAGCGAGGCCGGGTCGGGGGTGCGCAGGGTGATCCGCAGACCGCCATCGGCGAGTTCATCGGCGCTGTCATGGGGGTAGTACTCGGCGACCCAGCGTCCGCCGGGGCCGACCTCCACCACCACCTCGGGGTCCTCCGCGGCGGGCTGCACCAGCCCCTCCGACAGGTCCCGCAGCTCGACCTCGGGCGGCGCGGACGGCTCGTCGAGGACCCGGATCTCGGCGACCCGGTCGAGCCGGAACGTACGCCGGGCCTCGGAGCGGCGGCACCACGCCTCCACATAGGTGTGCCCGACGCTGACCAGGCGGATGGGGTCGATCTCCCGCTCGGTCAGCTCGTCCCGCGCGGGCGAGTAGTAGCGGATCCACAACCGGCGCCGCTCCGAGATCGCCCGGTCCACATCGGCGAACACCCCGCCCTCGGACTCGAACGTCACCGACAGCCGGGCGCTCGCCCCGGCCGCCTCCCCGGCCGCCGCCTCCACCTTGGCGGTGGCCCGCAGCAGCGCCTGCCGGTCGCCCTCACGCAGCCCCGGCAGGGTCGCGACGGCCCGCGCGGCGACCAGCAGCGCCGTCGCCTCGTCGGCGGCCAACCGCAGCGGCTCCGCGGCCTCCGCGCCGAGCGCCGCCGGGTTGTGCCACCAGATGCGCTCGCCGTCGGTGTCGATGTCGAGGAGATCACCGCCACGGAAGCTCGTCCCGCACATGGGCAGCACATCCAGGTCGGAGACCAGCTCGTCCTCGGTGATCCCGAAGGCGCGCGCCACGTCCTCGATCCGCGCGCCGGGCCGCTCCCGCAGATATGTCACCAGGGACAGCATCCGCCGGGTCTGGTCGATCGCGTTCACGGGCCTGATCGGCTTGCCGGCCACTGTCCCCACTTCCTCACTTCGTCGTCCGCTCCCCCTCAGCCCTTGGCCACGGCACGCAGCCGGTCGACCACGTCGGCCCGCAGCTCCGACGGCTCCAGGACCACCACATCGGGCCCGAACTCCACCAGCCACGCGTCGAGTCCATGCCCGTACGGAACATCCAACTCGTCCCACCCGTCGCCGAGTTCCCGTACCGCGGTGGCCTTCGCCCGCAAGGGGTAGCCGGAGCCGGTGCGCAGCCGGATACGGGCGCTGCGGTCCGCGGTCTCCCCGGCCCACCCGGCGACCGTCTCGCGGACGGTGACGACATCGGGGACCGGCGCGGTGAACCGCCCGGCCCGCGAGCGCACCTTCCCGGTGATCCTCGACAGCCGGAACACCCGCTCGGCGCCCCGGTCCCGGTCGAAGCCCGCCAGGTACCAGTGGCCCCGCCAGCACTCCAGCGCCCAGGGCTCGACCGTACGGGTCCCGGGGTGGGCGGCGGTGGCCTTGCGGTACTCGAAGGCGACCGGGCGGCGGTCGCGGCAGGCCAGCATCAGCGGCTCGAACGCCGCCTCGTGCACCGGGATACGCGGTTCGAGCGCGCTGTGCGCCTCGTACGGGTCGACGTCCTCGGGCAGGCCCGCGGCGCGCAGCTTCTGGAGGGCGCCGCTGGCGGCTCCGGCCAGCCGGGCCTGCTGCCACACCTTGGCGGCCAGGCCGAGCGCCGCGGCCTCCTCGGCGTCCAGGGTGATGGGCGGCAGCCGGTTGCTGTCCCGGCGGGCGAGATAGCCGACCTCGCCGTCCAGGTTCTCCACGGTCTCGATGACCAGGCCCAGTTCGCGCAGATCGTCCTTGTCACGCTCGAACATCCGGTTGAACGAGTCGTCGCTGCCCGCTTCGAGATACGCCTCGATGGACTCCCGAAGTTCGCGCTTGCTGAGCGGACGCCGCGTCCCGAGCAGACACAGCGCCAGATTCATCAGCCGCTCGGCCTTGGCAATGGCCATCGACGCCCTTCGCCTTCCGTATGGTGCTTAGACCGATGACCGTACCGGTCCACCGTACGGTCACAAAAGCCGAGGGCCCATGCCCGGACGGGCATGGACCCCGACTGATCGATCCCCGGTCCGATCCGGACCCGCTCCGGACCATTTCCGACTCCGGCCCGGACACCGGCCCGGGACCGGCCCGACAGCCGCCGGGCTCCGGTCCGGCCGGACGCCCGACTCGGACCCCGGTCACCGATCCGGTCCCGGTCACCGATCCGGTTCCGGCCCCGTCAGACATCCGGCTCCGATCCGGTCGGACATCCGGGGCCGGTCCGGTCGGACGCCCGAGCTCGGATCCCGGTCACCGATCCGGTTCCGGCCCCGCCGGACATCCGGCTCCGGTCCGGTCGGACGTTGCTCTCCGGTCAGACCGAGACCAGGTCGCAGACGAAGATCAGGGTCTCGCCCGGCTTGATCCGGCCGCCGGCGCCCCGGTCGCCGTACGCCAGGTGCGGCGGGATGACCAGCTGGCGGCGCCCACCGACCTTCATGCCCTGCACGCCCTGGTCCCAGCCGGAGATGACCTGGCCGACACCGAGCTGGAAACTCAGCGGGGTGCCACGGTTCCAGGACGCGTCGAACTCCTCGCCACTGGAGAAGGCCACGCCCACGTAGTGCACGGAGACGGTGTCGCCCGCCTTCGCCTCCGGGCCCTCGCCCTCCCAGATGTCCTTGATCTCCAGGTCCGCCGGGGGCTCGCCGCCCGGGAAGTCGACCTCGGGCTTGTCGATGCTCACGTCTCGCTCCTGCGTGTTCTACGGATAGTGCAACGCGCCCAGTCTTTCACCTCGGCGGCGCCGGGGCGCGGGCACGGGTGCCGCCGGGCCGACATCACATCTTCGCCAGGATGTCCACCGAGAAGACCAGCGTCGAGTCCTTCTTGATGTCACTGCCCTGCGGGGGCTGGTCCCCGTACCCCAGCGCGGGCGGGATGACGATCAGGACCCGGCTGCCGACCTTCTTGCCGGTCAGGCCCTGCGCCCAGCCCGGCACGACCTGCTGGAGCGAGAACGACGTCAGCGCGCTGCGGCTGTAGCTGGAGTCGAACTCCTTGCCGGTGTCCCACAGCACCCCCTTGTACTGCACCAGGACCGTGCTCTCCGCGGCCACCTCGGGGCCGTCGCCCTCGATGACGTAGTTCGCCACCAGCTCCTTCGGCGGGTCCGTCTTGGGGACCGTGATCGTGGGGGCCTTGCCGTCGGTGTTGGTGCCCACCTTGGGCAGGTCCACGTTGTCCTGGGCCACATCGGTGCCCTTGGCGGAGCTCTTCGCGTTGAACGTCTGCTGGATGTCGACCACGAACACCAGCGTGTCCGTGCCCTTGATCCCCGCCTGCTCATTGCCCCCGGTGCCATAACCCCAGGTCGGCGGCACCGCCATCTCCACCCGGCTGCCCGCCTTCTTGCCCGCGAGGCCATAGCGCCAGCCGTCGATGATGGAACCCGCGGCGAGCTGGATCAGCAGCGGCGTGCCCCGGTCGTAGGAGTTGTCGAACACCTTCGCGGTGTCCCAGATCTGGCCCAGGTAGTTCGCCTGGATGTAGTCGTTCTCCGCGACCGTCGCACCACCGCCCGCGATCACCGTCTTCACCGCGAGCTGGTCCGACGGCTCACCCGTGCCCTTGGCGACGGTCGGCTTCTCGTCGAACTTCGTGCCCGCCGTGATCGCCGGGAGCGGACCCTCGACGATCTTCGGCGGCGGCGCGGCGGAGGACGAACCCGACGCGGACGGCGACGCCGAACCACTGGCGCTGCTGGAGTCGGACCCGTCGTCCCCGCAGGCGGCGAGGGTGACCAGGCCGGCGGGAACGGCGATGAGAACGGAACGTCGGCGCACGGTGGGGGCCTCGTAATCAATCGATCTTGTAGTGGGCGTGCGCGCAACTCTACGGCGTGAGAAGGGCGCCGCACGAAGAACGTACGGCGCCCGTGTGGCGTTCCGGCGATCGACCGGAACGGAACACTCTTTTCCCGGGAGTCACATCCCGCACGCCCCCGGGGTCATCCTGCGGCGGTCACATGCCCGCGATCACATCCCCGCGATCAGCTTCTCCACCCGGTCGTCCACCGAGCGGAACGGGTCCTTGCACAACACGGTGCGCTGTGCCTGGTCGTTGAGCTTCAGATGGACCCAGTCCACCGTGAAGTCCCGGCGCTGCTCCTGCGCCCGCCGGATGAAGTCCCCGCGCAACCGCGCCCGAGTCGTCTGCGGCGGCACCGACTTGCCCTCGAAGATCTTCAAGTCGTTGCAGATCCGCGCGGCCTGGCCCTTGCGCTCCAGCAGGTAGTAGAGCCCCCTGCGCCGGTGGATGTCGTGATACGCGAGGTCTATCTGCGCGACCCGCGGATGCGACATCGTCATGTTGTTCTTCGCCCGGTACCGCTCGATGAGCTTGTACTTCATCACCCAGTCGATCTCGGTACCGATCCGGTCCAGATCCTCCGCCTCGATCGCGTCGAGCGTACGGCCCCACAGCTCCAGCACCTGCTCGACCGTGCCCGTGCGGATACCGCGGCGCTCACAGAAGTCCACGGCCTTCTCGTAGTACTCCCGCTGCACCTCCAGCGCGGACGCCTCCCGGCCGCTGGCCAGCCGCACCTTGCGGCGGCCCGTGATGTCATGGCTCACCTCGCGGATCGCCCGGATCGGGTTCTCCAGCGTGAGATCCCGCATCACCGTGCCCGCCTCGATCATGCGCAGCACCAGATCGGTCGCGCCGACCTTCAGCAGCATCGTCGTCTCGGACATGTTCGAGTCACCCACGATCACATGCAGCCGCCGATAACGCTCGGCGTCCGCGTGCGGCTCGTCACGGGTGTTGATGATGGGACGGGAACGGGTCGTCGCGGACGACACGCCCTCCCAGATGTGCTCGGCCCGCTGACTGACGCAGTACACCGCACCCCGCGGCGTCTGGAGCACCTTGCCCGCGCCGCACAGCAACTGCCTCGTCACCAGGAACGGAATCAGAATGTCCGCGAGTCGCGAGAACTCCCCGTGCCGCGCCACCAGATAGTTCTCGTGGCAGCCGTAGGAGTTTCCCGCCGAGTCGGTGTTGTTCTTGAAGAGGTAGACGTCGCCCGCGATTCCTTCCTCGTGCAGGCGTCGTTCCGCGTCCACCAGAAGACCTTCGAGAATGCGCTCGCCGGCCTTGTCGTGGGTGACCAGTTCGATCACGTTGTCACATTCCGGTGTCGCGTATTCCGGATGTGATCCGACGTCGAGATAGAGCCGGGCGCCGTTGCGCAGAAAAACATTGCTGCTACGGCCCCATGACACGACACGGCGGAAGAGGTACCGCGCCACCTCGTCAGGAGACAGGCGCCGCTGTCCCCTGAACGTGCACGTGACGCCGTACTCGTTCTCCAGCCCGAAAATGCGGCGGTCCATGACTGAACATTACGCCCGTTCACCAGAACTGAAACGGGGTTCGACGGTCCGGTTCTGATCATTTTCCGAGGAAGCCGCGATCACCGCCCCACGCACCGGAACCCCCAGCACCCGCCCCGTGGCCAGCAGGACCAGCAAAGACGCCGCCCCCGCCACCGCCGGAACCGCGAACCCCCACAGCGCCCCGCCCGACTCCACCACCGGCCCCGCCAGCCCCGTCCCCACCGACGCCCCCACCGTGAACGTCGTCACAAACCACGAGAACGCCTCCGTCACCGTCCCCGCCGGAGCATGCCGATCCACGATCACAAACGCACACGCGATGGCCGGCGCCAGAAACACCCCCGCCACCCCCGTCAGCACCGTCATCGCCACCGGCCCCGGCACCAGCAGCAACGGCAGATAACACACCGCCAGCAAAGCCACCAGCACCCGCAACCGCCGCTCCGGCGCCCCCGCCCACTGCCGCGCCCCGTACACCATCCCGCCCACCAGCGCGCCCAGCCCAAGACCCGCCATCAGCCAGCCGTACACCACATCGCCGCCCCGGTCGTCCGCGTACGACACCGCCGCCACCGTGATCGACCCCAGCGCCACCCCCACGAACAGAAACGCCGCCAGCAGCGCCAGCAGCCCCCGCGAACGCAGCGCGCCCAGCCAGTGCGCCTCCCGCGGCGCCGACCGCCACTCCCGCGACGGCCGCGACACCACCACCGACAGCGCCCCCAGCACCCCCACCACGTTCAGCACCAGCAGCGCCGCCTGCGCCGACCACACCGACACACACAGCGTCACCAGCAGCGGCCCGACGGTGAACATCACCTCCTGCGCCACCGCGTCCATCGCGTACGCCGTATGGACCTGCCCCTCCTTGCGCAGCACCGACGGCCACAGCGCCCGCAGCCCGCCCTCCAGCGGCGGCGTGAACAGCCCCGCCCCGGCCACCGCCGCGTACGCCACCCCCAGCGACCCGATCCCCGCGAACGCGAACACCGCCATCGACGCCGCCGACACCAGCACGGCCGGCAACTGCACCCGCGGCTGCCCCCGCAGATCCACCAGCCGCCCCAGCAGCGGCTGCCCCACCGCGTTCGCCACCCCGTACACCGCCGCCAGACCGCCCGCCAGACTGTACGAACCGCCCTCCGCGCGCACGAACAGCACGATCGCGATGGCCGCCGTCGCGTTCGGCAACCGCCCCACCAGCGTCCCCGCCAGCAGCCGGGCCGCGTATCTCGTCCTGAGGATCTCCAGATACCCCGTGGCCACCGCGCACGCCCCTCCACGCTCAAGTGTTACGTATAACGTCCGCCGTCATACGTACCATGAGCGCTGACCGGACGTCCACACAGCCGGACATCCACACAGAAGGAGAAGCCGCACGGTGGCACACGGCAGCACCCGCCCCACCAGCCGCGACGTCGCCCAAGCCGCCGGCGTCTCCCAGGCCGCCGTCTCCCTCGTCCTCGGCGACAAATGGCGCGGCCGGGTCTCCGCACCCACCGCCCAACGCGTCCGCGACGCCGCCCGCGACCTCGGCTACCGCCCCAACCTCGCCGCCCGCAACCTCCGCCTCGGCCACACCCGCACCGTCCTCCTCGTCGTCCCCGCCCTCACCACCGAATTCTTCGCCGGCGTCTACACCGGAGCCGCCCGCGTCGCCGCCCGCCACGGCTTCGGCGTCGTCCTCTACCCCTCCCCCGAAGGCATCGGCCCCGCCCGCCCGTCACCCACCACCGCCCCCAAAGGAAGGCCCTGGCGGGCCACCCCCATTCCCGACCCCTTCGCCTCCGCACAGGCCGCCCTCGACGGCATCCTCGCCTCCTCCATGGCCGCCGACGCCCTCACCACCCTCCGCGGCGACCAACTCCCCCTCGTCATGCTCGACAGCGACCCCCACGGCAGCCTCGGCGCCGCCACCGTCAACCTCGACATCGCCGACGGCATCCGGCAGATCACCGACCACCTCACCACCCTCGGCCACCGCCACCTCCTCCACCTCGCCGCCGACATCCCCTCCTGGACCTTCGACATCCGCGCCCGCGAACTCACCACCCGACTGGCCGCCACCCCCGGCACCACCCTGCGCACCACCCACGCCCCCATCGACATCGACGCCGCCCGCGACGCCACCACCGCCGCCCTCACCACCCCCGGCCCCCGCCCCACCGCCGTCGTCTGCGACGACGACAAACTCGCCGCAGGCGTCTACAAAGCCGCCCGCCGCCTCGGCCTCACCATCCCCGACGACCTCTCCGTCACCGGCCTCGACGACCTCGCCCTCGCCACCGCCCTCGACCCCGAACTCACCACCGTCCGCCTCGACGCCGAACTCTTCGGCGAACACGGCATGCACGCCCTCCTCGCCGTCCTCGACGGCCGCGAACCCGACGGCCGGGACATCCCCGTCCACCTAGTCCCCCGAGGCTCCACAGCACCCCCGGCAGACCCGTCAGACCCGCAGGGCGACACGGGCACGGGCACCTGAGCCCGGACACACCTGTGCCCCGGCCAACAGACCGGGGCACAGAAACTCACTCGGGCACACGCCCTACGACGTCACGCGTCGCCGCCGGACCCACCCTCACCGGCACCAGAACCCGACTCGCCCGACTCATCATCCGACTCGTCCTGCGTCGCCGCCGCCTCCGCCGCCGAACCGTTCTCCAGCAGCCGCGCCAGCTGACCACCCGTGATCCGCTTGAACTTCCGCTGCTGCGGACGCGTCCGATCCAGCACCGCCACCTCAAGACGCTCCGCCGGAATCTCCCGCTGCGTCCCGTTCGACTCCCGCGACAACGCCTGCACCGCCAGCTTCAACGCCTGCGACAGCGACATCCCGTCCTCATGCCGCTGATCCAGATACGTACTGATCAGCTCCGCGTTACCACCCACCGCCACCGAACCGTGCTCATCCACGATCGACCCGTCATGCGGCAACCGATAGATCTGATCCCCGTCCGGCGTCACCCCGACCTCCGCGACCACCAACTCCACCTCGTACGGCTTCTCCGCCGTACTGGAGAAGATCGTCCCCAGCGTCTGCGCGTACACATTCGCCAGACCCCGGGCCGTCACATCGTCCCGGTCGTACGTGTAGCCCCGCAGATCCGCGTACCGCACACCACCGATCCGCAGATTCTCGTACTCGTTGTACTTACCGGCCGCGGCAAAACCGATCCGGTCATAGATCTCGCTGAACTTGTGCAGCGCACGGGACGGGTTCTCACCGACGAACACGATGCCGTCGGCGTACTGGAGCACCACCAGACTGCGGCCCCGCGCGATGCCCTTACGGGCGTACTCCGCCCGGTCCGCCATCGCCTGCTGAGGTGAGACATAGAACGGCGTCGACACCGGTTATCCGTCCCTTTCTGTGGAAGTCACACGATCACCTGGACACAAGCAGACACAGCCCGCTACAGCAGCGCGGCCCGCGGACCGTCAGGCTGCTCCAGCCGCCGCTCCAGCACCGACCGGGCGATCACCGAGGACTCATCCTCGGTCAACCGGCGGAAACCGTCGTCCGTGATCACCGTGATGATCGGATAGATCCGACGGGCGACATCCGGACCACCGGTCGCCGAATCGTCGTCAGCCGCGTCATACAGAGCCTGCACCACCAACGTGGTCGCCTGCTCCTCGGTCAGATCGTCACGGAACAGCTTCTTCATCGCGCCCCGCGCGAAGATCGAACCCGAACCCGTCGACGCGTACCCCTGCTCCTCCGAACGGCCACCCGTCACGTCGTACGAGAAGATCCGCCCCTTGCCCCGGTCCACATCGAAGCCCGCGAACAGCGGCACCACGGCCAGCCCCTGCATCGCCATGCCCAGATTCGACCGGATCATCGTCGACAACCGGTTCGCCTTGCCCTCCAGCGACAGCTGGGCGCCCTCGACCTTCTCGAAGTGCTCCAGCTCCAGCTGGAAGAGCTTCACCATCTCCACGGCCAGACCCGCCGTGCCCGCGATCCCGACCGCCGAGTACTCGTCCGCCGGGAACACCTTCTCGATGTCCCGCTGCGCGATCATGTTCCCCATCGTCGCCCGCCGGTCACCGGCGAGCACCACACCACCCGGGAACGTCACCGCCACGATCGTCGTCCCGTGCGGCGCCTCGATCACGCCCTGCACGGGGGGCAGCGTGCGCTTGCCCGGCAGCAGCTCCGGCTGGTGGTCCGAGAGGAAGTCCACGAACGAGGACGACCCAGGCGTCAGGAAGGCAGCTGGTAGACGCCCCGTGCCACGAGTGTTGGCTTCCACGAGTTTCCTTCCAGATAGGCGGCAGCCCGACGTACAGCGTCGGGATCGTCTCCCAACTTGCCGATGGCCGAATTGCAGTTGAAGCACAGTACGCCACGGACCCTACCCGTCTTGTGGCAGTGATCCACATGAACGGGAGGAGCCTTCAGGCAGATCACACATACGCCCACCTGAGACGCGACCATGGCATCGCGCTCGGCCTCGGTGATGCCGTAGGCACGCTTGAGGTGACCGGCACGGCCCTGGGCCGCCTTGCAGGACTTGCAGCGGGTCGCCAGACCGTCCGAGGCGGTGGAGTTCCGGTGCCAGTCGCTGTGCGGTTTGATCTCACCGCACGTCCGGCACAGCTTGTGCCCGTCCGGAACCTCCACCCGCTCCCGGACGGTCGCACCCATCGCCTCCCGGCGGCGCCGGTAGTGCGCGGCGCTGTACCGCGCCACGCACTCCCGACAGTGCACCTGCAGGCCGTCCCGCCGGTTCCGGTCCTTCGCGAAGGCCGCGAGGGGCTGTTCCCGTCCGCACTTCCTGCACTGCTTCGCATCAGGCTCCGCGACCACGCCCACTCCCCCGTGATTTTCGATTCGAAGGCAGAGTGGCCAGTCAGCCTTTATTCTCCACCTTTTTGCACGAAACTTCGCACAAAATCCTCTGCGTTCTCCTCGAGTACGTCGTCGATCTCGTCCAGGACGGAGTCCACGTCGTCGCTGAGCTTCTCGTGTCGCTCCTTGAGGTCTTCCGAGGCCTGCGCTTCCTGCGCCTGCTCCTCGACCTCCTCCGTGGAGCGCGTCGCCTTCTGCTGTCCGCCGCCGGTGTCCTTGGCTGCCATCACCCTCACCCCGCTCGGTTCGCCCGACAATCTCGGCATTGCTGCCGATCGGTCATGATCAGACCCTACTCGCCGGGTCTGACAACGGCCCCGCAGTTCTTCCAACGTTCGGGGACCATCTCGATGATTCCCGGACACGCGGATTTCCACCCGGCGCGCCCGGTCGGCCCTGTGCGCCCGAGGGCGCTGTCAGCCGCCGGAAAGCACTCTGACCAGGTCTTCCGCGGTCCGGCAGCGGTCGAGCAGCTCCTTGACGTGATTACGCGTTCCGCGAAGCGGTTCGAGGGTTGGGACCCGCTGGAGGGAGTCCCGGCCCGGCAGGTCGAAGATCACGGAGTCCCAGGACGCGGCGGCGACGTCGTCGGCGTACTGCTCCAGGCAGCGTCCGCGGAAGTAGGCGCGGGTGTCCTCGGGGGGTTTGCTCTTGGCGCGTTCGACCTCGGGCTCGTCGAGGAGGCGTTTGATGCGTCCGCGGGCCACGAGGCGGTTGTAGAGGCCCTTCTCGGGGCGTACGTCGGCGTACTGGAGGTCGACGAGGTGGAGGCGGGCGGCGTCCCAGTCGAGGCCGTCGCGGCGCCGGTAGCCCTCCATGAGTTCGCGTTTGGCGACCCAGTCCAGTTCGCCGGAGAGGCTCATGGGGTCGTGCTCCAGACGGTTGAGGGTGTCCTCCCAGCGGGTGAGGACGTCTCTGGTCTGGTCGTCGGCGTCGGCTCCGTAGCGTTCTTCGACGTATTTGCGGGACAGCTCGTAGTACTCCATCTGGAGTTGTACGGCGGTCAGGGTGCGTCCGCTGCGGAGGGTGACGAGTCGTTTCAGGGTGGGGTCGTGGGAGACCTGGTGGAGGGTGCGTACGGGCTGGTCGACGGCGAGGTCGACGGCGATGAAGCCGTCCTCGATCATGGAGAGGACGAGTGCGGTGGTGCCGAGTTTGAGGTAGGTGGAGATCTCGGAGAGGTTGGCGTCGCCGATGATGACATGGAGGCGGCGGTATTTCTCGGCGTCGGCGTGGGGTTCGTCCCGGGTGTTGATGATGGGCCGTTTGAGGGTTGTCTCCAGTCCGACTTCGACTTCGAAGTAGTCGGCGCGCTGGCTGAGCTGGAAGCCGTGGTCGTGGCCGTCCTGGCCGATGCCGACGCGGCCGGCTCCGGTGAAGACCTGGCGGGAGACGAAGAAGGGGGTGAGGTGGCGCACGATGTCCGAGAAGGGGGTTTCCCGCTTCATCAGGTAGTTCTCGTGGGTGCCGTAGGAGGCGCCTTTGTTGTCGGTGTTGTTCTTGTAGAGGTGGATGGGCTGGGCGCCGGGGAGCTGGGCGGCGCGTTCGGCGGCTTCGGCCATGATGCGTTCGCCGGCTTTGTCCCAGAGGACGGCGTCGCGGGGGTTGGTGACTTCGGGGGCGCTGTATTCGGGGTGGGCGTGGTCGACGTAGAGCCGGGCTCCGTTGGTGAGGATGACGTTGGCGAGGCCGATGTCCTCGTCGGTGAGCTGGCTGGCGTCGGCTGATTCGCGGGCGAGGTCGAAGCCGCGGGCGTCGCGGAGCGGGTTCTCTTCCTCGAAGTCCCAGCGGGCCCGGCGGGCGCGGTGCATCGCGGCTGCGTAGGCGTTGACGATCTGGGACGAGGTGAGCATGGCATTGGCATTGGGGTGGCCGGGGACGGAGATTCCGTACTCCGTCTCGATGCCCATTACTCGCCGTACGGTCATGCGGCCCTCCTTGCCCGGCGGCACCCTAGGTGGGGGCCGCTCAAGTACCGCTGGTGCTCCGGTGCCTGTGCGGTGCCCGTCCCCGCACTGCGCGACCCGGCGGTACGGAAGAGCCTAGAACGGCTTTGCACTGGTGGGGAGATCATTTGCGTCATTGGCTGCTCCAACCGTGGCCTGAAAAACAGGCGGCTGCGGGTACCCGGTGGGGACCCGCAGCCGTCCTGTCTTTTACAGGTACTGTCCGGTGTTCGCCACCGTGTCGATGGAGCGGCCGGTGTCGGCGCCCTGCTTTCCGGTGATCAGGGTGCGGATGTAGACGATCCGCTCGCCCTTCTTTCCGGAGATGCGGGCCCAGTCGTCCGGGTTGGTGGTGTTGGGGAGGTCTTCGTTCTCCTTGAACTCGTCCACGCATGCCTGGAGGAGGTGGGAGACGCGGAGGCCCTTCTGGTTGTGCTCCAGGAAGTCCTTGATCGCCATTTTCTTGGCGCGGCCCACGATGTTTTCGATCATGGCGCCGGAATTGAAGTCCTTGAAGTAGAGGACTTCTTTGTCGCCGTTGGCGTAGGTGACTTCCAGGAAGCGGTTTTCCTCGGATTCTGCGTACATGTGTTCCACGGCCGTCTGGATCATGCTGTCGACCGTGCTGGTCTTGGAGCCTCCGTGTTCGGCGAGGTCGTCGCCGTGCAGGGGGAGGCGTTCGGTCAGGTATTTGCCGAAGATGTCCTTGGCGGCTTCGGCGTCCGGGCGTTCGATCTTGATTTTCACATCGAGGCGGCCGGGGCGCAGGATGGCGGGGTCGATCATGTCCTCGCGGTTGGAGGCGCCGATGACGACCACGTTCTCGAGGCCTTCGACGCCGTCGATCTCGGCGAGGAGCTGGGGGACGATGGTGTTCTCGACGTCGGAGCTGACGCCGGAGCCGCGGGTGCGGAAGAGGGATTCCATCTCGTCGAAGAAGACGATGACGGGGGTGCCCTCGCTGGCCTTCTCGCGGGCTCGCTGGAAGACCAGGCGGATCTGCCGTTCGGTCTCGCCGACGTATTTGTTGAGCAGCTCGGGGCCCTTGATGTTCAGGAAGAAGCTCTTGCCTGCGGCTTGGCCGGTGACTTCGGCGACCTTTTTGGCCAGCGAGTTGGCGACGGCTTTGGCGATGAGTGTCTTGCCGCATCCGGGGGGTCCGTAGAGGAGGACTCCCTTCGGGGGACGCAGTTCGTGCTCCTTGAACAGGTCGGGGTAGAGATAGGGCAGCTCGACCGCGTCGCGGATGGCCTCGATCTGGTTGCCGAGGCCGCCGATGGCTTCGTAGCCGATGTCGGGGACCTCTTCGAGGACGAGTTCTTCGACCTCGCTCTTGGGGACGACTTCGTAGACGTAGCCGGAGCGGGGTTCGAGGAGGAGGGCGTCGCCGGGGCGGATGGTGACGTCCAGGAGTGGTTCGGCGAGCCGTACCACTCGTTCCTCGTCGGTGTGGCCGGTGACCAGGGCGCGCTCGCCGTCCTCGAGGATTTCTTTGAGGGTGACGATGTCGCCGACGCGCTCGTAGGCCATGGCTTCGACCACGTTGAGCGCTTCGTTGAGCATGACTTCCTGGCCGCGCCGCATCCCGTCGAGTTCGACGCTGGGGCTGACGTTCACGCGGAGTTTGCGGCCTCCGGTGAAGATGTCGGCGGTGCCGTCCTCGTTGGCTTGCAGGAAGACACCGAAGCCGGCCGGGGGCTGGGCGAGCCGGTCGACTTCCTCCTTGAGGGCCACGATCTGGTCGCGGGCCTCGCGGAGGGTGTTGGCGAGTCGCTCGTTCTGGGCGGACACGCCGGCCAGGTTTGTCTGCAGCTCGACGATCCGCTCTTCGAGAATCCTCGTGTGTCGCGGAGAGTCGGCGAGCTTTCGTCGCAGGACGGCGATCTCCTGCTCAAGGTAGGCAATCTGCCCTGCCGGGTCGTCGGACCCGCGTCCCGGGCGGATGCCGCGGTTCATGTCGTCGTCGTGGGCTGCCACGGTCCTCACCTCCTCCAAGGGGAGCTGGACGCTTCCAGACCCTACCTGGGTGGGTGTCGATTGAAACCCCTAGATCACAAAGACTGTCAAGGTGTGTCGTCGGTCACCCTGCGCTCTCCCTCACGCGGTCTGGATACCCACTCAACGCTATTCAGAAGCCGCCTGTTCCGAGGGGAGGGTGGCCAAGACCCTTCGTGGGGGGCCGCAGTTGCCCGCGCGGAGGGCGGGACTGCCTGCGCCGGGGCGGTTCGGGCGGTGGTGGGGGGCGGTGCGGGCGGGGTGTGGATCTTGGTGGGGGCGGGGGTCGTGTGTGTGGGGGCCCGTTCCGCGCGTGGTTACGGAGAGTGGTGACGCGCGGGGGTGGGTCGGGGGTCCCGAGGGGGTGGGCGAGCTTGGTGCGGGGGCGCGGGGAGAGGGCCGTCAAAGTTGTTTGATCACTCATGGTGATCGATTCATGACCGGGTGGGCGGGTCGCCGCGCGGGTCCCTGGGCGGGCGCTTGGGGGGCGCCTGGGGGGCTCGTGGCGGATCCGCTGGAAGACTCCGGCGGGCCTCCGCGCGGGGCGGTTCAGACGCTGCGGGCGCCTGCGGACTCCGCGCGCAGGAACGATCCGTCCTTCCAGGTCCAGGTCGGATGTTCGGTGACGTCCGGGCAACAGGTGGGCACATCGGAGGCGGAGTAGCCCAGCAGAGTGGCCTGAATCGATCCGTCGCGGATCGCGAGGTCCTGGACCGTGATGCGGTCCTTGGGGTCGACGAGGGTGGCGACGATCCGGGGCCGGGTGGCGGCGGGGCCCTGGGTGAGGACGTACACGCCGTCGGGGGGTGTGCTCATCGCGGCGTCGCAGTGGACCACGGCGACCGTCTCGGGGCGGTCGTCGCCGTCCAGGTCGCCGGTGGCGCGCCGCTCGACGACGGCGTCGACGGGGCCGCAGTCGAGCGGGAAGGCGACGCCCTCGGTGGAGGGGGGCGCGGCGGCGGGGGCGGGGCGGGGTGCGCGGTCGCCGGGCTGGGCGGCGGTCGCGGCGTCGGGCTGCGCCATGGAGGAGAGGGCGATGACGCCGGCGAGGGCGGTCGCGGTGGCGAGCCAGTGGATGGGGCGGGTGTGTGCGTGCGCCTGGGCCAGTTCCGGAACGGCGGATTGCTGCACTAGGAGTGTCTCCTGTGAGGGCTGTGCCGGTGGGGGTGGCCTGCATGGTGCCACACGTCACAGGTGGGGGGAACGGCGGGGTCGGCGGTTGTCACGCGGGAACTGACGGGCGGTCGGGTCCCGGGGTGTTTGGTGGGGGTGGCGGGGAATCGAGGGGGAATGGAGAGGCGCCGCCGTCGAGTTCCGCGGTGGGTGGGGGAACTCGGCGGCGGCGCCGGGGCGTTGGAGGGGTGACGGTGGGGCTCAGCGGCCTGCCATGCCTCCGTCGGCATTGGGGCCGGCGTAGTCGTCACCGTAGGCGCCCTTGGCGGGGCGGCGTCTGCGCAGGGGCGGTTCGACGCCGTCGGCGAGGCGGCGGGCGGTGAGCAGGAAGCCGGTGTGGCCGATCATGCGGTGGTCGGGGCGGACGGCGAGACCCTCGATGTGCCAGTTGCGGATCATCGATTCCCAGGCGGTGGGCTCGTTGAAGGAGCCGATCTCGCGGATGGACTCGACGGTCCGGGCGAGCTGGGTGGTGGTGGCGACGTAGCAGCACAGGATGCCGCCGGGGACGAGGGCCTTGGAGACGGCCTCCAGGCATTCCCAGGGGGCGAGCATGTCGAGGATGACGCGGTCGACCTCGGTGTCGGACAGGTTGTCCTGGAGGTCGCCGACGGTGAGCTGCCAGGCGGGGTGCGGGCCGCCGAAGTAGCGCTCGACGTTCTGCCGGGCGATGTCGGCGAAGTCCGGGCGGCGCTCGTAGGAGTGCAGCATGCCCTGGTCGCCGATGGCCCGGAGCAGGAAGCTGCTGAGCGAGCCGGAGCCGACGCCTGCCTCCACGACGCGTGCGCCGGTGAAGATGTCGGCGAAGGCGAGGATCTGCCCCGCGTCCTTCGGGTAGACGACGGCTGCCCCGCGGGGCATGGACAGGACGTAGTCGGGGAGCAGGGGGCGCAGCGCGAGGTAGGCGACGTTTCCGGTGGTGCGGACAACGCTGCCCTCGGGTGCGCCGATCAGTTCGTCGTGCGGGAAGGAGCCCTTGTGGGTGTGGAAGTTCTTCCCGGCTTCGAGCGTGAACGTGTAGTGGCGGCCCTTGGGGTCGGTCAGCTGTACCTGGTCCCCGACCTTGAAGGGCCCGCGCCTGCGGGCGGCACCGGTCGGTTCGGACATGTGAACAGCCTACCGGCCCCCGGCGGGGCCGCCGACCATGGTGGACGGGGCTCCGCGCGGGGGCGGGTCAGGAGGGGCGGGCCATGGCTTTGACGAAGGCGCGCTCGACGTCGGCGGCGGACAGGACGCCGTAGATCTCGCCGGTCTGTTCGATGACGAGGTACTCGGTGGCGGGGGTGGCGCGCAGGACTTCGAGGAGGTCTTCCCCGGCGAGTTCGGCGGAGACCCGCATGCCGTCGGTGAGGTCCTGGGCGAGTCCGCTGACCGGGACCCAGGGGCGGCGGTGTTCGGGGACGCCGACGATGGCGGCCTCGCGGACCAGGGAGACGGGGTTGCCGTCGCCGTCGACGACGACCAGGGCGCGGGCTCCGGCGGTGTTGGCGCGGCGCAGGGCCTCGGAGAGCGGTGTGTCGCTCTGTACGGGGACGGCGCGGCGGGTGAGGGCGCGGGCCTGGAGTTCGGGCAGGTGCTCGCGGAGCCGGGCGACGCGCAGGCTGTTGCCGGCGCCGGTCCAGATGATGGCGGCGAGGATCGCGGCGAGCAGGGCGTCCATGACGGTGTCCATGCCGACGTTGTCGGCGGCGCTGGTGCCGAGGACGCCGGACTGGGTGAGCAGCGGCAGGCCGATCAGGACGGAGACGGCGAGGGCGCGGCCGACCCAGGCGGCGGCGACGGTGCCGCTCATGGGGCGGCCGGTGAGCTTCCAGACGACGGCGCGGAGCATCCGGCCGCCGTCGAGGGGGAGGCCGGGCAGGAGGTTGAAGGCGGCGACGATGAGGTTGGAGACCATGAGGCCGGCCAGGAGGACGCCGGGGACGGTGCCGGGTTCGACGACTTGCATGGCGAGGTAGAAGACGCCGCCGAGGACGAGGGAGAGCAGGGGGCCGACGAAGGCGAGGACGAATTCCCGGCCGGGGGTCTCGGCTTCCTTCTCGATCTCGGAGACTCCGCCGAAGAACTGGAGCTGGATGCGGCGCACGGGCAGTTTGAAGCGGAGTGCGGCGACCGTGTGGGCGAGTTCGTGGACGAGGACGGAGGCGTAGAAGGCGACGGCGAAGAACAGGGCGACCAGGTAGCGGGCGGCGCCCAGCTCGGGCAGGACGCGGTCGAGCTGTCCGCCGAAGACCCAGGTGATCAGTGCGGCGACGACGAACCAGCTGGGCGCGACGTACACGGGGACGCCGAAGGGGCGGCCCATGAGCAGGCCGCCGCCGGGTTCCCGGGGGCGCTGCGGGGGCTGGGTCCTGGGCAGGTCGGAGTGGGCGTGGGCGCGGTCGGGGTGCGAGTCGTGGGGGTCGGGGGTGGGTGGGGGTTTGTGGAGGGTGGTGGCCGGGGGTGGGGGCTGGGGGCCGGGTTCCGGGTGGTCGGGCGCCGCGTGCTCGATGTCCCCGGCGTCCCCGGCGTCCCCGGCGTTCTCGGCGTCCTGCGGGTCCCGGGGCTGTCCGGTGTCCCGTGCGTCGCCCGCGTCCCGGGGGGCTTCCGCCGGTGCGGCGCCGTTCCCGGGCGTGGCCGTGGGCGCCGTGGGGCGCTCGGTCGGCTCGTCGTTCTCCGACCGCGGCTGCCGGGTCCCGCCGCTCTCGTCCACGCTGTCCCCTCGTTCGACGCGTCTTCCGCTCCTGCCGGGCGGAAGGGTATGGGTCGATGGTATGTGGCCGTGCGGGCGCGGTACGCCCCGGCACCCCACCAGTTTCCTCTCCCGTCCCTCCTGTTACGAACGCGGGTGGGTCACTGTCAGTGGCGGGCCGTAAGGTCTGTGGCATGGAGAGCAGCGGCGGGGGCGAGGCCCTGGTGCCCGGGGGCGGTACGGCGGAGGCGGTGGCGCCCGGGTCGGGCGTGGTGACGGAGGGTGCGGCCGGGGCGGCGGCGCGGCCCGTCGGGCCGGTCGTCATAGCTCCGGCGTCGCTGTCGCCGTCGCGGGCCGGTGATTTCATGCAGTGCCCGCTGCTGTACCGGTTCCGGGTGATCGACCGGCTGCCGGAGAAGCCGTCGGAGGCCGCGACCCGCGGGACGCTGGTGCACGCGGTGCTGGAGCGGTTGTTCGACGCCCCGGCCGGGGAGCGTACGGCGCCGCGGGCGAAGGCGCTGGTTCCGGGGCAGTGGGACCGGTTGCGGGAGAGCCGTCCGGAGCTGGCCGAGCTGTTCGCTGACGATCCGGGGGGCGACCGGCTGGCGCGCTGGCTGGGCGAGGCGGAGCAGCTGGTGGAGCGGTGGTTCGCGCTGGAGGACCCGACGCGGCTGGAGCCCGCCGAGCGGGAGCTGTTCGTGGAGGCGGAGCTGGAGTCGGGGCTGCGGCTGCGCGGGATCATCGACCGGGTGGACGTGGCGCCCACGGGCGAGGTCCGGATCGTCGACTACAAGACGGGCAAGGCGCCCCGCCCGGAGTACGCGGAGGGCGCGCTGTTCCAGATGAAGTTCTACGCGCTGGTGGTGTGGCGGCTGAAGGGCATCGTGCCGCGGCGGCTCCAGCTGGTGTACCTGGGCAGTGGGGACGTGCTGACGTACGACCCGGTGCTGGCCGATCTGGAGCGGGTGGAGCGCAAGCTGCTGGCGCTGTGGGAGGCGATCCGGCGGGCGACGGAGAGCGGTGACTGGCGGCCCCGGCAGACCAAGCTGTGCGGGTGGTGCGACCACCGGGCGGTGTGCCCGGAGTTCGGGGGGACGCCTCCGCCGTATCCGTTGCCAGTGACGGTGACGGGGGCGGGGGCGGGGGGCTCATCCCCTGCGGCTGGCATGGACGCCGGGGACGCGGCGGGATCTGAGTCCGGCGCCGACGCCGGGGACGCGGCGGCACCCGAGTCCCGCGCCGACTCCGGGGAGGCGGCGGCACCCGAGTCCCGCGCTGACGCCGGGGAGGTCGAGCCGCCGCCCGCGCCTGGCGCATCTCCCGGCACGGTGGACGGGCCCGCGCCCGCGCCCGGCTCGGCGGAAGGGCTCGCCTCCGGCACATCCCCCGGCGCGGCGGGCTCGCCCTACGGTGCGCCTTCCTCCCCCTCCCCCGAATCCTCACCCGCCCCCTCCTCCCCCTCCCTCTCTCCCTCCCCCGCGATGTGATCCGCGCCGCAGACGTCGTGGTGCCGGTGCGGGCGGCCCCGGTCGGGGCGGGTGCGCAGGGCAGAATGGGCGGGACGAACGAAGGAGAGTGACGTGGCCATCCGTGTCCTACTGGTCGACGACCAACCGCTGCTGCGCACGGGTTTCCGGATGATTCTGGAGGCCGAGCAGGACATCGCGGTCGTGGGCGAGGCCGGGGACGGCCTCCAGGCGCTCGACCAGGTGCGTGCCCTCCAGCCCGATGTGGTGCTGATGGACATCCGGATGCCGCGGATGGACGGGGTGGAGGCGACCCGGCAGATCACCGGCCCGGAGCGGGACGGTCCGGCGAAGGTGCTGGTGCTGACCACGTTCGATCTCGACGAGTACGTGGTGGAGGCGTTGAAGGCGGGGGCCAGCGGGTTCCTGCTGAAGGACGCGCCGGCCAATGAGCTGGTGCAGGCGATCCGGGTGGTGGCGGCCGGGGAGGCGATGCTCGCGCCGAGCATCACCCGCCGTCTGCTGGACAAGTACGCCACGCATCTGCCGTCGGGTGACGAGCCGGTGCCGGACACGCTGCACACCCTCACGGACCGTGAGGTGGAGGTGCTGAAGCTGGTCGCGCGGGGGCTGTCCAACGCGGAGATCGCGGCGGATCTGTTCGTCAGCGAGACCACGGTCAAGACGCATGTGGGGCATGTGCTGACCAAGCTGGGGCTGCGGGACCGGGTGCAGGCGGCGGTGTACGCGTACGAGAGCGGGCTGGTGCGGCCGGGCGCCCAGTAGGGCGCGGGCCCCAGCGTGCCTCACGCGGGCCCTGTGCGAGCCGTACGCGGGCCCTGTGCGAGCCGTACGCGGGTCGTACGGCCGGTACGGAACAGCGGCGCGGGGCGTCCCCTTCCAGGAGGGGTGCCCCGCGCCGCGTGTTCGTACCGGTGCTGCCGGGCCGGTCGCTGGTGTCAGCCCTTGCTGATCTCCCAGAACCGGAACACGGTGGACGCGTCGAGGCAGTACTCCAGGCCGTAGACGCCGTCGCGGACGACCGCGTACTGCTTGGCCTGCCAGACCGGGATCATGGGGACCTCTTCGGCGACGAGGTCCTGGAGGCGGTCGTAGTCGGCGTCGGTGGCGGTGCGGTCGCTCTCGGCGGCGGTGCGCGGGATGAGCGTGCCGGTGATGGTGTCGTTGGTGTAGTTGTTGTCGAGGACGTTGCCGTCGCCGAAGAACGGGGCGGTGAAGTTGTCGGGGTCGGGGTAGTCCGGCACCCAGCCCTTGACGTAGACGCCGTACTTGCCGTCGGCGATGTCCTTCTCGTACTGGTCGAAGGGGACGGACCGGACGTCGGCGTCGAACAGGCCGCTGGCGTTGAGCTGGTCGGCTATCGCCTTGAGTTCCTGGTCGGTGGCGGGGCCGTAGCGGGAGGGCGTGGACCAGAGGGTGAGGCGGACCTTTTCGGTGATGCCGTCGGCGGTGAGCGCCTCTTCGGCCTTGGCCTTGGAGGGGCTGGCGCCGTAGGTGTCGAAGAAGGCGGTGTTGTGGCCGCCGATGCCCGCCGGGATGATCGAGTACAGGGGGGTGGCGGTGCCCTGGTAGACCTTCTGGACCAGGGCTTCGCGGTCGAGGAGGTAGGCGATGGCGCGGCGGACGCCGAGCTGTCCGGTGACCGGGTCGTCCATGTTGAAGACGAGGTGCTGGACTTCGGCGCTGCTGCCTTCGACGACTTCGGTGCCGGTGCCGTCGGAGGTGCGTTCGATGTCGGCGATGTCCCCGGCGCTGAGTCCGCGGTAGGCGACGTCGACGTCGCCCGCGGAGAGGGCCTGCTTCAGCTGCTTCTGGTCGCCCTGGTAGAAGCGGAGGGTGACGCCCTCGTTGGCGACCTCGGCGCTGCCCGTGTAGTGCTCGTTGACCGCGAAGACGGCCTGGTCCTCGGAGAAGGACTCCAGCTTGTAGGGGCCGGAGCCGACGGCTTCGCCGTCCTCGCGCAGTCCGTCGGTGTCGTAGGAGCGGTGGTCGACGATGGAGCCGGCGCCGGATGCGATCTTGCTGGGGAAGGTGGCGTCGGGGGTCTTGAGATGGAAGAGAATCGTTTCCTCATCCGGCGTCTCCACCCGGTCGAGGGTGGGGAACATGACGGCGGGGCCGTCGGGGTCGTCGATCTTCAGCAGGCGGTCGAAGGAGTACTTGACGTCCTTCGAGGTGAGCGGGTCGCCGCTGGAGAACTTGAGGTCGGGCTTCAGGGTGCAGGCGTAGAGCTTGGCGGTGGTGTCCTTGAAGCCGCAGCTGCGGGCGGCTTCCGGCTGGGGCTCGGTGCTGCCCTCGGGGAAGCTCAGCAGGGACTGGAAGACATTGTTGAACAGCAGCCATGAGCCGGGGTCGTAGCCGGACGCGGGGTCGGTGGCGAGGACGTCGTCGGACATGCCGATGACGACATTGCCGCCGTCGCCGCCGGAACCGCCGGTCTGGGTCCCGCATCCGGTCAGCAGGCCACCGGCCAGTCCGGCCACGAGCGGCAGCACGGGCCACTGGTTGCGCTTGTTCACCTGGGAGAGCCTTGTCGTCGTTCGGATGCGGACCTGGGGGCGGGCGCGGTGGGGCGGGCGTCAGCCACCGACACCGCGGTTCAGCTCCCACAGCTGGAGCGTGGAGGAGGAGTTGACGGCGTAGGCGGTGCCGGTGATGTCGTCGCGGGCGGCGACGTACTGCTTGCCCTGCCAGAGGGGGATCAGGGGGACGTCCTCGGCGACGATGTCCTGGATCTCGGTGAGCGCGTCGGACGCGGAGATCCGGTCGGCCTCGCGGCGGGAGTCCGGGATGAGGGAGCCGCGGATGCGGGTGTTGGCGTAGGGCAGCTTGAGGAAGTTGTCCTTGTCCAGGAACGGGGCGAGGAAGTTGTCGGCGTCGGGGAAGTCGGGGAACCAGCCCATGCCGTAGACCTCGTACTCGCCCTTGCGTTCGGCGTGGACGAAGGTGTCCCAGGCGGTGCCCTTGATGCTGACGTCGAACAGGCCGCTGTCGTTGAGCTGCTTCTGGAGCACCTCGAACTCCTGCTTGGTGGCGGCGCCGTAGTGGTCGGTGGTGTAGTTCAGGGTCAGCCGGACCGGGGTGCTGACGCCCGCGTCGGCGAGCAGGTCCTTGGCCTTGTCGACGCTGGGGTCGCCGTACCTGTTGAAGAACGAGTTGGAGTGGCCGGTGACGGCGGCCGGGACGAGCGAGTAGAGCGGCTCGGCCTGGGTGCCGTAGACCTCGGAGACCAGGCTGCCGCGGTTGATGAGCTGGGCCATGGCCTGGCGGACGGCCTTGTCGCGGACGGTCGGGGCGTCGGTGTCGAAGCCGAGGTAGCGGATCTCCAGGCCCTGGATCTCGACGAGTTCGACGGAGCCGTCGGCGCTGTCGGAGAGCTTCTGGATCTGCTCGGGCGTCATGGAGCGGGTCATGACGTCGATGTCGCCCTTGTCGAGGGCGGCGCCCATGGCGTCGGGGTCCTTGAAGGGGCGGATCTCGACCTTGTCGTTGCTGACCGTGAGGGAGCCCTTGTAGTGCGGGTTCCGGGTGAACACGGCGGAGACCATCTCGCCGCCCTCGACCTTGGGCTGGATGCGGTAGGGCCCGGAGCCGGAGATGTCGAAGCCGTCGCGGAGCTTGCTCTTGGTGTAGTCGTCGGGGTTGACGATGCCGGCGACGGGCGTGGACAGCTTGTACGGGAACGTGGCGTCGGCGGACTTGAGGTGGAAGATCACCTCGCGGTCGCCGGAGGTCTCCACGGTGTCGATGGTGGAGAGCAGGGCGAAGACACCGCTGTCGGCCTTGATGGCGAGGGCCCGGTCGATGGAGTACTTGACGTCCTCGGCGGTGACCTTGTCGCCGTTGGAGAACTTGAGGTCCTTGCGGAGCTTGCAGACATAGCGTTCGTTGCCGCTGTCGGTGAAGGTGCAGCTCTCGGCGGCCTCGGGGACCGGTTCGCCCTCGCCGCGCGGCTGGACCATCAGCGTCTGGACGGTCTGGCGCAGCACGTTCCAGCTGCCGACGTCGTAGG
This sequence comes from Streptomyces sp. NPDC048290, assembly GCF_040652095.1. Lineage (NCBI taxonomy): Bacteria > Bacillati > Actinomycetota > Actinomycetes > Kitasatosporales > Streptomycetaceae > Streptomyces > Streptomyces sp. NPDC048290. Next base: position 278,267 of record NZ_JBEZLM010000005.1, read on the forward strand.
AGTACGCGGGGTCCAGGGGCGCGGGGGCGTCCTTGGTGGCGATGAACCGGTCGGTGGTACCCGTGACGATCGCGTCGCCCCCGTCGCCGGCGCCGTCCGACCCTCCACAGGCGGCGAGCGCCGGGACGAGCAGACCGGCCACGGCCGGCAGCACGAGAATCTTGCGGTTCATGCTCGGGTTTCTCCAGGGCTTCGGGTCCGGGCATCGCACACACAGGGGTGTCGTGGTGGATGACGGGGGTGAGGTCGAGGGTCTGGCGATGAGATTAGTCGGCGCCCGCACCGGCGTTCACGGTCACCGGAGTTGAGTGCTCATCACGCTGCGGAACCGGTCGCGGACGCACTGAAAACCCGCCAGCGGAAGGATTCGTGCGGCATTTCGCCAATCGGGACACAACGGTGCGGCAACTGCGCGGTAACGGAGCCGAAATCGGGGCGGAAAGCACATGCGTTCACCCCTGTCGACCCCCGATGACGTGGTGAACGTCACATCGCCAATCGGGGGTGAGGGTGCCTGAATTCGGTCATCGGGGCGAGAAGAATTCTCCCGGCGGGAGCCTAGCGGGTTACTGCAAGAACGTTCTGGAATTCCGTTCCGCTGGGCTCTCCGCACGCTGGGTGAACAGGTGACGCATTTCTGTCATCGAGGGCTCTTTCGGCGAGTTGTCTCAGGCCGCCATCACACCGTGCAGAAAAGCGAGGTTCACCTCTTCCAGGGAGTTCACGACCGTCCGCCGGGCGGCCGGTGCGATGGGCGCCACGGACGGTACGGCGATGACCTGGCAGCCGGCCGCCTCGGCGGCGGCGACGCCGGTCGCGGTGTCCTCGACGACCGCGCAGCGCGCCGGGTCCACGCCGAGACCGGACGCCGCGAAGAGATACGGGTCGGGGTAGGGCTTGGTGCGGGAGACCTCGTCCCCGGCGACGGTGAGCGTGAAGTGCTGGGGGCCGAGCGAGGTGAGCACCCGGTCGATGATGCGCCGGTGCGAGGCGGAGACCAGGGCCGTGGGGACGCGGTGCGCGGCCAGTTCGGCGAGCAGCCGGGCGGCGCCGGGCATCAGCGGCAGGGCGCGGTCGATCCGGTCCTCGAAGCCCTGGTTGAGCAGCGCGCTGAGGTCGGCCAGCGCGATGTCGGCGCCGGTGGCCTCGATGAGGAACCCGGCGCTGCGGGTCATCGGGCCGCCGACCACGACATGGCGCCAGGAGTCGTCGAGGGCGTGACCGAGGCCGGCGAAGACCTCGACCTCGACGTCCCACCAGAAGCCCTCGGTGTCCACCAGGGTTCCGTCCATGTCGAGGAGCACGGCCTGGAGGCCGGAGCCTTCGGCCGTACGGGTGCCGAGTGCGGGGACGGTGGTCGTCATCCGGCGTACCTCCTTGAGGGACGACCAGGCCGGTTCCCGCGCGGGGAACCGGCCTGGCGTGGACCGATAAGTGTACGTCGGGTTCGATCAGAGTGTCGGGTGAGGTGGTGGGGGGTAGTGCGGGCCGGGTGTCGGGTGCGGGGCCGTGGGGGGTATTCGCGCAGTTCCTCCCCCAGAGGGGGTACCCCCAGCGCCCCTGAGATAGCTGGTCCTGCGTTGCCATGGTCACCGGCGGGTTCGACGGCCCGACGCCCTGCGCGAGCACAGCCCACGCCCAGCACTACACCGGGGCGCCCCACCGCGCGGCAGCCCGCCCCGGCCTCTTCCCAACCCCACCAGACAACCCTGGTCAAGCCCCGCAGGGGTCAGCGGGCGTTGAAGTACTTCGCCTCCGGGTGGTGGATGACGATGGCGTCCGTGGACTGTTCGGGGTGGAGCTGGAACTCCTCGGACAGTTCGACGCCGATGCGTCCGGGTTCCAGCAGGTCGGCGATCTTCGCCCGGTCCTCCAGGTCGGGGCAGGCGCCGTAGCCGAGGGAGAAGCGGGCGCCCCGGTACTTGAGGGCGAACATGTCCTCGATGTCGGCCGGGTCCTCCCCGGCGAAGCCGAGTTCGGAGCGGACCCGGGCGTGCCAGTACTCGGCGAGGGCCTCGGCGAGCTGGACGGAGAGGCCGTGGAGTTCGAGGTAGTCGCGGTAGGCGTCGGCCTCGAAGAGCCGGGCGGTCTCCTCGCCGATGCGGGAGCCGACGGTGACGACCTGGAAGCCGACGACGTCGATCTCGCCGGACTCCTCGGGGCGGAAGAAGTCGGCGAGGCACAGGCGGCGGCCCCGGCGCTGGCGGGGGAAGGTGAAGCGGGTGCGTTCGTTGCCGTCGTCGTCCAGGACGATCAGGTCGTCGTCCTTGGAGACACAGGGGAAGTAGCCGTAGACGACGGCGGCTTCGAGGAGGTTCTCGGTCTGGAGGCGGTCCAGGAGCCCGCGCAGCCGGGGGCGGCCCTCGGTCTCCACGAGTTCCTCGTACGTCGGTCCCTCGCCGGTGCGGGCCTGCTTGAGGCCCCACTGGCCCTTGAAGAGGGCGCCCTCGTCCAGCCAGGAGGCGTACTCCTTGAGCTGGATGCCCTTGATGACGCGGGTGCCGCGGAACGGCGGTGCGGGGACCGGGTTGGTGGTGGAGACGTCGGAGCGGACATGGCCCTCCTCGGGCCGCTCCTCGGTGACCGCGGTGGCGGCGGGCCGCACCCGGCGCTGCTTCAGCTCGGGCAGAACGGCGCCGGGCACTCCGCGCTTGACGCCGATGAGGGCGTCCATCAGGCGCAGGCCCTCGAAGGCGTCCCGGGCGTAGCGGACCTCGCCCTGGTAGATCTCGTGGAGGTCCTGTTCGACGTAGGCGCGGGTGAGGGCGGCGCCGCCGAGGATGACGGGGTAGTCGGCGGCCATGCCGCGGGCGTTCAGCTCCTCCAGGTTCTCCTTCATGATCACCGTGGATTTCACCAGGAGCCCGGACATGCCGATGACGTCGGCGCGGTGCTCGGCGGCGGCGTCGAGGATCGCGGAGACGGGCTGCTTGATGCCCAGGTTGACCACGTTGTAGCCGTTGTTGGAGAGGATGATGTCGACGAGGTTCTTGCCGATGTCGTGGACGTCGCCGCGGACGGTGGCGAGCACGATGGTGCCCTTGCCGGCCTCGTCGGTCTTCTCCATGTGCGGTTCGAGATGGGCGACGGCGGTCTTCATCACCTCGGCGGACTGGAGGACGAACGGCAGCTGCATCTGGCCGGAGCCGAACAGTTCGCCGACCACCTTCATGCCGTCGAGGAGGATCTTGTTGACGATGTCCAGGGCGCTGGTCGTCGTCAGGGCCTCGTCGAGGTCGGCCTCCAGGCCGTTGCGCTCGCCGTCGATGATGCGGCGCTTGAGGCGCTCCTGGAGGGGCAGGGCGGCGAGTTCCTCGGCCTTGCCCGCCTTGAGGGACTTGGCGGTGGCGCCCTCGAACAGGGCCATCAGCTTCTGGAGCGGGTCGTAGCCCTCGGCGCGGCGGTCGTAGATCAGGTCGAGGGCGGTGGTGACCTCCTCCTCGCTGAAGCGGGCGATGGGCAGGATCTTGGAGGCGTGCACGATCGCCGAGTCCAGGCCCGCCTTGACGCATTCGTCGAGGAAGACGGAGTTCAGGAGGATACGGGCGGCCGGGTTGAGGCCGAAGGAGATGTTGGACAGGCCGAGGGTGGTCTGGACGTCGGGGTGGCGGCGCTTGAGTTCGCGGATGGCCTTGATGGTGGCGATGCCGTCGCCCCGGGACTCCTCCTGGCCGGTGCAGATGGTGAAGGTGAGGGTGTCGATGAGGATGTCGGGTTCCAGGATGCCCCAGTTGCCGGTGAGGTCGTCGATCAGCCGTTCGGCGATCTCGACCTTCTTCTCCGGGGTGCGGGCCTGGCCCTCCTCGTCGATGGTGAGCGCGATCAGTGCGGCGCCGTGCTCCTGGGCGAGCGCGGTGACCTTGGCGAACCGTGACTCGGGGCCGTCGCCGTCCTCGTAGTTGACGGAGTTGATGACCGCGCGTCCGCCGAGCTTTTGCAGGCCCGCCCGGATGACGTCGACCTCGGTGGAGTCCAGCACGATCGGCAGAGTGGAGGCGGTGGCGAAGCGGCCGGCGAGTTCCTCCATGTCGGCGACGCCGTCCCGGCCGACGTAGTCGACACACAGGTCGAGGAGGTGGGCGCCCTCGCGGATCTGTTCGCGGGCCAGCTCCACGCAGTCGTCCCAGCGGGCCTCCAGCATGGCCTCGCGGAACTTCTTGGAGCCGTTGGCGTTGGTGCGCTCGCCGATGGCCAGGTAGGAGGTGTCCTGGCGGAACGGGACGGACTGGTAGAGGGAGGCGGCGCCGGGCTCGGGGCGGGGGCTGCGCTCGGCGGGGGTCAGTTCGCGGACCCGCTCGACGACCTGGCGCAGATGCTCGGGCGTGGTGCCGCAGCAGCCGCCGACCAGGGACAGCCCGTAGTCCCGTACGAAGTTCTCCTGGGCGTCGGCCAGCTCCGGGGCGGTCAGCGGGTAGTGGGCGCCGTCGGAGGTGAGGACGGGGAGTCCGGCGTTGGGCATACAGGACAGCGGGATGCGGGAGTGCCGGGCGAGGAAGCGCAGGTGCTCGCTCATCTCGGCGGGGCCGGTGGCGCAGTTCAGGCCGATCATGTCGATGCCGAGCGGCTCCAGCGCGGTGAGCGCGGCGCCGATCTCGGAGCCGAGGAGCATGGTGCCGGTGGTCTCGACGGTGACGGAGACGATCAGCGGTACGTCGTACCCGGCGGCGGCCATGGCGCGGCGGGCGGCGATCACGGACGCCTTGGTCTGGAGGAGGTCCTGGGTGGTCTCCACGAGCAGGGCGTCGGCGCCGCCCGCGAGGAGGCCCTCGGCGTTCTGCTGGTAGGCGTCGCGGATCGCGGTGAAGGTGGTGTGGCCGAGGGTCGGCAGCTTGGTGCCGGGGCCCATGGAGCCGAGGACCCAGCGCTGGCGTCCGGTGTCGGCGGTGAAGGCGTCGGCGGTCTCACGGGCGATCCGGGCGCCGGCCTCGGAGAGTTCGAAGACGCGCTCGGGGATGTCGTACTCGCCGAGTGCGGAGAGGTTGGCGCCGAAGGTGTTGGTCTCGACGCAGTCGACGCCCGCGGCGAAGTACTCGGTGTGGACCGAGCGGACGATGTCCGGGCGGGTGACGTTGAGGACCTCGTTGCAGCCTTCGAGCTGCTGGAAGTCGTCCAGGGTGGGGTCCTGCGCCTGGAGCATGGTGCCCATGGCGCCGTCGGCGACCACCACACGGGTGGCGAGCGCCTCTCGGAGCGCGGACACACGGGTCCGGGGGTCGGCGGAAGGGGTCGGCGGCACGAAGGCCATGGAGTGGGCTCCCTCGGATGCGACGGCTGTCGGCTTTGCGTCCCGGTCAGGATGCGCTCGGCGGGCGCCGGGCGCCTCCCGGTCCTGGGACGCACGCCGCCCAGGGTAGCCGGGCGTCAGGGCTTATCGTCAGCACGTCCACGGGACGGACGCTCGATCGGGCGTCCGGCCGGAGTACGGATATGCACCGAAGTGACGGACGGGCGTACCGACACGTCCCCGCCGAGCGTTGGCGGGAGGTCGGTACGGAACGATACTGTTCGACAATGCCGAACGATGGCTGGACAGCCGTCCCGCAGGGCCGAAAAGGCGCCCCGGGCGGTGGACGGCGGCGGGCGGCGCCCCGACGGGGCCGATCGGCGGCACCGGACGCGGCACCAGGGCAGCGGCACCAGAGGGCGGCGCCAGAGGGCGGCACCGGAGGGGCACCGGACAGTGGCGCACGGGGTCACCAGGCGCACGCGGGGCCACCAGGCGCACGCGGGGCCACCAGGCGCACGCGGGGTCTATGGGGCCGAGGGGAACGGACGGAGGCAGGACGGCGATGGCACGGAACATCCAGTCGCTGGAGCGGGCCGCGGCGATGCTGCGGTTGCTCGCGGGCGGCGAGCGACGGCTCGGCCTGTCGGACATCGCCTCCTCGCTGGGCCTCGCCAAGGGCACCGCGCACGGCATCCTGCGCACCCTCCAGCTGGAGGGGTTCGTGGAGCAGGACGAGGCGTCGGGGCGCTATCAGCTGGGCGCGGAGCTGCTGCGGCTGGGCACCACCTATCTCGATGTGCACGAGCTGCGGGCGCGGGCCCTGGTGTGGACCGACGACCTGGCCCGCTCCAGCGGCGAGAGCGTCCATCTCGGGGTGCTGCACCAGCACGGGGTGCTGATCGTGCACCACGTGTTCCGGCCGGACGACAGCCGGCAGGTGCTGGAGATCGGCGCCATGCAGCCGCTGCACTCCACGGCGCTGGGCAAGGTCCTGTCGGCGTACGACCCGGTGGCGCACAGCGAGGCGCTGGAGAGCGAGCGCAAGCCGTTCACCGACCGCACGGTGTGTGACGCGGCGGGCTTCGAGGAGCTGCTGGACCTGACGCGGGCGCGCGGGTACGCGGCGGACGTCGAGGAGACCTGGGAGGGCGTGGCGTCGATCGCCGCGCCGATCCACGACCGGCGGCGGATGCCGGTCGGGGCGGTGGGCATCACGGGCGCGGTGGAGCGGCTGGCGCGCGGCGGGGAGCTGCGGCCGGAGCTGATCGCGGCGGTACGGGACTGTGCGCGGGCGGTGTCCCGGGATCTGGGGGCGGGACGCTTCTAGGGGGCGTCTCGGGGGCTTTTGGGGGCTTCTAGGGGCGGGCGCGCTCCTGGGGCGGGGCGCTCTCTGGGGCGGGCTTCTGATGGCGGGCTCCTTGAGGGCGGGGCGCTCTGGGCCGGACCGCTCCTGGGGCGGACTTCTGATAGCGGGCTCCTTGGGGGCGGGTTCCTGAGGGCGGGCCCCTCAGGCGGGGCTTCCGCACCGGAGGGCTCCCGTATCGGCGGGGCTCCCGTACCGACACGGCTCCCGCGCCGGCGGGGCCCCCGTACCGGAGGACACGCGTCCAGTCCGCACAGGGCCGGGCGGGCGCCACAGCCGTACCGGGAGCCGCTGCCGTACCCGGCGCCACAGCGCCGGCCTCGACGCCTGGCCCGACAGCCCCGGCCCCCGGCGTCACCGCCCCGGTGCCCGCCCGAGTCGACAGGTCGACTTCCAGGCTTCGCCCTACCCTGAAATCAACAAATCCCCCGAAAGGGGGTCAGATCTCACCGCAGATTGATAATCGGAGCCGATCAATAACGATCACGCTTCCGATAACAGAACCCTTGACGGATGCGGGACCCGAAGCAAGACTCGCGTCCATCGGTCGGCATTGTCGAACACCTACCGGCAATACGCGTTAGAGTGTGGTGACCTGGCGGGCCGACGGACCCCGGAAAGGGATGAAGGGGTTCTGCTTCCCCTGGACGAAGGACAAAGGAGTCGCGGGTGTCCAGCTCCGACATCTTCATCGGCGAGACCATAGGTACCGCCCTGCTCATCCTGCTCGGTGCCGGCGTAGTCGCCGCCGTCACCCTCAAGGCGTCGAAGGCGCGCGGCGCCGGCTGGGTCGCCATCACCTTGGGATGGGGCTTCGCCGTCATGACGGCGGTCTACGTCTCGGCGCCGCTCTCCGGCGCCCACCTCAACCCGGCCGTGACCCTCGCGCTCACCATCGAGGACGGCAAGTGGAGCGACCTGCCGATCTACTGGGGCGGTCAGGTGCTCGGCGCCATGATCGGCGCGGTGCTCACCTGGGTCGCGTACTACGGCCAGTTCCAGGCCCATCTCACCGACCGTGAGATCGTCGGCGAGCCGGTCCCCAAGGCGGACAAGGCCCTGGAGGCCCGGGAGCGGGGTGCAGGCCCGGTGCTCGGCATCTTCTCCACCGGCCCCGAGGTGCGCAATGTGTGGATGAACCTCGCCACCGAGATCATCGGCACGTTCGTGCTGCTCATCGCGATCCTGACACAGGGTCTGAACGACAACGGCAACGGCCTCAGCATCCTCGGCGGTCTGATCACCGCCTTCGTCGTGGTCGCCATCGGTCTGTCCCTCGGTGGTCCGACCGGGTACGCCATCAACCCGGCCCGCGACCTCGGTCCGCGGATCGTGCACGCCCTGCTGCCGCTGCCGAACAAGGGCGGCTCCGACTGGAGCTACGCCTGGATTCCGGTGGTCGGTCCGCTGATCGGCGCCGCGGCGGCGGCCGGACTCTTCAACGCGGCGTTCCCGCACTGAGCGGACCGCGTGAGCCGACCTCGCTGACCCGCGCGCGCCGAGCCGAGCGCACGGACCCGTCCGTACCGGGTATCAGCCGCATCGGACCAGAGCCGCAGCGGGCACCAGCAGTCCCAGCCGGACCGGGTGGCAGCAGCCCCCGCCCACGGAACCCCCAGGAGCACACCGTGACCGACGCCCACACCGCCGGACCCTTCATCGCCGCCATCGACCAGGGCACCACGTCCTCGCGCTGCATCGTCTTCGACCGGGACGGCCGGATCGTCTCCGTCGACCAGAAGGAGCACGAGCAGATCTTCCCCAAGCCCGGCTGGGTCGAGCACGACGCCACCGAGATCTGGACCAACGTCCAGGAGGTGGTCGCCGGGGCGGTCGAGAAGGCCGGCATCACCCGTGACGACATCCTGGCCATCGGTATCACCAACCAGCGCGAGACCACCGTGCTGTGGGACAAGAACACCGGTGAGCCGGTCCACCACGCCATCGTCTGGCAGGACACCCGTACCGACGCGCTCTGCCGGGAGCTGGGGCGCAACGTCGGCCAGGACCGGTTCCGCCGGGAGACCGGCCTCCCGCTCGCCTCCTACTTCGCCGGCCCCAAGGCCCGCTGGCTGCTGGACAACGTGCCCGGTCTCCAGGAGCGCGCCGAGGCCGGCGACATCCTCTTCGGCACCATGGACACCTGGGTCATCTGGAACCTGACCGGCGGGGTGAACGGCGGCAAGCACGTCACCGACGTCACCAACGCCTCGCGCACGATGCTGATGAACCTGCACACCATGGCCTGGGACCCGAAGATCGCCGAGTCCATCGGCGTCCCGCTGTCGATGCTCCCGGAGATCCACTCCTCCTCCGAGGTGTACGGCGAGATCACCGGCGGGCGCCTCGGCGAGCTGCTCGGCGGCATCCCGGTGGCGTCCGCGCTCGGCGACCAGCAGGCCGCCCTGTTCGGCCAGACCTGTTTCGCCGAGGGCGAGACCAAGTCGACGTACGGCACCGGCACGTTCATGGTGATGAACACCGGTGAGAAGATCATCAACTCCTACAGCGGGCTGCTGACCACCGTCGGCTACAAGATCGGCGACCAGGACACGGTCTACGCCCTGGAGGGGTCGATCGCGGTCACCGGCTCGCTGGTGCAGTGGATGCGCGACCAGATGGGGCTGATCTCGACGGCCGCCGAGATCGAGACGCTGGCGCTCAGTGTCGAGGACAATGGCGGCGCCTACTTCGTCCCCGCGTTCTCCGGGCTGTTCGCCCCCTACTGGCGCTCCGACGCGCGCGGGGTGATCGCCGGACTCACCCGGTACGTCACCAAGGCGCATCTGGCCCGTGCCGTGCTGGAGGCCACCGCCTGGCAGACCCGGGAGATCGCGGACGCCATGACGAAGGACTCGGGCGTGGAGCTGACCACGCTCAAGGTCGACGGCGGCATGACCTCCAACAACCTGCTCATGCAGACCCTCTCCGACGTGCTGGACGCGCCCGTGGTGCGCCCCATGGTCGCCGAGACCACCTGCCTGGGCGCCGCCTACGCCGCCGGTCTGGCCGTCGGCTTCTGGAACAACACCGACGATCTGCGCGCCAACTGGCGCCGGGCCGCCGAGTGGACGCCCCGCATGGACGCGGAGACGCGTGAGCGGGAGTACAAGAGCTGGCTCAAGGCCGTGGAGCGGACCATGGGCTGGCTCGAAGACGAGAGCTGACGAGAGCTGACGAGCGCTGCCGTCGGCCGACGTGAGCCGACGGCAGCCGGCGTGAGCTGAACGCAGGTCTGCGAAGGGTCCTGAACGGGGGCCTTCGCGGGCCGTTGTGAGCCGACGAGCACCAGGGCGGGCCGGTACCCCGGTCCCGCCCCGGTCTCAGGTGAGGAGTGGGAACCCCGCATGACCAGTCAGTCCATCCTTCCGTCCGTGCCCGCGCTGGGGACCCGCCCGGCCTCCGGGGCGAACCCGAGCCGTGCCGAGACCCGCGACCAGCTGGCCAGAGCGTCGTACGACCTGCTGGTCGTCGGCGGCGGCATCCTCGGTATCTCCACCGCCTGGCACGCCGCGCAGTCCGGACTGCGGGTGGCGCTGGTCGACGCCGGGGACTTCGCCGGAGCCACCTCCTCCGCCTCCTCCAAGCTGCTGCACGGCGGGCTGCGCTACCTCCAGACCGGCGCCGTGAAGCTGGTCGCGGAGAACCACTTCGAGCGGCGTGCGGTCTCCCGCCAGATCGCCCCGCACCTGGCGAACCCGCTGACGTTCTACCTCCCGGTCTACAAGGGCGGCCCACATGGCGCGGCGAAGCTCGGCGCGGGCGTCTTCGCGTACTCGGCGCTGTCCGCGTTCGGTGACGGCGTGGGCCATCTCCTCTCCCCCGCCAAGGCGGCGCGGGACGTGCCGGAGCTGCGCACCGAGGACCTCAGGGCCGTGGCCGTGTACGGCGACGACCAGATGAACGACGCCCGGATGGCGCTGATGACGGTCCGCGCGGCGGTCGAGGCGGGCGCGGTCGTCCTCAACCACGCCGAGGTGACCGGGCTGCGCTTCACCCGGGGGCGGGTGACGGGCGCCGAACTGAGGGACCGGCTCTCCGGCGACGAGTTCGGGGTCGACGCCCGGCTGGTGCTGAACGCGACCGGGCCATGGGTGGACCATCTGCGCCGGATGGAGGACCCGGCGGCGGCCCCGTCCATCCGGCTGTCCAAGGGCGCCCATCTGGTGCTCAAGCGGACGGCTCCGTGGAAGGCGGCGCTGGCCACCCCGATCGACAAGTACCGGATCACGTTCGCCCTGCCCTGGGAGGACATGCTGCTGCTGGGCACCACGGACGAGGAGTTCGAGGGCGACCCGGCGGACGTGGCCGTCACCGAGCGGGACGTCACGCAGATCCTGGACGAGGCCGCGTTCTCGGTCCGGGACCGGCAGCTGAGCCGGGAGCTGATCACCTACTCCTTCGCCGGGCTGCGGGTGCTGCCGGGCGGGCCCGGCGACACCGCGAAGGCCAAGCGGGAGACCGTGGTGAGCGAGGGTCCGGGCGGGATGCTGTCGGTGGCGGGCGGCAAGTGGACGACGTTCCGGCACATCGGCCGGACCGTGATGCGCAAGCTGGAGTCGCTGCCGGGTCATCCGCTCGGCGAGGACTTCGAGCCGGTCTCGCGGCTGCCGCGCAAGCTGCCGCTGCCCGGTGTCGCCAGTCCGCGCGCGGTCGCCCACCGGCTGCTGGCCGACGGCCCGGCGCCGGGCCCGCGGATGGCCGCCGACACGGCGAGGCACCTGGCGACCCATTACGGCTCGCTGGCCTTCGACATCGCCCGGCTCGCCAACGAGAACCCCGAGCTGGCCCGCCGTGTCCACCCCGACGCGCCCGAGATCTGGGCCCAGGTGGTCTGGGCCCGCGACCACGAGTGGGCCGAGACCGCGGACGATGTACTGCGCCGCCGTACGACCCTGACGATCCGCGGTCTGGCGACGGACGAGATCCGGGCGCGGGTGGGGGACGTACTCGACGCGAGGTAGAGGGGGCGGCTCGACGGAGGACGGCGGCACGTAGGTACGGCACCTGGGAGACGGCCGCGCGGACGGGCTCCCTCCCGGGGCGCCGGCCGAGTTGGCGGGCTCCCGGGTGTCGGCCCCGTAGGCACGCTCCCAGGTGTCGGCCGCCTAGGCACGCTCCCGGGGCGGGCTCGTATGTCGGGCGCCCATGTCGGGCGCTTGTGGGCGGGGCTCGGAAGCGGTCACGCACGGGCGGGGCCGGGGAAGCCGCCACATAGGGGCGGGCACGGTAAGCCGCCACATAGGGGCGGCACTTGGGAAACCGCGGCAGACACCCGGGAAGCGGGCGCATGTGCGCGGCACCCGGGGGCCGCCGTATGGGAGCGGCGCTCAGGAAGCCGCCGCAGGCACCCGGGAAGCGGTCGCCTTTGACCGGCGCCGGGAAGCCGCCGTACAGGGCGCGGCTCAGGAAGCCGCCGTACAGGGCTGGGCTCAGGAAGCCGCCGTACAGGCGCGTCGCTGAAGCAGCAGTCGCAGACATCCCGACCCGAAACGCCGTCCCATGCCTACGTCCCCCAAGGGGCGGTTCCCGCGGCGGAGCCGCCCCTTCCGTCTGCCCGCGCACCCCGGCTCACAGGTGATCACCCCTCCGTTCATCCCCCGATCGCCGGGCGCGCGGGAGAGTTCACGGCGTATTGGAGCACCGGCGGTGTAACGACATTGATGAGGCGTCAATCATCTTGTCATGAACCTGCGGTCCACCGGACGGGCCGCAGTCTCATGGAGGTGTGGGATGCACCGCAGACTCGCCACCGGTCTCGCCGCCTCGGCCCTGGCCGTGATCACCGTCGCCGCGACCGCCACCAGCGCCACCGCCGCGCCCGCCGACAAGCCCCAGGTCCTGTCCAGCTGGACCCAGACCAGCGCGTCCAGCCACAACGCCTGGACCGCCGCCCGTGCCAACCAGGCGGCCTGGTCCGCCTACCAGTTCGACTGGACCACCGACTACTGCTCGTCCTCCCCCGACAACCCCTTCGGCTTCCCGTTCGCCACGTCCTGCGCCCGCCACGACTTCGGCTACCGCAACTACAAGGCGGCCGGCTCCTTCAGCGCCAACAAGGCCCGTCTCGACAGCGCGTTCTACGAAGACCTCAAGCGCGTCTGCAACGGCTACGGCGGCGCGTCCAAGGCCGCCTGCAACAGCACCGCCTGGACCTACTACCAGGCCGTGCGCGCCTTCGGCTGACGCCCGCGCGGACCCGGGGTGCGGGTACCGGGCGGGGCGGTTCGTATGATCGCGACGCCGCCCGATCCGCCGCCCGCACCCTGGGAGCCGTCGTATGCCGCAGGACCTCCAGCCACTGACCCGCATACCCCGCACCGGGCTGCCGTCCCACGCGGTCGTCGTCGGCGACCCGGCGCGCGCCGCGGCCGTCGCCGCGCTGCTGGAGGACGCGCGGGAGGTGTCGTACCACCGTGAGTACCGGGTGTTCGCCGGAACCTGGAAGGGGCTCCCCGTCGCCGTCGCCTCGCACGGGATCGGCGGGCCCGGCGCGATCCTGCTCTTCCAGGAGATGGCGGACGCGGGCGTGCGTACGTTCCTCCGGTTCGGCACGGCGGGCGCGATGCGCCCCGGTGTCGCCGACGGCGATCTGGTGATCGCGGAAGCCGCGGTACGCGACGACGGGGTGACCGGACAGCTGCTGCCCCCGGAGTATCCGGCCGTGGCCGCGCCCGAGGCGGTGCTCGCGCTGGAGCGGGCCGCGCGGGAGACGGCCGCCCCTTACCACCGGGGCATCGTCTGGACCCGGGCGGCGTTCCAGCCCGGCCTGATCCCGCTGACCGGCTACGAGGGCGCGGGCCTGGCCGCGATCGAGATGGAGCTGTCGGCGCTGCTGATCACCGCCTCGCTGCGCGGCCTGGTCGCGGGCGGCGTCCTGGTGATCGACGGCGTCAACGCCGACGAACTCGCCGACGACCGCGCGACCGGGGCGTACGACCCGCACCGCGAGGTCGTGGAGACGGGTGTGGCGCGCGGCGCGGTGGTGAGCCTTGAGGCGCTGCGGCTGCTGGCGGAGAGCGGTCGGGGGCCCGGCGGCGAGGAAGGCTGAGCCCCCGGCCGCCCCCGCCCCGCCACCTTCGCCGGCGCCCGCGCCGCCGTCGTAGGCGTGCGCCGGGCGGGTTCGTCCCCCTGCCCGTCCGTCCGCCGGACCGCGCATAATGACGGTGAGACATCCGATGTCTTTCGGCTGTCTGACCAGGGTCCGGGCTGGCGGGAGGCGGGGCGATGGCGGTCACCGACGAGGCGATCGAGAAGATCAAGGGAATGATCGTCTCCGGCGCGCTGCGGCCCGGCGACCGGCTGCCCAAGGAGAGCGAGCTGGCGGCCGAGCTGGGACTGTCGCGCAACTCGCTGCGCGAGGCGGTGCGGGCCCTGTCACTGATCCGCATCCTGGACGTCCGCCAGGGGGACGGCACATATGTCACCAGTCTGGACCCGCAGCTGCTGCTGGAGGCGCTGAGTTTCGTCGTGGACTTCCACCGGGACGACACCGTCCTGGAGTTCCTCGCCGTGCGCCGCATCCTGGAGCCGGCCGCGACCGCGCTGGCCGCCGCGCGGATCGGCGCGCCGCGGCTGGACGCGCTGGCCGCCCAGTTGGACGCGCTGGGCGAGGCGCCCTCGGTGGAGGAACTGGTCGCCGCCGATCTGGAGTTCCACCGCGGGATCGTGCAGGAGTCCGGGAACTCGGTGCTGTGCTCGCTGCTGGACGGTCTGTCCGGGCCCACCACCAGGGCCCGGATCTGGCGCGGGCTGACCCAGGAGGACGCGGTCGCCCGCACCCTGCGCGAGCACCGGGCGATCCTGGCGGCGCTGCGCGACCGGGACGCGGAGGCGGCCCGCTCGTGGGCGACCGTGCACATCGCGAGCGTGGAGCAGTGGCTGCGCTCGACCCTCTGACCGCCCTCCCGCGTACGCCGGTGCTCGGATGATTCGCAGAGCTGTTCTGCGGGTGTTCCGGGGTGGCGGGCGGGGCAGTGATCCGTTCACTGCCCCGTGCAAGGGGGCTGCGGGCGCCCCCGCCGCACGCCGTAAGGTTGGGTGGTCAGGCGAGGGCATGTCGGAAGGAGGCGCTGGGTGATCGAGCTGGAGGGGGTTCCCGAGCTGATCGACCCAGTGATGGTGGCCGCGTTCGAGGGCTGGAACGATGCCGGCGACGCCGCTTCCACCGCGGTCGCGCATCTGGAGCGGGAATGGAAGGGCGAGGTGTTCGCGGCGCTGGACGCCGAGGACTACTACGACTTCCAGGTGAACCGCCCCACGGTGTGGATGGACGCCGGGGTGCGCAAGATCACATGGCCGACGACCCGGTTGTCGGTGGTGCGGGTCGGCGGGGACAAACCGCGCGATCTGGTACTGGTCCGCGGCATCGAACCGTCGATGCGCTGGCGCTCGTTCTGCAACGAGCTGCTGGGCTTCGCGCACGAACTGGGGGTCGAGCTGGTCGTGATCCTGGGCGCGCTGCTCGGCGACACCCCGCACACCCGCCCGGTCCCGATCAGCGGCACCACGTCCGACGCGGACCTGGCGCAGCGCATGGACCTGGAGGAGACCAAGTACGAGGGCCCGACGGGGATCGTCGGAGTGCTCCAGGAGGCGTGCACGCACGCGGGTGTCCCGGCGGTGTCGCTGTGGGCGGCCGTGCCGCACTACGTGTCGCAGCCGCCGAACCCGAAGGCGACGCTGGCGCTGCTCAACCGGCTGGAGGACCTGATCGACGTGCGGATTCCGCTCGGTGAGCTGGCCGAGGACGCGCGGGCCTGGCAGGTCGGGGTGGACCAGCTGGCGGCGGAGGACAGCGAGGTCGCGGAGTACGTGCAGACGCTGGAGGAGGCGCGGGACACCGCGGAGCTGCCGGAGGCGTCGGGTGAGGCCATCGCGCGGGAGTTCGAGCGGTATCTGCGGCGCCGGGACGGTGGGGTGGGGCCGCCCACGCCGGGCGAGAGGACCCGTCCGCCGAAGCCGCCGAAGTCGTCGCCGGACGACGACGAGTCGTCGGAGGACTGAGCGGGACGGCAGCGGGGCGCGCCCTCACGGGTGCGCCCCGCTGTCGTGTCCGGTGCCGTGTCCGGTGCCTAGAGGGCGACCCCGAGGAGCGCGTCCACCGTGCGGGAGACGACGCCGGGGGCGCCCTCGTCCGTGCCGCCCGTCTCCTCCTGGAGCGCGGCCCAGCGGTCGACGGCGGCCAGCGCGGCCGGGGCGTCCAGGTCGTGGGCGAGGGCCGCGCGGACCTCGTCGACCAGGGCGTCGGCGGACGGGCCGTCGGGCCGGGAGACCGCGGCGCGCCAGCGCGCCAGGCGGGCCACGGCGTCGGCGAGGACCTGGTCGGTCCACTCCCAGTCGGCGCGGTAGTGGTGGGCGAGCAGGGCGAGGCGGATGGCGGCGGGGTCGACGCCGTCCCGGCGGAGCTGGGAGACGAAGACCAGGTTGCCCTTGGACTTCGACATCTTCTCGCCGTTCAGCCCGACCATCCCGGCGTGCACATACGCCTTGGCCATGGGGTGCTCGCCGGTGAGGACCTGGGCGTGGGAGGCGCCCATCTCGTGGTGCGGGAAGGCGAGGTCGGAGCCGCCGCCCTGGACGTCGAAGCCCATGCCGAGGTGGTCGAGGGCGATGGCGACGCACTCGATGTGCCAGCCGGGTCTGCCGGGGCCGAGGGAACCGCCGTCCCAGCGGGGTTCGCCGTCCCGGGCGGCCATCCACAGCATCGGGTCGAGGGGGTTCTTCTTGCCGGGGCGGTCGGGGTCGCCGCCGCGCTCGGCGGACAGCAGCCGCATGGCGGTGGCGTCGAGGTGGGAGACCTGGCCGAAGCGGGGGTCGGACTCCACGGAGAAGTAGATGTCACCGTCGAGTTCGTAGGCGGCGCCGAGGTCGCGCAGCCGTTCGACGAGCGGGACGATGCCGGGTATGGCCTCCACCGCGCCTATGTAGTGCTGGGGCGGCAGCATCCGCAGGGCGGTCATGTCCTCGCGGAAGAGGGTCGTCTCCTGCTCGGCGAGGGCGGTCCAGTCGAGGCCGTCGCGCTGGGCCCGCTCCAGCAGCGGATCGTCGACGTCAGTCACGTTCTGGACATAGTGGACCTGGCGCTTGGTGTCGAGCCATACGCGCTGCACGAGGTCGAACGCGTTGTAGGTCGCCGCGTGACCCATGTGGGTCGCGTCGTACGGCGTGATGCCGCAGACGTATATACGGGCGACGGGACCGGGGTCGAGGGTGACGAGGCCGCCGGTCGCGGTGTCGTGAATCCTCAGGTCGCGGCCCTGACCAGGCAGGGCGGGGACCTCGGAAGCGGGCCAGGCATGCATGACGTGAGCCTAACCGGACGACACTTCCGCATACGAACCGGACCAGGCCGGATGGCCGGTACGGCGGTCTTGCGCGGGGTGCGCCGATATGCGGGGGGGGGCGGGACGGGGGCGCGCTACGGGAGCGGTGGCCGGGGATACGGGACGGGGTTCGCGCGTTCGGGGACCGGGGTCCGCGCGGTCCGGCGTAGGGGACGAGGCTCCGCGCGTTCGGGGGTAGGGGACCGACACCCACGCGGGCCGGCGTACGGGACGAGGCTCCGCGCGGTCAGGCGTACGGGGCGAGGCTCCGCGCGGCCCGGGGCACGGGGCGGGGGGGGTCCGCGCGGCCCGGCGTACGGAACCAGTCCCCGCGCGGTCGGGGATACGGGAGGGGGGCCGCCCGCGTGGTCCGGGGCCCGGGACCGACACCCGCGCGGTCCGGCGTACGGGACGAAGCTCCGCGCGGCCCGGGGCACGGGACCCACACCCATGCGGTCCGGCGTACGGGAAGGAGGTCCGCAGCCCGGTACACGGGATCCACACCCAGCGCGGTCCGGGGCACGGGGCCAGCACCCACGCGGCCCGGCCTACGGAACCGGCACCCAGCCTCCCCACGCGAGGCCCGGAGCCCACCCCGCGCGGTCCGGCCTACGACGACGACGCCACCCGGCGATGCAGGACACGGCAGAGGACCCGCCCCGCGCAGCCCACCCGCACCGCACATGACCGGCGCCCCCCACCACAGCGCGCCCGCTCGGCTACACCGGCGGCCAGGGAATCGCGGGCCACTCCCCGCCGGGCGCGGGGTGGACGCCGGTCGTCAGCAGGGCGTCGACCCGTGCGCGGGTCGCGTCCAGCTCGGCGGGGGTGATGAGGGCGGCGAGGCGTCCGGCGAGGCCGCCGCCGGGCTTCAGGTCGTCCTGGAGGCGGCGCAGGGCGTCCAGCGCCTCGGCGGGCAGGGGCTCGCCCGCCCAGCCCCACAGCAGGGTGCGCAGCTTGTCCTCGGTGTGGAAGGTGACGCCGTGGTCGATGCCGTAGAGATGGCCGTCGGCGGTGGGCAGGAGGTGGCCGCCCTTGCGGTCGGCGTTGTTGATCACCGCGTCCAGGACGGCGAGGCGGCGCAGGCGGGGGTCGTCGGCGTGCACCAGCAGGGCCGTGCGGTCCTCGGCGACCTCGGCGCGGCCGATGGCCTTCCAGCCGGGCGCGGGCTCCTCGGCGTCCACCAGGGCGAGCAGTTCGGTGTCGGGGGTGCCCTCGATCCACAGTTGGACCATGCCCTCGCCGTAGGGGCCGTCGCGGAGCACGGTCGGCGGGACCAGGTCCCAGCCGGTGGCGGCGGCGACCTCGTAGGCGGCGACCTCGCGCTGGGCGAGCGTGCCGTCGGGGAAGTCCCACAGCGGGCGTTCACCGGCGACCGGTTTGTACACGCAGGCGGCCTCGCGGCCCGCGTGGGCGACGGTGCAGTAGAGGGCGGCGTTGGAGGCGTCCCGGATACGGCCGCGTACCGTCAGCTCACCCTCGGTGAGCAGCGCGGCGTCCGGGGGCGCGGGAGTGGTGCCGGGGGGTCCCACGTCGGTCATGCTCCGCGGCGGTATCCGTTCTGGCGCGGACATACATGTCCCTCCGGGTCGAGCGGCAGGCTGCACAGGGGGCACGGCGGCCGGCCGGCGTTGACGACGTCCAGGGCGCGTTTGGCGAACGCGCGGGCCTGGGCGCCGGTGAGCCGGACCCGCAGCATCGGGGGCCCGTTCTCCTCGTCCTGGAGGAGCCGTTCCTCGGCCTCGGCGAGGTCCTCCTCGGACTCGGCGTCCAGCTCGACCAGCGCCTGCGCCTCGACGATCATGCGCTGTTCCTCGCCGTCCCAGGCCAGGGCCATGGTGCCGACGCGGAACTCCTCCTCGACGGGCGTGTCCAGGGGGCCGGTGTCGGAGACCTCCGCGGGTGCCACGGCCGGGACGGAGGCGCTGCCGCCGCTGCGCCGGACGACCTCGTCCAGCAGTTCGTCCATGCGTTCGGCGAGGGCGGCGACCTGGGTCTTCTCCAGGGCCACGCTGGTCACGCGGGGGCCGGCGGTGGCCTGGAGGAAGAACGTACGGCGTCCGGGCAGCCCGACGGTACCGGCCACGAAGCGGTCCGGTGGGTCGTAGAGGAACACCTGACGGGACACGTCCAGCTCCAGAGCAGTCGGGGTGGGGAATCGGGCGGTCGTGGGGCACGGGCCGTGGGGGGTCGGTGGCGGCTACCGCGACCGCTCAACCCTACTGCGGCCGACGATCACGGTGCGCCCGCACCGCCCCCCACCGGGGCGTCCCCCTCCGGCGGTGTCTCGTGGGGCGCCAGGGAGGCGAAGTCGCCGGTGTCGCCGAGCCGCACCAGGTAGGGCCGCAGCCGGGTGTACCGGATCACGGTGATCGAGCAGGGCTCGACGGAGATCCGCTGGAAGAGGTCGAGATGAAGTCCGAGTGCGTCGGCGACCAGCGCCTTGATGATGTCGCCGTGCGAGCACATCAGGTACACGGCGTCGGCCCCGTGGTCGCGCTCCACCCGGACGTTCCACTCCCGTACGGCCTCGGCGGCCCGGGTGGACATGGCGCGCATGGACTCGCCGCCAGGGAAGGCGACGGCGGAGGGGTGGCCCTGGACGACCCTCATCATCGGTTCGTCGTTGAGTTCGGCCAGCTTGCGGCCGGTCCAGTCGCCGTAGTGGGCCTCGCCGATGCGGTCGTCCTCGTGGACGGTGAGGGCGGGGCGGGCCTCCGAGAGCGGCCGGACGGTCTCCCGGCAGCGCTGGAGGGGGCTGGTGACGATCTCGGCGAGGGGCAGGGCGGAGAGGCGTCCGGGCAGGCCGGCGGCCTGTGCGCGGCCTCGGTCGTCGAGGGTGACGCCGGGCGTCCAGCCGGCGAGCAGTCCCGCGGTGTTGGCGGTGGAGCGTCCGTGCCGGACCAGGATCAGCGTGGGCATGCCGCCCAGGGTAGGCGCAGCCGCGCGTGCGGTGGCCGGGCGGTGGCGGGAGAATACGCAGGGTGATCGTGGACTGCGCCATCTACCGGGACGGGCGCCGCGCGGAGGCGCCGGAGGACTTCTCGGCGGCTCTGGCGGAGGCCCGCGCGGGCGGCGGTTTCGTGTGGATCGGGCTGTACGAGCCGACGCCGGGCGAGTTCGACCTGGTCACGGAGGAGTTCGGGCTGCATCCGCTGGCCGTGGAGGACGCGCTGAAGGCGCATCAGCGGCCCAAGCTGGAGGTGTTCGACGACTCGCTGTTCCTGGTGCTGAAGCCGGTCCTGTACGAGCCGGAGGGCGACACCGTCACCACCGGTGAGGTGATGATCTTCATCGGGGACGCCTTCGTGGTGACCGTCCGGCATGGTGAGGGCGCTCCCCTGGCGGCCGTCCGGCACCGGCTGGAGGGCGATCCCAAGCTGCTGGGCAAGGGCCCCACGGCGGTGGTGTACGTCATCGCGGACGCGGTGGTCGACCACTATCTGGACGTGGCCGGGGAGCTCCAGACCGATCTGGAGGAGCTGGAGGCCGAGGTGTTCTCCCCGGACGGCGGCAGTTCACGCAACGCGGCGATGCGGATCTACGCCTTCAAGCGGCAGGTGCTGGAGTTCCGCCGGGCGTCGGTGCCGCTGGTGCTGCCGCTGACCCGGCTGGCGGGGCTGGGCCCGTTCGGCGGGTCGGTGCCGTTCGTGAACGACAAGGCGCGGCCGTACTTCCGGGATGTCAACGACCATCTCGCCCGGGTGAACGAGGCCGTGGAGAGCCTGGACCGGCTGGTGTCGGACATCCTGTCGGCGCATCTGGCGCAGATGAGCGTGCGGCAGAACGACGACATGCGGAAGATCTCCGCCTGGGCGGCGATGGCGGCGGTGCCGACGATGATCGCGGGCATCTACGGCATGAACTTCGACCACATGCCGGAGCTGCACTGGATCTGGTCCTACCCGGCGGTCATCGCCCTGATGGGGGCGCTGGTGACGGTGCTGTACCGGACGTTCAAACGGCGCGGGTGGCTGTAGGGCGCGCTATGGGTGCGGGTTCGGAAGCGGGTACCGCGCGGGGGCGCGCCCGGTGTCTTACGGCGGGGGCGTACGGCGTGTCGTAGGGGACGTCTCCGGCGTGTCGTCCAGACGCGGGGACCGGCGTGGCGTCCACGCGCGGGGACCGGCGTGTCGTCCGGCGCCGTTCAGGCGAACTCGGGCGCGGCGCCCGCGGGCCCGCCGAGGGCGTCCCGGCGCTCCGGCATCCGCAGGGAGACCATCCGGCGCCAGCCGCCGAGCCGCTCGTAGAGATAGACGGCGTGGATGCCGGAGGCGAGGACGGCCGCCTTGGGGCGGGACCAGCCGAGGACGCGTCCCATGTGGGCCATGACGGCGAGGCTGACGTCCCGGTAGACCCGGATCTCGGCCAGCGCACAGGTACGCAGGGTGCGCTGGATGGCGCGGCCGTGGCCCGCGGCGGCGTAGCGGAGCAGCTCCTCGTGGCAGTAGGCGAGGTGGTTGTCCTCGTCGTTCGAGATCATCCGGACCGCGCGGCCGACGTCGGGGTGGTCGCCGAAGTGGGCGCGGAGCATGTCCATCTGCTCCGAGGCGCGCTGCTCGGTGACCCGGCTGTGGGCGAGGTAGGTGATGATGTCCGGCAGGGTGAGCGCCTGGTCGGTCTTGAGCTTCTCGTGGGCGAGGCCGATCCCGCTGCGTTCCAGGAGCATGGTGTAGTCGGTCGCCGGGGGGACGTCGACGGGTTCGAGGCCGCGCTTCTTCATCAGGGCGTGGAAGATCCGCCCGTGCTTGTCCTCGTCCGCGCCGTGCCGGGTGATCTTGGGGGCGAGGTCCCGTTCGCTCGCGGGGACCAGCGCGGCGATCCGGGCGTTCTCCCAGCCGCCCTGCGACTCACCGCTGGCGGCGATGGAGCAGAACAGCCGGAAGGACTCGTCGTTGTCGAGGATCTCCTGGAACAGGCTCTTGGCCGAAAGCATCTGAGGCACCTCTCTGGGGGAACCCCGCACGGAAGAACGCACAGAAGAACGCGCAGAAGAACTCACAGCACGACTCCACGAAAGAACTCCACGGAGAACGAGTCAAATGCCCACGCAGTGGTGGTGCAACAGGTGTGTCCGACAACTCCGCCAAATGACGGACGCGGGTGCCGCGCGGGGGCGTAACCGGGCCCGCCCCGGCGCGTTGTACGCCGTGACGGCCGTGGCGGGGAAGACCCCCGAGCCCCCACCACGGCCGCGGAACATCCCCCCTCCCCCGCCTCCCGGGCCCCGTCACGTCCCGTGACGCCGTGTCATGCGAGCCCGGCGCGCTCCAGGGCCTCGGTCCCGGCGCGCAGCGCGGCGAGTCGCTCGTCCAGGGTGAACCCGGCCGGGGCGAGCGTGAGGGTGGTGACCCCGGCCGCCGCGTACGCCGTCATCCGGTCGGCGATGCGGTCGACGGAGCCGAGCAGGGCGGTGGAGTCGATCAGGTCGTGCGGTACGGCCGCCGCGGCGCCCTGCTTGTCGCCGGAGAGGTACTTCTCCTGGATCTCGGCGGCGGCCTGCTCGTAGCCCATGCGGCGGGCGAGCTGGTTGTAGAAGTTCTGCTTGGCGCTGCCCATACCGCCGACATAGAGCGCGGTGTAGGGACGGAACGTGTCGGCGAGGGCGGCGACGTCCTTGTCGTCGCCGAGGGCGAGCGGCAGGGTCGGGCAGACGTCGAAGCCGTCCAGGGTCTTGCCGGCCTTCTCGCGTCCCGCGCGGAGGTACTTCAGGGCGGTGTCCTCCAGGTGGTCGGCGGACGGGAAGATGAGCAGGGCGCCCTCGGCGATCTCGCCGGTCTGCTCCAGGTTCTTCGGGCCGATCGCGGCGATGTAGAGCGGGATGTGCTCGCGCTCGGGGTGCACGGTGAGCTTGAGGGGCTTGCCGGGGCCGCCGGGCAGCGGCAGGGTCCAGTGCTCGCCGTCGTGGGAGAGGCGTTCGCGGCTCATCGCCTTGCGGACGATCTCCACGTACTCGCGGGTCCGGGAGAGCGGCTTGTCGAACTTGACGCCGTACCAGCCCTCGGAGACCTGGGGGCCGGAGACGCCGAGGCCGAGGCGGAACCGGCCGCCGGACAGCGAGTCGAGGGTGGCGGCGGTCATGGCCGTCATGGCGGGCTGGCGGGCCGGGATCTGGAAGATGGCCGAGCCGACGTCGATCCGTTCGGTCTGGGCGGCGACCCAGGTCAGTACGGTGGCCGCGTCCGAGCCGTACGCCTCGGCGGCCCAGCACACCGCGTACCCGAGCCGGTCGGCCTCCTTGGCGACGGCGAGGTTGTCCGCGTCCATCCCGGCGCCCCAGTAGCCGAGGTTGATCCCGAGCTGCATGACCGCATCCCCTTACTGATCAGTAACGTCCCTGTGTCCGCAGACCCTAGCGCGGGCCGGAGCCGGGGGCGAGACGGCTGTGACGAGCGTCGCGCCGGGCGGCCCGACCAGCGCGGGCGGGACGGAACCCGTTGTCCACCGGCAACCCACGGCACCAGTTCTGGCCAGTACTCTCGGCGTTCATGGAGCAGAGGCATCTCGGCCGCACCGGCCTGCGCGTGTCCCGCATCGGACTCGGCACCCTCACCTGGGGCAGAGACACCGACGAGCACGACGCGGCGGACCTCTTGAAGACCTTCTGGGAGGCGGGCGGGAACCTGATCGACACGGCGGACGTGTACGGCGACGGAGAGGCCGAATATCTGCTCGGGCGCCTCATGGAGGGCCTCGTTCCGCGCCGGGACTTCGTGCTCTCCACCAAGGCGGGCAGCGTGCCCGACCCGGACCGCCGGTTCAACGGCTCGCGCGGCCATCTGCTCGCCGCCCTCGACGCCTCCCTCGCCCGCCTCGGCACGGACCATGTCGACCTGTGGCACATCCACGCCTACGACCCCGACACGCCCATGGAGGAGACCCTCCAGGCCCTCGATCTCGCCGTCGCCAGCGGACGCGCCCGCTACGCCGGGGTGTCCAACTTCTGCGGCTGGCAGCTCGCCAAGGCCGCCACCTGGCAACTCGCCGCCCCCGGCACCCGCACCCGGCTGTCCAGTACGCAGATGGAGTACTCGCTGCTCCAGCGCGGGGTGGAGCGCGAGGTGCTGCCGGCCGCGCTGGACCTCGGGATCGGCCTGCTGCCGTCCTCGCCGCTCGGGCGCGGGGTGCTCACCGGCAAGTACCGCGAGGGCCTGCCGCCGGACTCGCGCGGCGCTTCGGAGCACCTGGCCCCGTTCGTGGAGCCCTATCTCGACGACACCGCCAGCCGGATCGTGGACGCGGTGACCACGGCCGCCGACGGACTCGCGGTGACCCCGCTCCAGATCGCCCTCGCCTGGGTCAGGGACCGGCCCGGAGTGACCGCGCCGATCGTCGGCACGCGCAACGCGCAGCAGCTCAGCGCCGCATTGTCAGTGGAGGCGCTTAGTCTTCCTGACGAGATCTGCCGGGCGCTCGACGATGTGTCGGCACCCGTGCACCGCTATCCCGATCACGACTGGAGCACGCTGTGAGCACGGAGCCGGAGAGCACGCCGGAGGGCCCCGGCGAGGACGCCCCCGAGACCCCGGACACACCGGACACCCCGGCCGGCGACGCACAGGACCCCGACGCGACCGCCCAGGACCCCGACCCCGGCACGGAGGACCCCGGCACCGGCACCGGCACGGAGGACCCCGGCACCGAGGAGTCCGGCGCCACCGCCCAGGACACCGACACGGACGCCACCGCCCAGAATCCCGGCGACCGCTCCGAGGCCGCGGCCGAGCTGGCCGCGCAGCAGGTGGAGCGGGAGCGGATCGAGCGCCGCAGGGCCGAGCGCGCGGGCCCCATCGACAGCGGCGCCAAGCTCAGCGGTACGGCGGCGGATCTACTGGCGGCGGTCCGTGCGGTGGAGAGCGGCGAGAAGCCCTCGGCGAGCGCGTTCCCCGGACCCGAACCGGCCCCGCGCCGCCCCGCCCCCGCGCCCGCGCCGGTCCGCCGCCCCGAGCCGGTGCCCGCCGCGTCGCCCGCGGGCCCCACGGCGGACGCGGTCACGGCCGTCGGGCAGGTGCTGGCCGACGGCGGCGCCCCCGCCACGCTCGCCGCGCAGACCGCCGAGACCCTCGGCGAGGACGCGCCCGCACTGCTGCGCGAGGACCCCTGGCGGCTGCTGCGGGTCACCGGAGTGCGGCCCGAGCAGGCGGACGGATTCGCGCGGGCGCTGCTGGGCACCGAGTGCGGCCCGGACGACGAACGGCGGGGCCGCGCGGTGGTGTGCTGGCTGCTGGAGCAGGCCGCGCTCGCCGGACACACCGCGCTCGACCTGCCCGCCCTGCTCACCACCCTGACCCGGTACGGGGTCCCCGACCCGGACGAGGCCGTGCAGAACGCCCTCGCGGAGGGCGAGGCCCTCGTCTTCCAGGACGCCCTGGACGAGCCCGCAGCCGCCACGACCGGCGACGGCGACGACGGCGAGGAGGAGCGCCCGGTCCGGGTCCTGGTCGGCCTGGAGCGGTACGCGCTCGCCGAGGAGAGCCTCGCCGACGGACTGGCCCGACTGATCAACTCCGTGCCCAAGCAGGACGGTTCGGCCGACGACTGGGAGCGGGCCGCCGGGGCCGCCGAGGGGGCCGCCGCCGAGCTGATCCGCGCGGTCGCGGGCCACGGCCTGGTGCTGCACACCGGCGCCGAGGCATCCCTCGCCGAACCGGCCGCCCTGCTGACCGCGGCAGCCGCCCTGGGACTGCGCGCCTGGGCGGCGGCCCACACCCCGGACGGCCGGGAGCGCTTCGCGGCCCGGCTGACCGGCGGCGAGGGCGACACGCCCGGGACGACGCCGGAGGCGACCACGGTCGCGGCACTGCTGTCCGGCGCCCACGGCCCGGGGCGGGACCCGGACGGGGCGCTCGACCTGGACCTGCTGATCGTGCTGGACGCGCCGCAGCTGGACGTGGAGGCCGCCGCGCTGCTCACCGAGTCACTGCCGGACGGCGCCCGGCTGGTGCTGGCCGGTGACCCGGCGGTGCTGTGGTCGGCGGGCCCCGGCCGGGTCTTCGCCGATCTGCTGGCCACCCGGCACTGCCCGCAGATCGCCTCCCGCCGCCCCGACCCCGGCCCGCTGGGCGAGCTGGTGTCGGGCATCGGCGTCGGCGAGCTGCACCAAGTGGAGGCGCCCGGCAAGGAGATCGTCATCGTGCCCGTACGGGACGCGGGCGAGGCCGTGCACCGCACGGTCCAGCTGGTCGCCGACTCCGTGCCCCGCGCGATCGGCGTGCCCCCCGAGCAGACGGTGGTCGTCACCCCGGGACACGGCGGCGCCGCCGGGACCCGCGCCCTGAACACGGCCCTCAAGGAACGGCTCAATCCCGGCCCCGGCCGGTTCGGCGGCTTCGACCCCGGCGACCGGATCGTCCACGCCCCGGCGCCGGGCCGCGCGGTGCCGGGCACGGTCGTCACGGCGGACACCGAGGGACTGCACCTGTCCTGCGCGGGCGAGCGGATCGTCGTCCCCAAGGACCGGGTCGCCCCCACCGTGCGGCACGGCTGGGCGCTCACCGCGCACCAGGCCGTGGGCTCCCGCTGGCCCGCCGTGGTCGTGGTGCTCCCCGGGGACGCCGCGCAGAGCCTCAGCCGACCCTGGATCTACACCGCGTTCGGCCGGGCCGACCGCCATCTGTCCGTCGTCCACGGCGTGGAGCAGGCCCTGCCCAGAGCCGTCGCCGAGGCCACCGCCAAGCCCCGCACCACCCGGCTGCCGGTGCTGCTGCGCCCCCAGGTGCCGACGGAGGGCTGACCGGGCCAGACAGGGCCAGACAGGGCCAGACAGGGGCGGACAGGGGCGGACAGGGCGACGGCGGTGGCCGGGAGCACATCGCTCCCGGCCACCGCCGCACACCCACCGGTCACCGGCGGCTAACGCCGGTCCGCGTCCAAGGGCTCCAGGTCCTCGTCCTCGTCCAGCGCGTCCAGCTCCACACCGTCGAGATCCACCTCGGCCCCTTCGTCACCGTCCTCGTCGCCCTCGTCGTCCTCGTCATCCACGTCCGTGTCGTCCTCGTCGAAGACCGAGCTGACGTCGAAGCGGCACACCACCCGCTGCGGGTCGACCTGGTCGAACGGGGCGTCCAGCCACTCCCCCGGGTCGGCCGACTCATCCGCCGCGGTCACCCACAGCGTGGAGTCGCCCTCCTCCAGACCGAACTCCTTGTGCCGGGAGGCGATCTCGTCCGGTTCGTACTCACCGAACAGCACGCCCAGCGCCCCGTGCAGGGTGCCCGCCGCCCGGTCGCCCTCGGCGCCGTCCTCCTGGTCCACCGCCTCGATCCGCTGCGCCTGGGCCAGCAGCCGCTGCGGCTCCGCGACCGCGTAGTCCCGGCGGATCAGCACGCTCAGCGCGTTCGGCTCCTCGGGACCGGTGTAGGGCGGCAGCGAGTCCTCCGCGCCGGGGATCTCGAAGGGCGTGACCTCGTCATAGCGGTCGTAGAGCAGCTCGTCGTACGCCTCCGCCGCCGCGGCCAGCTCGTTGAACGCCTCGTAGACGGCCTGGTCGTCCTCCTCGGACCGGCGTTCGACCGCGGCCAGGTGGCGGTCGAGCGCGGTCTTGACCGCCTCGGCGGCGGCACGTACCTCGGCAGCGGTGGGCTGCGCAGCATCAGACATAGTGCAGACGCTATCCGTACGGGGGGCCAGCCCGCACAATAGATGCGATGCCGGAATACGAATTTGTCGACGTGTACGTGCCGCGCGGGGTCTCCCGCAAGGAAGCAGCACGTCTGCTGACCGACCACGCCGAGTACGGGCACTGGGAGTTGTACCGACTGAGCCTGCTGCGTGACGGCAGTCGGCGGGTGCGGCTGCGGCGCCGGATCATCCGCCAGGTACGGGCGACCTGGTAGCGGGACGGGAACGGCGGCACACAAGGAACAGGCCCCGTCGTAGGCGGGGCCCGCTCCCTCATCGATCCGCGCGTCAGGGGCGGCGGCCCGGTCAGGCCGAGATCCGCGCCCGGCGGTAGATCACCGCGCCCGCGAGCAGCGCGCCCGCGGCCAGCGAGGCGGCGGCGCCGAGCGGCACCGAGCCACCGGTCTGCGCGAGCTGGGCGGCGGCGTGCGGCTGCACGACGGACCGCGTCCCGGGCCAGTTCCCGGGGGTGACCGGGGTTCCGGGGGTGCCGTGCGGGCCGGTGCCGGGACCGGCGGGACCGGTCGGGGTGCCGGGCTCGACGGGGTTGCCGGGGGTACCTGGAGTACCCGGGTTGCCGGGCTGACCCGGATTCCCGGGGTTGCCCGGAGTACCAGGGTTGCCGGGCGTACCTGGCGTACCGGGATTGCCGGGCTCACCAGGCTGACCGGGATTGCCCGGATTCCCAGGGTTGCCGGGATTCCCGGGCTCACCCGGCTGACCCGGATTCCCGGGATTGCCCGGGTTACCGGGATTCCCCGGCTCACCAGGATTGCCGGGGTTACCGGGGTTGCCAGGGTTCCCCGGCGTGCCCGGCTGCTCGCCGTACCCCCCGTCCCCCTCGCCCCCCGTGTTGGCGCACTCGTTGCCCGTCGTGGAGTTGCCGATGCCGATGATGTCCACGGTGTTGCCGCAGACGTTGACGGGGGCGTACACGGGTGCCTCGACATGGTTGCCGGAGGCGACACCGGGTGAGTCGGTGGTGTGGCCCCGGGTGTGGGAGCCGCCGGCATTCCCCGGGCCGGCGGACGGTCCCGCTCCCTGGTTGACACACGCGTTGCCCATCGCCGGGTTGAGGAGCCCGACGACGTTCACGGTGTTGCCGCAGACATTGACCGGCGCGTGCACCGGCGCCTGTACCGAGTTCCCGGAGAGTACGCCGGGTGAGTCGGTGGCGGCGCCTAAGGCGCCGGAGTCGGCGTGGGCCGTGCCGCCCGCGGCGGCGAGCACACCGGTCGCGGCGGCCACGGTCATCAGACCCTTGCGGGTGACCTGTCGCATTGCTGAGATTCCTGCCTTCGACATGTGAGAAGCGGGGGGAAGAACGCGATCGGCCCCGGAGCGCGGCGGGCGCTCCGGGGCCGAAGGCTCAGACCCTCATCGGGCGAGACGCAACGTCACTTGTTGATGCAGGTGTTGCCGAAGGCGGGGTTCAGCAGCCCGATCACCGAGATCGTGTTGCCGCAGACGTTCACCGGGACGTGCACCGGAACCTGGACGACGTTGCCGGAGGCGACACCCGGGGAGTGCACCGCGGCACCCTGGGCACCGGAGTCGGCAACGGCCAGGCCCGCGCCCGCGAGAACCAGCCCACCAGTGGCAGCCGCAGCGGCGACGACCTTCTTGATCATTATTCCTCCTTGTTGGCAAAAGCGATCCCGTACCGCGGATCGCAACACCAGTAACGAGGGGCGCGCATTAGGGCTACGACCTGATGAGCGCATTCACTCGTCCCGGTGAGCGCCGTACACATGGACGAATCCGGGGGGCCGGTGGCGGGTCAGGAGGCGTCGATGAAGCGGTCCAGGACGCGGACGCCGAACTGGAGGCCCTCCACCGGGACCCGCTCGTCGACGCCGTGGAACATGCCCGCGAAGTCCAGCTCCGGGGGGAGCTTGAGGGGGGCGAAGCCGAAGCAGCGGATGCCGAGGTCGTCGAAGGACTTGGCGTCGGTGCCGCCGGAGAGCATGTAGGGCACCGCGCGGGCGATCGGGTCCTCGGCGCCGAGGGCGAGCTGCATGGCGTCGACCAGCTTGCCGTCGAAGTCGGTCTCCAGCGCCTTGTCGCCGTGCACGTCCTCGCGGCGCACGCGCGGGCCGAGGATGCGGTCGAGGTCGGCGAGGAACTCCTCCTCGTAGCCGGGCAGGAAGCGGCCGTCGACATGGGCGGTGGCCTGGCCGGGGATGACGTTCACCTTGTACCCGGCGCCGAGCATGGTGGGGGCCGCCGAGTTGCGCAGGGTGGCGCCGACCATCTTGGCGATGCCGCCGAGCTTGGCGAGCGTCTCGTCCATGTTCTCGGGGTCGAGTTCGGTGCCGAGCGCGTCGGACAGCTCGTCCAGGAAGGACCGTACGGTCTTGGTGACGCGGACCGGCCACGTGTGGCGGCCGAGGCGGCCGACGGCCTCGCACAGTTCGGTGATGGCGTTGTCGTCGTTGGTCATCGAGCCGTGCCCGGCGGTGCCGTCCACGGTGAGCCGCATCCAGTGCATACCCTTCTGGGCGGTCTCCACCAGATACAGCCGCAGCTTCTCGTTGACGGTGAAGGAGAAGCCGCCGACCTCGCCGATCGCCTCGGTGACCCCCTCGAACAGCTCGGGGTGCTTGTCGACCAGGAAGCGGGCCCCGTAGGCGCCGCCGGCCTCCTCGTCGGCGAGGAAGGCCAGCACGATGTCACGCGGGGGCTTGCGCCCGCTGCGCAGCCGGTCGCGGACGACCGCGAGGGTCATCGCGTCCATGTCCTTCATGTCGACCGCGCCACGGCCCCAGACACAGCCGTCGGCGATCTCGCCGGAGAACGGGTCGTGGGTCCAGTCCGCCGCGTTGGCGGGGACGACGTCGGTGTGGCCGTGGATCAGCAGCGCGGGCCGGGACGGGTCCTCGCCCTCGATCCGGGCGACCGTGGAGGCCCGGCCCTTGTGGGACTCGAAGATCTTCGGTTCGAGCCCGACCTCGGCGAGCTTCTCGGCGACGTACTCGGCCGCCGCCCGCTCTCCCGGCCCGGAGTGGTCGCCGTAGTTGCTGGTGTCGATCCGGATCAGTTCGCGGCACAGGTCGACGACCTCGTCCTCGCCGGTGACGCCGCCCGCGGTGTCCGTCTGGCTCACGCTGTTCCTCCCGATATAGCTGCTGGCAACCCCCTCATCCTCTCTCCGACCGGCCGCGACCCCAAGACCGGTCCCCGTCCGACATCAGCGTCCGACATCAGCGTCCGACTTCAGCCGTTCACGGGAGTGGCGGGACGGGCCGGGGCTGTGATCGGGGGGACTCGAAAGCCTGGTAATGTTTACGTCGTCGCCACGGGGAAATTCCCGCGCGACAAACACCTTGTCCGGGTGGCGGAATGGCAGACGCGCTAGCTTGAGGTGCTAGTGCCCTTTATCGGGCGTGGGGGTTCAAGTCCCCCCTCGGACACCAGCCAGGACCCCTGAGAGATCAGGGGTCTTTTGCATGTCCGGGCACATGGGCGGAGACATGCTCGGGGACATGCGCTGAGACATGTGCTGAGACCTGCGCGGGAACCGTCCGGGGGCGTTTCACGCACCGTGTGGGGCATCTCTCGCTCTGTTGAAGATCCCGAGGTCACAGGGGGCGCGGTGGGGCGGGTGGGCGCTCGTACGGCCGTGTCCGGTGGCCGTCGGCAGGTGGGGAAACTAGCGTCGTACTAAAATTTCCGGCTTGTTACGGAGCTGGAGGCGGACAACCCCAGGCAGACCTGCGGACCATCCAGCGCCCCGGAGGCTTCCGGGATCGAGACGCGAGGACCCGATGGCAGCCATTCACGAGAGCGACGCTCTCGGCCTGCTCGACGACGAGATCCGCGAGCGGTTCGGTGACACGGCACGTTTCTCCGGCGGTCAGCCGACCGCGCCGCGCACGCTGATCGATGTCTTCGAGGCGTCGGTGCGGTCCTGGCCCGACGAGCCGGCGCTCGACGACGGGACGGCCCGGCTGAGCTACCGGGCGCTCGCCGTGGCGGTGGCGCGGCTGCGGGCGCGGCTGGCGCGGGCCGGGGTCGGGCGCGGCGACCGGGTCGGGGTGCGGGTGCCGTCCGGGACCAATGACTTGTATGTGGCGATCCTGGCGGTGCTGGCGGCCGGGGCCGCGTATGTGCCGGTGGACGCGGAGGACCCGGACGAGCGGGCCGAGCTGGTGTTCGGCGAGGCCGGGGTGCGGGCCGTGATCGGCGCGGGGCACTCGGTGAGCGGGGCCGGGGAAGAAGCGGAGGCGGCGGGCGAGGCGCGGCCGGGGGTCGAGGACGACGCCTGGATCATCTTCACCTCCGGGTCGACCGGGAAGCCCAAGGGGGTCGCGGTCAGCCATCGCAGCGCCGCCGCGTTCGTGGACGCCGAGGCGGCGCTGTTCCTGGCGGAGGAGCCGATCGGGCCCGGGGACCGGGTGATGGCGGGGCTGTCGGTGGCGTTCGACGCGTCCTGCGAGGAGATGTGGCTGGCCTGGCGGTACGGGGCGTGTCTGGTGCCGGTGCCGCGGGCGCAGGTGCGCAGCGGCGCGGATCTCGGGCCGTGGCTGGTGGAGCAGGAGATCACCGTCGTCTCGACGGTGCCGACGCTGGCCGCGCTGTGGGAGCCGGAGACCCTGGACGACGTACGGCTGTTGATCTTCGGTGGGGAGGCGTGTCCGCCGGAGCTGGCGCAGCGGCTGGTGACGGAGGGGCGGGAGGTCTGGAACACGTACGGGCCGACCGAGGCGACCGTGGTGGCGTGTGCGGCGCTGCTGACCGGGGAGGAGCCGGTGCGGATCGGGCTGCCGCTGACGGGGTGGGAGCTGGCGGTCGTCGATGAGAGCGGTGAGCCGGTGCCGATGGGGGGGAGTGGGCAGCTCGTCATCGGGGGGGTCGGGCTCGCCCGGTATCTGGACGCGGAGAAGGACGCGGAGAAGTACGCGCCGCTGGAGTCGCTGGGGTGGGAGCGGGCGTACCGGAGCGGGGATCTGGTGCGGGCGGACGCCGAGGGGCTGGTGTTCCTCGGGCGGGCCGACGAGCAGATCAAGCTCGGGGGGCGGCGGATCGAGCTGGGTGAGGTGGACGCGGCGCTCCAGGCGCTGCCCGGGGTCGCGGGCGCGGCGGCGGCCGTGCGGACCGCGCGCAGCGGCAATCAGCTGCTGGTCGGGTATGTGGTCACGCAGGACGGGTGGGACCCGGCGGTGGCCGTGCAGAAGCTGCGGGCGGGGCTGCCCGCGGCGCTGGTGCCGCTGCTGGCGCCCGTCGCGGAGCTGCCGACCCGGACGTCGGGGAAGGTGGACCGGGACGCGCTGCCGTGGCCGCTGGAGGGACTGGCGACGGGCGGTCCGGCGGAGCAGTTGTACGGGACGGAGGCGTGGCTCGCCGAGCAGTGGACGGCGGTGCTGGGGGCGCCGGTGGCCAGCGCGTCCGACGACTTCTTCGCGATCGGGGGCGGCAGTCTGGCCGCCGCGCAGCTCACCACCCGGCTGCGGGCGCGGTATCCGAGCGCGGCCGTGCTGGACATCTATCAGCGGCCGACGCTGCGCAAGCTGGCGCGGCGGCTGGAGGAGGCGGCGCAGGAGGACACGACCGCGCGGAAGATCGAGCCGGTGCCGGTGCGGGCGCAGCTCGTGCAGACGCTGGCCCTGGTGCCGCTGTTCTCGCTGCTGGGGCTGCGCTGGACGGTCGTGCTGGCCGCGGCGGGCAATGTGCTCGGTGGGCCCGGCGGGTACGGGTGGCTGCCGGTGGCGCCCTGGTGGGCGGTGATCGCGGGGGCGCTGCTGTTCTTCACGCCGCCGGGGCGGATCGCGCTCGCGGCGGGCGGGGCGCGGCTGCTGCTGCGCGGGGTGCAGCCGGGGCGGTATCCGCGCGGCGGGAGTGTGCATCTGCGGCTGTGGACGGCGGAGCGGCTGGCGGAGTTCAGCGGGGCGACCGGGCTGACCGGGGCGTGGCTGCTGCGGTACGCGCGGGCGCTGGGCGCGAAGGTCGGGCAGGACGCGGATCTGCATTCGCTGCCGCCGGTGACGGGGCTGCTGAAGCTGGGGCGGGGCGCGGCGGTGGAGTCCGAGGTGGATCTGTCGGGGTACTGGCTGGACGGGGACCGGCTGCGGATCGGGGCGGTGAAGGTCGGGGCGCACGCCGTGGTCGGGACGCGCAGTGTGCTGGCGCCGGGGGCGCGGGTCGGCAAGCGGGCCGAGGTGGCGCCGGGTTCGGCGGTCGGCGGGACGGTGCCGACCGGGCAGCGCTGGGCGGGCTCTCCGGCGGTGAAGCTGGGCAAGGCCAAGCGGAACTGGCCCGAGGGGCGTCCGCAGCGGGGCGCGTCCTGGCGGGTGATGTACGGCGTGACGGGTGTGGCGCTGAGTCTGCTGCCGGTGCTGGCGGGGCTCGCGGCGCTGCTGGTGGCGCGGGTGTTCGTGGCGCCGGGCACGGGACTGGGCGCGGCGCTGGCGGGGGCGGCGCAGGCGCTGGTCCCGGCGACGCTGGCGTTCGGGGCGGCGTACGCGCTGCTCATCCTGGTCGGGGTGCGGGTGCTGAGCCTGGGGCTGCGGGAGGGGACGCATCCGACGCACAGCCGGATCGGCTGGCAGGCGTGGACGGTGACGCAGCTGATGGACCGCTCGCGCGAGACGCTGTTCCCGCTGTACGCGGGGCTGGTCACACCGGTGTGGCTGCGGCTGCTGGGGATGCGGATCGGCAAGGGCGCCGAGGTGTCGACGGTGCTGGCGCTGCCGAGCCTGACGACGGTCGGCGAGGGCGCGTTCCTGGCCGACGACACCCTGACCGCGCCGTACGAGCTGGGTGGGGGCTGGATAAGGATCGGGCGGGCCGAGATCGGGCGGCGGGCGTTCCTCGGGAACTCGGGGATGACCGCGCCGGGGCGGACCGTGCCGGACGGCGGGCTGGTCGGGGTGTTGTCGGCGACGCCGAAGAAGGCGAAGAAGGGCACGTCGTATCTGGGGCTGCCGCCGGTGAAGCTGCCGCGCAGCGCGTCGGACGGGGACCAGAGCCGGACGTACGAGCCGCCCGTGCGGCTGCTGTGGGCGCGGGCGCTGGTGGAGCTGTGCCGGTTCCTGCCGGTGCTGTGCTCGGCGGGGCTCGCGGTGCTGACGGTGGCGGCGCTGAGCGCGCTGGGCGGCTGGGCGTGGCTGCTGGGCGGGCCGGTGCTGCTGGGCGCGGGTGTGCTGGCGTGCGCGGTGTCGGTGCTGGCGAAGTGGCTGCTGGTGGGGCGGCACCGGGCCGGGGAGCATCCGCTGTGGAGCAGCTTCGTGTGGCGCAATGAGCTGGCGGACACCTTCGTGGAGGTGCTGGGCGTGCCGTGGCTGGCGGGCGCGGTGCCGGGCACGCCGGTGCTGACGCTGTGGATGCGCGGGCTCGGGGCGCGGATCGGGAAGGGCGTGTGGCTGGAGTCGTACTGGCTGCCCGAGGCGGATCTGGTGTCGCTGGGGGACGCGGTCACGGTGAATCGGGGCTGTGTGCTCCAGACTCACCTCTTCCACGACCGGATCTTGCGGACGGATACTGTGGTTCTCCGTGAGGGCGCGACGCTGGGTCCTGGCGGAATCGTTCTGCCCGGCTCCACGGTCGGGGCCCGTACGACCCTGGGCCCCGCGTCGCTGGTGATGGCGGCGGAGTCCCTCCCCGACGACACCCGCTGGCTGGGCAACCCGATCGAGGCGTGGCGCCGTTAGGGGGTGGGCGCGGTCCCGGCGGGGGACGCGGTACGTCGTACGAGCACAGGGCAGGGAGCAGGCGGGGCAGTGGCAGTTCAGCAGGCGGCGGGTCCTGATCCGTATTTTCCGGGCAATGGTGACGCCCGGTTCCGGGTGCACCGCTATGAACTGGTCGTGGACTACCGGCCGGGGCCGAACCGGCTGGCGGGCACGGCCCGGATCAACGCGATAGCGGGCCGGGTGGCGCTGCACGACTTCCAGCTGAACCTGGCCGACTTCCGGATCGGCCGGGTCCGGGTGGACGGGCGGCAGCCGCACTACACGCATCGCGGGGGGCGGCTGCGGATCAAGCCGCCGAAGGCGATCCGGGCGGGCGCCGCGTTCACGGTGGAGGTGCACTGGTCGGGCAATCCGAAGCCGGTGAACAGTCCCTGGGGCGGGATCGGGTTCGAGGAGCTGACCGACGGGGCGCTGGTGGCCAGCCAGCCGGTGGGGGCGCCGTCCTGGTACCCGTGCAACGACCGGCCCGCGGACAAGGCGTCGTACCAGATCTCGGTGACGACGCCGTCGGCGTACTCGGTGGTCGCCGGGGGGCGGCTGCTGACCCGGACGACGAAGGCGTCCACGACGACCTGGGTGTACGAGCAGGCGGCGCCGACGTCGAGCTATCTGGTCGGGATGTCGATCGGGAAGTACCAGACGGTGCTGCTGGGCGATCCGGGGCCGGGCGGGGTGCCGCAGCACGGGCACATCCCGGCGCAGCTGCTGCCGCAGTTCTCCCGGGACTTCGCGCGGCAGCCGCAGATGATGGAGCTGTTCCAGGAGCTGTTCGGGCCGTATCCGTTCGACGAGTACGCGGTCGTGGTGACGGAGGAGGAGCTGGACGTCCCGGTGGAGGCGCAGGGGCTGTCGCTGTTCGGCGCGAACCATGTGGACGGGGTGCGGGGCGCGGAGCGGCTGGTGGCGCACGAGCTGGCCCACCAGTGGTTCGGCAACAGTGTGTCGATCGCCGACTGGCGGCACATCTGGCTGAACGAGGGGCTCGCCAAGTACGCGGAGTGGCTGTGGTCGGAGCGGTCGGGCGGGCGCCCGGCGCAGCAGCTGGCGGCCCTCGCGCACCGGAAGCTGGCGGGGCTGCGGCAGGATCTGCGGCTGGCCGACCCGGGCCGCAAGCTGATGTTCGACGACCGGCTCTACGAGCGCGGCGGCCTTGCCGTGCACGCGCTGCGCTGCGCGCTGGGCGACGAGGCGTTCTTCCGGATGCTGCGCGGCTGGACGGCGCAGTACCGCAACGGGTCGGCGACGACCGCGATGTTCGCCGCGCACGCCGCGCGCTTCGCGGGTGAGCCGCTGGACGAGCTGTTCGCGGCGTGGGTGTACGGGGCGGCGCTGCCGCCGCTGCCGTCCCTGGCGCCGGGGATGCCCGCCCGGCCGCCGTATCCGCCGAGTGCGGGAGGGGCGGCGTGAGCGGCCGGCGTACGACGCGGCGGCGGGCGTCGGCGGCCCCGGCGGGCTGTCCGTGCGGGCTGCCGGTGCCGTATGAGGAGTGCTGCGGGCGGTTCCACGCGGGGACGGCCGCCGCGCCGACCGCGGAGGCGCTGATGCGGTCGCGGTACTGCGCCTTCGTACGGGGGGACGCGGGGTATCTGCTGCGGACCTGGCATCCGCGGACCCGGCCCGGCACGCTGGACCTCGATCCGGGGACGCGCTGGACCGGTCTGGAGATCCTGGCGACGGTCGACGGGAGCGCCTTCCACAGCACCGGGGTGGTGGAGTTCCGGGCGTCGTACCGGGGCGGGGCGCTGCGTGAGCGGAGCCGGTTCGAGCGGGTGGACGGGGCGTGGGTGTACGTCGACGGGGAGTTCCCGGCGGGCTGAGGGGGCGGCGGGGTCAGGGCGCCAGGATGTCCAGTTCCTGGAGGGCGCCGACGGTGATCTCACGGGTGAGGTGTTCGGCGCGGGCGGCGTCGCGCTCACGGACCGCCTCGGCGACCTGGACATGCAGGGTGACGGCGGCCGGGTCGGGGTCCTCGAACATCACGTCGTGCTCGGTGCGGCCGGTGAGCACTCCGGCGACTACATCGCCGAGCCGGGCGAACATCTCGTTGCCGGACGCCGCGAGGATCACCCGGTGGAAGGCGATGTCGTGGAAGAGGTACTTGTCCAGGCGCCCGCCGCGTGAGTTGGCGACCATCCCGAGGGCGCACTCGGTGAGTTCGGCGCACTGCTCCGGGGTGGCGTGCTGGGCGGCGAGTCCGGCGGCGACCGGTTCGACGGCCGAGCGCAGCACGGTCAGGGAGCGCAGTTGGCGGGGGCGGTCGCTGCCGGCCAGCCGCCAGCGGATGACCTGCGGGTCGTAGACGTTCCACTCGGACTCCGGGCGGACCGTGACACCGACCCGGCGGCGCGACTCGACCAGGTGCATGGACTCCAGGACCCGTACCGCCTCGCGCATCACCGACCGGGAGACGTCGAAGCGCTGGGCGAGTTCGTCCGTGCGCAGAACGCTTCCCGGGGGATAGCCGCCCGCTGTGATCTCGGGGCCGAGGGTGTCCAGTACCCGGCCGTGCAGCCCCCGGCCCGCTGTGCTCATGCACTCAGCGTACGGGGCGGATCACAGCAAGAAAAAGTCAGACTTATTCATCACAAGCTCTTGAATTAGTCGTACCTAATGGGTTTCAGTGTCTCGACATCAAGGTGAGGTCCCTATGCCGACGAAGACGGCGAAGGCGACTAACGCGACGAACACGGCGAACACGGCGAAGACAGCGAGGCAGCAACGATGAGCACCCCCCACGTCGTCGTGGTCATGGGCGTCGCGGGCACCGGCAAGACCACGATCGGTCCCTTGCTCGCCGCCCGGCTCGGCGTCCCGTACGCCGAGGGCGACGACTTCCATCCGCCCGCCAACATCGCCAAGATGTCGGCCGGGACGCCCCTGACCGACGAGGACCGGTGGCCCTGGCTCGACGCGATCGGCTCCTGGGCGGACGGCCGGAGCGGGCTCGGCGGGGTGGTGAGCAGCTCGGCGCTGAAGCGGAGCTACCGGGACCGGCTGCGGACCGCCGCGCCGGGGCTGGTCTTCGTCCACCTCACCGGCGACCGCGCCCTGATCGAGGACCGGATGGCCCACCGGCGCGGGCACTTCATGCCGACCGCGCTGCTGGACTCGCAGTTCGCCACGCTCGAACCGCTCGGGCCGGACGAGTCCGGCGTCGCCGTCGATGTCTCCGGCACACCGGAGGACATCACGGACCGGGCCGTACGGGCGCTGGCCGCCGTCCAGTAGCCCCCGCTTCTCCCCCTCCCCCCAACATCCCCCGTCCCCCGTATCTGCAAGGGAATCACCCGTGACCAGACTCAGCGTCGAGGTGCTGGCAGCGGACACCGTCGAGCCGATCACCTCGGCCGGACATGCCCAGTTGGGCATCGCCGTCCTGGCCGGTATCGCCGTCATCGTCCTGCTCATCACCAAGTTCAAGCTGCACGCCTTCCTGTCCCTGACCATCGGTTCGCTGGCGCTCGGCGCGTTCGCCGGGGCGCCGCTGGACAAGGTCATCAAGTCCTTCACCAGCGGGCTCGGGACCACCGTCGCCGGTGTGGGCGTGCTGATCGCGCTGGGCGCGATCCTCGGCAAGATGCTCGCCGACTCCGGTGGTGCCGACGAGATCGTGGACACGATCCTCGCGAAGACCGGTGGGCGGTCGATGCCGTGGGCGATGGTGCTGATCGCCTCGGTGATCGGACTGCCGCTGTTCTTCGAGGTCGGTGTGGTGCTGCTGATCCCGGTGGTGCTGATGGTCGCCAAGCGCGGCAACTACTCGCTGATGCGGATCGGCATCCCCGCGCTCGCCGGTCTCTCCGTGATGCACGGACTGGTGCCGCCGCACCCCGGCCCGCTGGTCGCGATCGACGCGGTGGACGCCGATCTGGGCATCACGCTGGCGCTCGGTGTGCTGGTGGCGATCCCGACGGTGATCATCGCCGGACCGCTGTTCGCCAAGTACGCGGCCCGCTGGGTGGACGTCCCGGCGCCCGAGCGGATGATCCCGCAGCGCGCCTCGGAGACCCTGGAGAAGCGGCCGAGCTTCGGCGCCACGCTGATCACCATTCTGCTGCCGGTCATCCTCATGCTGTCCAAGGCGCTGGTGGACATCGTGATCGACGACCCCGAGAACACCACCCAGCGGATCTTCGACGTCGTCGGCTCCCCGATGATCGCGCTGCTGGCCTCGGTCCTGGTCGGCATCTTCACCCTGCTGCGGC
The DNA here is from genome assembly GCF_040652095.1 of Streptomyces sp. NPDC048290. Classification (NCBI taxonomy): domain Bacteria; kingdom Bacillati; phylum Actinomycetota; class Actinomycetes; order Kitasatosporales; family Streptomycetaceae; genus Streptomyces; species Streptomyces sp. NPDC048290. The sequence continues at coordinate 317,698 of NZ_JBEZLM010000005.1, forward strand.
CCGCCGGGTTCGCCAAGGAGCGGGTGTCGGGGATGGTCGAGAAGGGGCTCGCGCCGATCGCGGGCATCCTGCTGATCGTCGGCGCGGGCGGCGGCTTCAAGCAGACGCTGATCGACTCCGGGGTCGGCCAGATGATCCTGGAGATATCCGAGAACTGGGCTATCCCGACGCTGCTGCTGGCCTGGCTGATCGCGGTCGTGATCCGGCTCGCGACCGGTTCGGCGACCGTGGCGACCGTCTCCGCGGCCGGTCTGGTCGCGCCCCTCGCCGCCGGGATGTCCAGCGGGGAGACCGCGCTGCTGGTGCTGGCCATCGGCGCCGGGTCGCTGTTCTTCAGCCATGTCAACGACGCCGGGTTCTGGCTGGTCAAGGAGTACTTCGGGCTGGACGTCGGGCAGACCATCAAGACCTGGTCGGTGATGGAGACGATCATCTCGGTGGTCGCCGGGGCGTTCGTGCTGCTGCTGTCCCTGGTGATGTAGCGGCGGGTCCGTGACGGCGGTCGCGCGGGGACGGCTCGCGGCGAGGGCGATGGCGAGGTCATGGCCATAAGGGACCGGTTCGTAGCGATATTGGTACGGACTTGATCTCCTCGTGCCTTTTCTGTTGACGCCGGCTGGATGATGATGGAACGGCTTCGGCCGACCCGGATCGGTCGCCGGGGATCATCACAGCGGGGGGCGTCATGGCGGTTTCCCTGGGGACACGTGTCTCGGGGTGGCTGGTTGCGGGGGCGGTGGCGAGCGTCGCCGTCGTCCTCACGGACGGCGGACGTGACGCCGTGACCCTCCCGGACCGGTCCGGCGGCCCCGTGGTCGTCACCCCGTCGTCCGGAGCGGTGGGCGGTACGGCCACGCCCGCGCCGCCGCTCGCGCCCCCGCCCCCGCTGTCGTCGCCCGCCGGGGGCGTCGCCGCCCCCACCATCACCGGCCCGCCGACACCGGTGACCCGCGCGCCGCGTGACGTGCCCGTGCCCGGCCCCTCCGCGACCGGCCACCCCGGGACGGTACGGCTGCGCTGGCTGCCGCCCGGACCGGTCTCCCCGGACGCCGACCGGACCGCCGACCCGGCGAGCGTGTACGACGTGCTGCGCGACCCCGGCCGCTGCGGTGAGGCGCTGGCCGCGGTGCCCGCGGCGGCCGACGACCCCGAGTGGCAGGTGCTGCGCGGGCTCGCCTCGGCGTGTCTGGCCGTACAGGGGCGGCACGGCGACTGGGACACCGCCCGACAGGCGCGGGACGCGGTCGCGGACGCGGAGACCGGCGACGGCAGTTGCAAGGGACGGGCCGCGCTCGCCGTGCTCGACGGGCTGCTGGAGTTCCAGCGGCGCCATCCCGGGCGCAGCGCGGTGCTCGGCTCCGCCACCGAGACGGCCCCCGCCTGTGCCTTCACGATCGCGTCCGTGGACAGCGGCAGCGCGGTGGCGGTGCGGCCCGGGGAACGGGTCCGGACCGGATTGAGCGGGGCGTTCTTCGATGTCGCCGAACTCGCGGTGGGCGGCGAGGTGCTGGTCGACGGGCATCCGGTCACCGTGACGCCCGAGGGGCCGGACACGGTGACGTTCGTGGTGCCCGCGCTGACGGGCCTGCCCCGGACGGTGGGGGTCACCGTGCGGTACGGGGGTGTGGCGGCGGTGCTGGAGGGGGCGTTCGGGGTGGTCCCGGCGGGGCCGGGGTCGGGGCCGGGGTCTGAGCCGGGGTCGGAGCATCCGGGCGGGTCTGGGGGGACGCCGGGTGAGGCGCCGCCGGGTGAGGCGCCGCCGGGTGGGGTGGCGGCTGGAGGGTCGTCGGGCGAAGGGTCGTCGGGCGGGGCGGCGGGCGAGGGGTCGGCAGCGGTGGTTGATCCGCCGATGGGGCTCGCGCCTGGGGCGCTGCCGGTCGTGCCGTCGGGCGGGCCGCCGCCTGTCGTACCTCCGGTCGGGCCGCCGGTCGGACCGCCAGTCGCACCGCCGAGCGGACCGCCTGCCCTACCTCCCGCCGTGACGCCTGTCGTGCCGCCGCCTGTCGTGCCGCCGGGCGCGTCTCCCGTCACGTCTCCCGTCGTGCCGGACGGGGAGGGGGAGACGCCGCCGGAGTCCGTGGCCGAGGGCCCGGAGACGGTGGAGGAGTCCGCGCCCGGGTCGGCATCCGTGCCCCCGCCCGCCTCTGCATCCGGGTCGGCATCCGTGCCCGCGCCCGCCTCTGCATCCGCGTCGGCATCCGTGCCCGCGCCCGCGCCCGCGTCCCCATCCGCATCCGTGCCCGCGCCCGCGCCCGCGTCCTGAGCCGTCGTCAGCGCCGGGGCGTCAGCGGAGCCAGCCGTCGTGGCGGCGGGTCGCCCACTCCCGGCTGACCGAACCGGTGCGCATCCCGCGCCGGGACTCCGGGTCGGCCAGGGCCATGCCGACATGACCGGCCAGGACGATGCCGAGGGTCAGGGCCAGCCAGTCGTGGACGAAGGTGGCGGCGGTGCGCCAGCGCAGCGGGGTGAGGCCGGTGAACCACATCAGCAGCCCCGTGCCCAGCATCACCAGCACCGCCCCGGCGAGCCAGGACGCGTAGATCTTCTGGCCCGCGTTGAACTTGTCCGCGGGGCGGTGGCCTCGGCGGCGCAGGGCGGCGCGCAGCCAGACCTTGTCGTGCGGGCCGAAGCGGTTGAGCCGGCCGAGGTCGGCGCGGAAGGCGCGGGAGGCGAGTCCGGTCAGCACCGGGACGGGCAGCGCCAGGCCGGACCACTCGTGCAGCCGGACCAGCAGGGCACGGCGGCCGACCAGTTGGGCGAGTTCGGGGACGTAGAGACAGGCGGCGGTCAGGACGCAGACGCCCATCAGCGCGGCGGTGGTGCGGTGGATCCAGCGTTCGGCCCGGGTGAAGCGGGGGACGCGGGCGGTCGGCGGGGCGTCAGCTCGTAGGGACATCGTCACGTCCGTTGGAGCGGCCCACCCAGGCGTCGGTGTCGTAGCCGCGTTCCTCCCAGTAGCCGGGCTCGACGTCCTCGGTGAGGGTGATGCCGGAGAGCCATTTCGCGGACTTGTAGAAGTACATCGGGGCCACATAGAGGCGGACCGGGCCGCCGTGGGCGTGTCCGAGGTCCTCGTCGCGCATCCGCAGGGCCACCAGGACATCGGCGCGGCGGGCCTGTTCGAGGGTGAGGCTCTCGGAGTAGGTGCCGTCGAAGCAGTCGAAGCGGACCGCGCGGGCGGCCGGGCGGACCCCGGCGGCGTCCAGCAGCCGGGACAGCCGTACGCCCTCGAAGGCGGTGTCGGGGACGCGCCAGCCGGTGACGCACTGGACGTCGCGGACCAGCCGGGTCTGCGGCAGGGCGCGGAGGTCGGCGAGGGTGAGGGTGGTGGGCCGGTCGACCAGGCCGCCGACGGTGAGGCGGTAGTCGGCGGCGGTTCTGCGGGGGACGGACGCGGCGACCGAGTAGTAGCGGAAGCCGCCGCCGTTGGGGAGGAGGTCGGTGAGGCCGGTCGGGTCCTTGTCGGAGGCACCGGCGAGGAACGACTCCAGGCCGCGCTGGAGCGCGGGTGCGGCGAGCACGCCGAGGGCGCCCAGGCCCAGGGTGCCGAGGAGGACGCGGCGGCCGACGGGGGCGCCGCGGGGGTCGGAGGTCACCCGTTCATTCGAGCACCCGCGAACCCGGTCGGGCCAGGGTTCGCGGGTGGCCGTCAGACTTCCGTCATCCGGGACGGCGGGGCGGTCAGTCCTCGTCCGACCCGGCCGCCTTCTCCAGCTGGAACGCCTCGTTGCCGAGGCCGATCCGGGCGTGCGCCTCGGGGTTGCGGGCCCGCATGACCAGGCCCTGGGCCAGACCCGCGAGGACGGCCAGGCCGATGATGCCGGGCAGTACCCAGCGCAGCGAGGAGTCCGGTCCGGCGCCGACCAGGACGTCGAAGTCCTTGACCGTGTAGACCGCGATCACCAGCAGCGCGATCCCGGCGAGCGAGGAGGTGACCAGGCGCCACGCCTGGGTGCCCGCGGCGCCGCGCCGGACGAAGAACACCACCACGGACAGGGAGGCGGCGGCCATCAGCACGATCACCCCGAGCGCGCCGAGGTTCCCGAACCAGGTGAACAGGTGCAGGATCGGCGCGGTCGGGTCGCCGTCCGGCTTGTCGTCGGTGACCGCGAAGGCGATCACGATGACGGCGGAGACCACGGTCTGGAGCAGCGAGCCGGTGCCGGGGGCGCCGCTGGAGCCGGTGGTGCGGCCGAAGGCGGACGGGAGCAGTCCCTCACGGCCCATGGCGAAGGCGTACCGGGCGACGACGTTGTGGAAGCTGAGCAGCGCCGCGAACATGCCGGTCACGAAGAGGACGTGCATGACGTCGGTGAAGGTCTCGCCGAGCCGTGCCTCGGTGAGGAAGAACAGCAGTCCCGCGCTCTGTTCCTGGGCCGTCGGCACGATCTGCTGCGGTCCGGCGGCGACCGTGAGGGCCCAGCTGCTGAAGGCGAAGAAGACCGCGACACCGGCGACGGCCAGGAACATCACCCGGGGCACCAGGATGTGCGGCCGGCTGGTCTCCTCGGCGTACACGGGGGCCTGCTCGAAGCCGAGGAAGGCGGCGATGCAGAAGCACAGGGCGGTGCCGACGCCCGCGCCGGAGAGGGTCTCCGGGTTGAAGGCGTGCAGGGAGAGCCCCTCGGGGCCGGGGTCGCCGAGCGCGGCGATGTCGAAGACGACCACCAGGGCCACCTCGATGATCAGCAGTACGCCGAGCACCTTGGCGTTGACGTCGATCTTCAGCCAGCCGAGCGCGCCGACCAGGGCCAGCGCCAGCAGCGCCGGAATCCACCAGGCGACGGTGATGTCGGCGTACGTCTGGAGCAGTCCGGCGACCTCGAAGCCGAAGATGCCGTAGATACCGGCCTGGAGGGCGTTGTAGGCGACCAGGGCGACCATCGCGGCGCCCGCTCCCGCGGTGCCGCCGAGGCCCCGCGAAATGTAGGCGTAGAACGCGCCCGCGTTGTGGACATGGCGGCTCATCTCGGCGTACCCGATGCCGAACAGGACGAGGACCACGCCGAGGAGGACGAACAGCAGGGGCTGTCCGACGATGCCCATCACCGCGTATGTGGTGGGCATGACACCTGCGACCACCATGAGGGGGGCGGTCGCGGCGAGTACGGAGAGCAGCAGGCCCCCGGTGCCGAGCCGGTCGGCGCGCAGTGCGCGCTCCTGGCCCTTGAAGGTGCTGATGCCGTCGGAGGCGGCGGTCTGTCTGCTGGTGCGGGGAGTGCCGGTGCTCATGCGGAGCGGGTCCTTTCGGGCGCGGTCGGATCAGGGTGCTGCGGGGTGTACGGGTACGGCTGGGGGTGCTGCGGGTGTTCGGGTACGGCTGGGTGGTGCTGCGAGGTGCTCAGGTGTGCGGGGCGTGCGAGGTGCGCGGGGCGTGCGGGTGCTCCGGGGGGTTCATGTCGGGCCGCGGAGTGTTCATGTCGTGCCGAGCGCGTTGTCGCGGGCCGTGCGGAACGCCGTGTACGGGTCGCGGTCCGGGTACGACCAGGGCTGCGGGGTGAAGCGCTCGCCGATGCGGTGGAAGAGGGCAGCCGCCTCGGCCGGGCGGCCCTCGCAGACCTTGGCGTGGGCGAGGAAGTTCAGGTCGACCAGTCGGCGCGGATGCTCCTCGTGCTCCCACTCCAGCCACCAGTCGAACGCGGCCTTCATCACCTGGCGGGCCCGGCGTCCGTCCCAGTGCCCGGAGGCAGCCGGGTCGGTCGGCAGATGGCCCGCGGCGGCCAGCACCCGGAACCGCTCGGCGTGCGCCACCACGGGGAGGATGGCGAGCGGGGAGTCGGCGGGGGCCTGCTCGGCGGCCCAGTTGGCGAAGTCGTACACCTCGTGCAGCGGGTCGGCACCGGCCTCGGTGAGCCGCTCGGCGAGCCGCGCCACCAGGAGGTGGTGGGCGTGGTGGTGGTCGGGATGGCGGTGGCGGGCCTCGTCGAAGAGCCGGACCACGTCCTCCTCGGAACCGAGGGATCGTTCCAGCAGGAGCAGTCCGAGCCAGGGGGTGGGGTCGGCCGGGACGCGCCGGGCGGCGGCGCGGCACGCGTCGCGGGCTCGGTCCGGCTTCTGCTTGCCGCGCAGGGCGCGGTGCACCTGGGCGAAGGCGACGAGCACGGCGGCGTCGCCGGACTCGGGCTCGGCGAGCTGCCACTCGCCCGCCCAGGCGGCGGAGTACGACTCGGCGCCCAGGACCGTGATCCGGTGGCCCCGGCGGTCCCAGTCGTCGGCGGTGCGCACCAGCAGGGAACGGACGGCCTGCCAGCGGCCCTGGGCCAACGCGGCACGCGCGGCACTGAGTTCGGTGTCGTCGAGAGCCGCGTCATGAGCCTGGGCCGCTCGCCTGCGGCCTCGGCCGAGAGGAGGCGGGGGTGGGGACACCGCGGGAACTTCCTGAGCGACGATGCGGATGGTCGGCGTGCTATCGGCCGATCACGGACAGCAAACCGGCAGCCAACGCTCAGCGTCAAGTGTGTTCCACTCGTGACACGCGTCAACTCGTGGGAAAGGCGCGACAGTTGTGTCGACTTCATGGAGATCGACGTACACGGACCCTGATACGGGCTCACGAATGTGAGCTAAGTCACATAGTCGATTCTCGGCCATGAACCCGGAGAACGGTCGGCGAGTCGACGTCGTCCGACCGGTGCGCGGAGTGCGGCACTCCGGTTTTCCGGAGGTGGTGTGGCGTGCGTCATAGCGGTACCGGGTGGCGCCCCCGACCATGGGGAGCACGCATTCAGCGCCCCCCGGCAGATCCGCCGCCGCAGCTCCCCCGCTGCCCCGGCCCCCCGCGTTCGGGCGCTCCCCAGGGGCAGCGACGCCCCCGGTCCCCTACAGTCGGCCGTACCGCACCCCGTGTTTCCGGCCGGATGATCCCGAGGTACAGCGTGTCGGTTCTGGTTCTGGTTCTCGCCGTGAGTGCCGCGTGCTGTCTGGGCTTCGGCTTCGTCCTCCAGCAGAACGCCGCACAGCGGGCGCCGCTGGGCGACTTCCTCTCCCCGCGGCTGCTGCTCGACCTGATGAAGGTGCCGCGCTGGCTCGGCGGCATCGCCCTGATGGCCGCCGGTATGGCGCTCGGCGCGGTCGCCCTCGGCCAGGGCCAGCTGTCCCTGGTGGAACCCCTGCTGGCGACGAACCTGCTGTTCGCCCTCGCGCTCTCCCGGCGCCAGACCAAGCAGCCGCTGGGCCGCCAGGGCTGGGCCGGGCTCGGTCTGCTGGCGGGCGGGGTCACCGCGTTCATCGTCGCCGGACAGCCGCACGGCGGCACGGCGGTGGTCGAACCGCTGCGGCACTGGCTGATCATCGGCGTGATGGTGGGGCTCGCGCTGCTCCTCACCGCGTACGCCAAGCGCTTCCGGCTGGGCTCCGCCCCGGTGCTGCTGGCCCTGGCGGCGGGCCTCCTCTACGGCGTGCAGGACGCGCTGACCCGGGTCAGCGGCCAGCGGTTCGGCGACGGCGGGATCGTGGCGGTGCTCACCAGCTGGCAGCCGTACGCCGTGCTGCTGCTCGGGATCACCGGGCTGATCCTGGTGCAGAGCGCCTTCGAGACGGCGTCGCTGCGGATGTCGCTGCCCGCGCTGACCGCCGCCCAGCCGATCGCCGGGATCATCTGCGGCGTCGGCTTCCTCGGCGACCGGCTGCGCACCGACGCGGGCGCCCTGGCCTGGGAGGCGGCGGGGCTCGCGGCGGTGGTCGCGGGCATCGTCCTGCTGGGGATGCACCCGGCGATGCCTCGCGGGGCGACCTCGGCGACCACGGCGACGATGGGGCAGCTCCAGCCGGTCCGGCCCAGCTGAGGGGACGGTTGGAGGGCTCGCGGGGCGGGGCGGGGCGTGCGGGGGCGGCGGCCCGGCTCTGATGGGATGCCTCCATGAGCGACGCCCCTATGAGCGACGGCCCCCTTGCTGGCGCCGATCCCGCCGATCCGGCTGATCCGGCTGATCCGGCCGATCCGGCTGATCCCGCTGATCCCGCTGATCCCGCTGATCCGGCTGATCCCGCTGATCCGGCTGACGAGATCCTCGATGTCGTCGACGAGTACGACCAGGTGACGGGACAGGCCCCGCGCGGTGCCGTCTACGCCGGAGGGCTCCGGCACAGATGTGTGTTCGTGCAGGTCAGGGATGGTGCCGGGCGGATCTTCGTGCATCGGCGGACGGCGACCAAACTGGTGTTCCCGTCGCTCTACGACATGTTCGTCGGCGGTGTGGTCGGCGCGGGCGAGTCGTACGACACGGCGGCGCTGCGCGAGGCCGAGGAGGAACTGGGGGTCACGGGGCTGCCGACCCCGTCGTACCTGTTCAAGTTCCTCTACGACGACGGGGCCGGGCGGAGCTGGTGGTCGGCGGTGTACGAGGTGCGCTGTGAGCTGCCGGTGCGGCCCCAGGCCGAGGAGGTCGCCTGGCACGCCTTCCTGCCGGAGGGCGAGATCGAGCGGCGGCTCGGCCCGGACGACGGCCCCGACGACGGCTGGGAGTGGGTGCCGGACGGGCTGGCGGCGTACCGGCGGCTGCGGGACCAGCCGGGGGGCCGGGGCTAGCCACGGTCGAGGCACCGGGGCGCAGGGGCTAGCCGCGCCCTCTCCCCGGCCCGGCGCTAGGGTCGGGCGTGTGAGCGAATTCGTCAGGAACGTCCGGCTGTGGTTCGCGCCCGAGCAGGTCCGCGCGGAGGGCGCCACGCCGGACTACCGCTTCTCGCTGGCGAACGAGCGGACGTTTCTGGCCTGGCTGCGCACCGCCCTGGCGCTGATCGGCGGCGGGTTCGCCGTGGACCAGTTCCTGCCGGAGCTGCGCTGGGCGGTCCGGGTCGCGCTGGCGCTGGCGCTGCTCGCGGCCGGGGTCCTGTGCTCGCTGCGGGCGGTCAACCACTGGGTGCGCTGCGAGCGGGCCATGCGGCGCGGCGAGGACCTTCCGGTGTCCCGGTTCCCGGCGCTGCTGAGCCTGGTCGTCGCCCTGGTGGCGCTGGGCATGGTCGTGGTCGTGCTGTTCGGCTGGGAGGGGTGAGCGGGGCGTGAGCGCCGAGGCCACGCCCGTACGGGACCCGGGGCTCCAGCCGGAACGGACCAGGCTGGCCTGGCGGCGGACCACCCTCGCGGGCACGGTCGCCGCGATCCTCGCCGTACGGACCACCGTGCGCGGCGGGATCTCGGTGGGGTCCGTGCTGGCCTGTGCCGCCTGCTGTCTGCTGTGGCTGGGCTTCCTGCTGATCGCGCATCGCCGGATACGCGCCCTCGCGGGCTCCGTCCGGCCGTCCGGGCTGCCGCACCGGCAGGCCGCCGCCGCGACCCTGTGCACGGTGGCGCTCGCGGTCTGCGCGGCGGCGGCGATCATCCTCTGACGGCCCGCGCGCCCCTCGGCGAGGCACCCGGGTGATACGCCCCATATGCTCACTTTTGTAGCTTTGATATGGCACCCTGTTCGACGCCGTCCCCGACCCAAGGTGAGCGCCATGACCACCACGCACCTCGAACACACCACCCACACGCACCGCCACGGCCCGGACTGCGGGCACACGGCCGTCCCGCACGGCGACCATGTCGACTACGCGCACGACGGACATCTGCACCGCGCGCACGAGGGGCACTGGGACGAGTGCGAGGCCGCCGGACACACCGCCCACGCGGAGCACCAGCACCGGCACGGCGAGGACTGCGGCCACGCCTCGGTCCTGCACGGCGACCATGTCGACTACCTCCACGACGGCCACCGGCACGCGGCGCACGGCGACCACTGGGACGACCACTAGGACGACCACTAGGACGACCCGCAGAGCCCGCCCCCGGGGACGGGCTCCAATAGGGCGCGCTCCCCGGAGCGGCTCCCTAGGACGGCCCCCAGAGCCTCCCCGCGGCCGAAAACCACCCTCTGACGGCTCCCCGCACACCCCGCGGGGAGCCGTCGGCCTAGGGTGGGCCCGATCACGTTCACCCGTGGGCGTCTGGACGACATACCGACCGGTCGGCATCATGAGTCACGTCTTATTCACGCTTCCGTAGGAGCGACGATGGCTGCCGACCACCCACCCGGTCTCGATCCCGTCCGGCTGCGCGCCCTCCTGGACCGTGAGCGGCCCGGACTGGTGGCCGGACCGCTGACGGCCCGGCTGATCGAGGGCGGACGCTCCAACCTCACGTACCGGGTCACCGACGGCGTCGGCCGCTGGGTGGTGCGGCGGCCCCCGCTCGGCCATGTGCTGGCCACCGCGCACGACATGCGGCGCGAGCACCGGGTGATCAGCGCCCTGCACGCGACCGCCGTCCCGGTACCGGAACCGCTGCTGCTGTGCGAGGACGAGGAGGTGCTCGGGGCGCCGTTCTACGTGATGGAGCATGTGCCCGGCACCCCGTACCGCACCGCGCAGCAGCTCGCCCCGCTGGGCCCGGAGCGGACCCGGCAGGCGGTGCTCGGGCTGGTCGACACCCTGGTCGAGCTGCACGCGGTGGACCCGGAGGCGGTGGGGCTCGGCGACTTCGGGCGCCCCGAGGGGTTCCTCGACCGGCAGCTGCGCCGCTGGGGCAAGCAGCTGGACGCCTCCCGCAACCGTGACCTGGCCGGCGTCGACGAACTGCACGCTGCCCTGGGCCGGGCGCTGCCCCGCTCCCCCGCCCCGACGGTGATCCACGGCGATTACCGGCTCGACAACGTGCTGCTGGACGGCTCGGACCGGATCACGGCCGTCCTCGACTGGGAGATGTCCACGCTCGGCGATCCGCTGACCGACCTGGGGCTGCTGGCGATGTACAGCATCCCGCTCGGCGCGCCCGACTCGCCGGTCTCCACCACCGCCGAGGCCGCCGGGCATCCGTCGCCCGCCGAGCTGATCGAGCGGTACGCGGCCCGGTCCGGGCGCGATGTGTCGGCGGTCGCCTGGTACACCGCGTTCGCCTGGTTCAAGCTCGCGGTGATCCTGGAGGGCATCCACTACCGCTACACGCTGGGCCAGACGGTCGGCCCCGGCTTCGACCGGATCGGCGGCCTGGTGCCCGTCTTCATCGAGCACGGCCTGACGACGCTCCGCGGCCACCAGGACACCCCCCGTCCCCCGCACCACCCCGAGGAAGGCTGACGCCATGGACTTCGCGTTCGACGCGCGCACCGAGGAACTGCGCGGCTCCCTGCTCGCCTTCATGGACGAGCATGTGTACCCGGCCGAGGCGGTCGCCGAGGAGCAGCGGGCGGCCCTGGCCTCCCCCTGGGACACCCCCGCCGTGGTGGCGGAGCTGAAGGCGGAGGCCCGGCGGCGCGGCCTGTGGAACCTGTTCCTGCCGGACGCCGAGTACGGGGCCGGGCTGACCAACCTCCAGTACGCGCCGCTCGCCGAGATCACCGGCCGCTCCCCGCATCTCGCGCCCATCGCGACCAACTGCGCCGCCCCGGACACCGGGAACATGGAGGTGCTGGCGCAGTTCGGCGACGACGAGCAGAGGAAGCGGTGGCTGGAACCCCTGCTCGCCGGGGAGATCCGCTCGGCGTTCGCCATGACCGAGCCGGAGGTGGCCTCCGCCGACGCCACCAACATCACCACCCGCATCGAGCGGGACGGCGACGACTATGTGATCACCGGGCGCAAGTGGTACATCTCCGGGGCGATGAACCCGGACTGCGCGGTCTTCATCGTGATGGGCAAGACCGACCCGGACGGCCCCGACATCCGCCGTCAGCAGTCCATGGTCCTGGTCCCGCGCGACACGCCCGGAGTGACCGTACGGCGCGCCATGCGCGTGTTCGGTTACGAGGACCACTCCCACGGCGGCCACGCCGAGGTGGTCTTCGACCGGGCGCGGGTCCCGGCGTCGGCCCTGATCGGCGAGGAGGGCGGCGGGTTCGCCATCGCGCAGGCCCGGCTCGGCCCCGGCCGGATCCATCACTGCATGCGGCTGATCGGGATGGCGGAACGGGCGATCGAGCTGATGTGCCGCCGGGCGGTGTCCCGGACCGCCTTCGGCAAGGCACTGGGGCAGCAGGGTGTGGTGCAGAACTGGATCGCGGACGCGCGGGTGACCGTGGAGCAGCTACGGCTGCTGGTGCTGAAGACGGCCTGGCTGATGGACACCGTCGGCAACCGGGGCGCGCACACCGAGATCCAGGCCATCAAGATCGCCACACCCCGCGCGGTCGTCGGCATCCTGGACCGGGCGATCCAGTTGCACGGGGCGGGCGGGGTCAGCCAGGACTTCCCGCTGGCGGAGCTGTACGCCGCCGCGCGGACCCTGATGATCGCGGACGGGCCGGACGAGGTGCATCAGCGTTCGCTGGCGCGCAGGGAGCTGAAGGGGTACCTGTAGAGGTACCCGCGAGGGGCACACGGGTGCGGGGCGGTGAGCGTGACGACCGCCCCGCACCCGTAGGCCGGGCACGGTCCGGGGCGCTCCCGCGCGGGGGCCGGGAGGAGGCGGTGGGCCGGTCGGCGCGGGTGATCTGGAGGCCCTCCCGCGCGGGGAGCCGGGAGTCTCACTGGCACGGGTCGGCGACGGCAGCGGCGGGGCGCTCGCGCGCGGGGGCCAGGAGGAGGCGGTGAGCTGGTCGGCGCGGGTGGTCTGGGGGCGCTCCCGCGCGGGGGCGGGACCACTCGCAGGCCAGGACCCACCGGAACGCCGGGGCGCTCCCCCGCGCGGATGCCGGGCGCCGCCGGGAGCGGCCACGCACACGGACGCCGGGTGCCACCTGGAGCGCACGCCCGCACCGACACGCCGGACGCCACCCGGGTGCGCCGCCCCGCGCGGGGCGGGCTTCCGCAGCACCAGGCACCACCAGTAGCGGGGGGCCCCGCGCGGACCCGGCTTCCCTGCGTCAGACGCCCCCGTAGCGGGCCCCGCGCGGACACCGCTCCTGCACGCCGGGCAACCACCCACAGCGAGCCCCCACCGACCCGACTCCCCCCCGTCAGGCGCCACCCAAAGCGGGCCCCGCGCAGACACCGCTCCTGCACGCCAGGCAACCACCCACAGCGAGCCCCCACGGACCCGGCTCCCCCGTCAGGCGCCGCCCAAAGCGGGCCCCGCGCGGACCCGGCTTCCCCCAGCGCCACTCACCACCCGCAGCGGGCCCCACGCGGGGCGCAGGCACCACGCAGAAGCTGCCCCGCGCGGGGCAGCAGACGCCGCACGAATCCCGCCCCGCTCGGGGCGCGGGCGCCGCCCGACACTCACCGCACTCGGGGCACGGGCGCCACCAGAATCCCGCCCCGCTCAGGGCGCGGGCGCCGCCCGACACTCACCCCACTCGGGGCGCAGACGCCGCACGAATCCCGCCCCGCTCAGGGCGCGGGCGCCGCCCGACACTCACCGCACTCGGGGTGCGGGCGCCGCCAGAATCCCGCCCCGCGCGGGCCCGCTTCCTACGGGCGCAGCGCCCTCAGCAGCAGGTCCGCCAGGTGGTCGGCGACCTCCTGGGGGCTGAGCGGGCCGTCGGGGCGGTACCAGGTCGACAGATGGTGGACGGACCCGAAGTGGTAGTCCACGACCAGGTCGGCCGGGGTGGCGTCGGAGAAGACGCCCTCGCGCTGGCCCTCCTCGATGAGCGCGCGGAACCGTTCGTGGTAGCGGCGGCGCTCGGCGCGTACCTGCTTGTTCTTCTCCGGGCCGAGATGGTGCATGGAGCGGAAGAAGATCATGGCGTCGTCGAGGTTCTCGATGGTGGTGACGACCACGTCCGCCGCCGCGTCCCGCAGCCGCTTGTCCACCGGCTCGTCGGCGTCGGCGAAGGCGTCGAGACGTTCCTGCTGGACGCGGAGCACCCGCGCGTAGACCTCGTGCAGCAGATCGTCCTTGGAGCCGAAGTAGTGGTAGAGCGCCCCCTTGGTGACGCCCGCGGCCTCGACGATCTCCTGGACCGAGGTCCGGTCGTAGCCCTGCTCGGCGAAGAGCCGGGTGGCGGCGGCGAGCAGCCGCTGGGGGACGGGCGCCCCGTCCCCGTCCGTCGTTCTGGGCACTGCCGCCACCTGCCTTCCGTGATGTTCTACCGTCGTTCCCGCGAACGGGAGCGCAACTCCCGACGGGGGATCTTCCCATCCGCCGCGTCCGGCGCGCCGGGCAGGACCCCGCTCACCGCTCCGCCTCCCACTTCTGCTGGAGCTGGTTCATCCCGGTCAGCCAGCGGTCCGGGTCGCCGGAGCGGGCCCGGTAGTAGTCGGCGACCTCGGGATGCGGCAGGATCAGGAACCGCTCCTCGGCCATGCCCTGGAACAACGCGTCGGCCACGTCCTTCGGCTCAATGGCGGTCGGACGCAGGACCAGGTCGCCCGCGCTGCCGGACGCCTCCAGCATGTCGGTGCGCACCCCCTGGGGACAGACCGCGTGCACCTTCAGCCCGCGGTGCCGGTACGTCAGCGACAGCCACTCGGCGAAGGCGAAGGCGCCGTGCTTGGTGACGCTGTAGGGGGCGGCGCCGATCATGGTGAGCAGCCCGGCGGCCGACACGGTGGACACGAACCGTCCCTCGCCGCGCTCCAGCCAGCCCGGCAGCAGCGCCCGCGCGGCCCGGACGTGGGCCATCACATTGACGTCCCAGGCGGCGTCCCACACCTCGTCCGCGGCCCGCTCCGACCCGCCCGAGCCGAGCCCGGCGTTGGCGCAGTACACGTCGACCCGGCCGTCGAGGGCGTCGAGCGCGGCCGGGGCGATGCCGGAGGCGTCCCCGGCCAGCGCGGTCCCGCCGATCTCCTGGGCGACGGCCTCCGCCTTCGCCGGGTCGAGGTCGTTGACCACGACCCGGGCGCCTTCCTGGGCGAACCGCCGCGCGAGGGCGGCCCCGATCCCGTCGCCCGCTCCCGTGACGACCACTCCGGCACCCCGCACGCTGACCACCATCGCCCTCCAGTCCTGCCGCTCCCGGTCCCCGCCGATCCAGACTAACCGGTCGGTATGTGCGGAGGAAGCGAGATCCGGCCGACCGACACACCCGGTCGGCACCCTCCCCACCGGCGCCGCGACCCCCTACCGTCCCCCTCATGCCTCCCACCAGACGTACGGTCCTGGCCGGAACGGCCGCCGCCCTCACCGTCTCCGCGCCCGCCGCCACGGCCGCGGACCGGCACACCTCCGCCCGCACCGGCTTCGAACGCCTCGTCGCCGACGGCTACGCCCCGCTCGGCGGTGAGCGGGTCGGAGTCGTCACCAACCCGACCGGGGTGACCCGGGACGTCCGGCACATCGTGGACGTGATGCACGCCGACGACCGGGTCGACCTGGTCGCGGTCTTCGGTCCGGAGCACGGCTTCCGGGGCACCGCGCAGGCCGGCGGCTCCGAGGGCCGCTACGACGACCCGGCGACGGGTCTGCCCGTGTACGACACCTACGGTCGGCGGGGTCAGCCGCTGGCCGACATCTTCACGGCGTCCGGTGTGGACACCGTCGTCTTCGACATCCAGGATGTCGGCGCCCGGTTCTACACCTACATCTGGACGCTGTTCGACTGCATGGAGGCGGCCCGGCTGGCCAAAAAGCGCATGGTGGTGCTGGACCGGCCCAACCCGGTCACCGGGCGCGGGGCGTCCGGTCCGGTGCTGAAGCCGCAGTTCGCCAGCTTCGTCGGGCGGCAGCCGATCGCGCAGGCGCACGGGATGACCGTGGGCGAACTGGCGCGGCTGTTCGCCGGGGAGTTCCTGCCCGCGCCCCCGGCGCTGGACGTCGTACCGATGAGTGGCTGGCGGCGGGCGGACTTCTACGACCGGTCGGGGCTGCCGTGGGTGCCGCCGAGTCCGAACATGCCGACGCCGGAGACCGCGCTCGTGTACGCGGGGACGTGTCTGTTCGAGGGGACGAACCTGTCCGAGGGGCGGGGCACCACGCGGCCCTTCGAACTGCTCGGCGCGGAGGGCCTGGACGGGCGCTGGGCCGCCGCCGCCGGGGAACTGGACCTGCCCGGTGTGCGGTTCCGGGAGGCGTACTTCACACCGACGTTCTCCAAGTTCCCCCACCGCACCGTCGGCGGGGTGCAGGTCCAT
Source organism: Streptomyces sp. NPDC048290 (assembly GCF_040652095.1). Taxonomy (NCBI): domain Bacteria; kingdom Bacillati; phylum Actinomycetota; class Actinomycetes; order Kitasatosporales; family Streptomycetaceae; genus Streptomyces; species Streptomyces sp. NPDC048290. The sequence goes on from NZ_JBEZLM010000005.1 coordinate 333,628, forward strand.
GTGCACGACCGGCGGGTCTACGACCCGGTGCGTACCGGGATCGGGCTGCTGGTCACGGCCCGGCGCGCGTGGGCGGAGTTCCACTGGCTGCCGAACCACTGGATCGACACGCTCACCGGGTCCACCCTGGTCCGCACGATGATCGACGCCGGGGCGGGGACCGATGACGTGGTGGCGGCCTGGCAGGACGAGTTGGCGGTGTTCCGGCGGACACGGGCGCGGTATCTGCTGTACCGGTGAGGCGGGACGGCGGGCGGCGGGCGGTGGGCGGTGGACGCGGGTCGCCTTGTCACCCGTCACCCGTCGCCCAGCACCCGGCACCTGTCGCCCGGCACCCGGCACCCGGCACCCGGCGCAGGTGAGCCCCGGCGGTGGTCCGGAGGGAGGGTCCGGGCCGCCGCCGGGGCCGTGCGGGACCGGCTCAGCGGTGTGAGGTGAACTCCACGACCTGCTGGTACGTGGGCCGGTTCTGCCAGCTGATGTTCGGGTGCTTGATCCCGCCGAGGGCGCGCTGGACGACGGAGTCGGCGCACCACTGGTCGCCCGCCGCGCACAGGGCGTCGCCGGGGTAGACCTGGGCGGGGGTCTTGGCGGCGGCCTGGACGAGGCTGGTGATCAGGGCGTCACGGCAGACGGGCAGGGAGCCGCCGCCGCAGTACCGGTCGCCGAGCGGGCCCCGAACGGTCTCGCCGAGGACCGCGCGGATGTCCTTGTCGACATAGCTCCACCAGCCGTACTGGAAGGCGCTTCCGGCGTGGGCGCCGGTCGGGCCGTGGGCGGCGGACGGGGACTCGTCGACGGGCAGGTTGGCGGTGATCGCGGTGTAGAGGCCGGTGCCGAGTCCGGGTTCGAACTGGGCCTTGACCAGCAGCGGCCACCAGGCGTCGAGCATCCGGATGGCGTCGGCGTGGGCGTAGGTCTTGGAGCCCGCCGCGGTCTCGGTGCGTTTCGCGCCCGCCGCGACCCACGCCTGGAGTTTGCCCACCGCCGCGGCGGCGGCCGGATCGGTCACCGGCGCGCTGGTCACCGCCCGCAGCAGATCCGGCAGGACCTGTTCCGCGCGCAGATCGGCGAGCCCGGCGTCGGCCATGGCCCGGACCAGCGCCGAGCGGGTCACCTTGCCCTGCTGGACCAGTTTCTTGACCCGGTCGTCCAGCAGATTGCCCCGGTGCACCGAGCCGGTGCCCCAGGGGGCGGCGGCGTAGTCCTTGGCCTGCTTGTTGTTCCAGGAGATGTAGTAGTCCTGGTCGACGGAGTTCGGGTGCTGGGCGGGCGGGGTGTAGTCGGCGGTGTTGGTGGCCGGGTCCCAGCCGCGCCATTCGTACGCGGGGCGCGCCCAGGCGGGGAACTCGGGGTCGACGCCGGGTGCGCGGACCGGGTTGTCGCCGCTGTTGTAGTAGGCGGTGTGCTGGGCGTCGGCGTAGAACCAGTTGAACGTGTAGTTGATGTGCCGCGTGGCCTCCTGGAAGGACTGCGGGCCGGTCACATAGGAGGGGTCGTTGAGCATCTGGAAGCCGACGATGGACTCGGCCTCGTTCAGGAACGAGGAGCGCAGAGTGGTGTAGGCGACCTTCTTCCCGCCGACGGTCGCGCGGTACTCGACGGGGCCGTACGCGGTCCGCCAGACGCGCATCGTGTAGGAACCGGCGGCGGTGCCGTCGGCGGTGGTGGGCTTCCAGGCGTTCTTCTGCTCGATCTTCTGCATGGGCGTGCACACGCCCCGGTGGAGGTAGTGGTAGTCGTCCTGGCACAGCTCGACGGCGTAGCTGTCGACGATGTCCTGGCCGGAGGTGGTGGCGCTCCAGGCGTAGTCCTGGCCGCGGCCGAGCTGGACGTACATGCCGAGCCCGGCGAAGGAGGCGCCTCGGGCGCTCAGACCGGGTCCCTGGATCTCCTGGAGCATCAGCAGTTGCGGCGCGAAGTAGCCGGTCTGCGGCCCGAACACGGCGACGGGATGGCCGCTCGCGGTGTGCTCGCCGCTGACCACCAGGGCGTTGGACATCCCGCGCCGGGCGGAGGTGACGGCCTGCGCGGCGGCGTCGGCGGAGGTGCCGGTGGCCGCCTGGCCGGCGGCGCTGCCGGTGCGGTCGTAGATCAGGGGTTCCTGTTTCACCGAGCCGGGGTCGGGCAGGGCGGCCCCCTGCGGGTTCGCGGGCTTGGTGCCGTACGGGAAGCTGCCGTCCTGGACGGTGAGGACGGCCTCGGGGTCGTTGCGCTCGCGGAACGACTCCCAGACCTCGGTGCCCTTCTGGACGCCGTAGCGCTGCTGGGCGGCCAGCAGGGACAGGGCGTTGTTGACCTCGCCGCCGCCGCCCGCGCCGAACAGGGCGCCGATCACGGAGGCGAGGGCGACCAGGTCGGTGGGCTTGAAGCGCTCTATGGTCCCGGCGTTGGTGATCGAGTCCTTGTGGCCGGTGAGGACGTACTCGCCGGGGAAGTAGCGTCCGCTGTCGGAGGCGGCGATGTACGCGTTGATGCCGTCGACGTACGCCTTGACGTCCTCCAGGGCCTGGCGGCCCCGCTCGCCGTTGGTGGTGGCGGCCCGGTCGATCTGGGCCTGGAGGTCGGCCTCGGTGTAGGGGGCGTTGCGCCAGAAGGTCTGCTCCAGGCCCTGGTTGTCGAGGGCGCCGCCCGCGAACGTGGTGAGCTGGCCGCGGCCGACGTGCCGGAACAGGTCCATCAGCCACAGCCGGTCCTGGGCGGCGGCGTATCCGGCGCCGAACTCGGTGCCGTAGCGGGTGGTGCCCGTGATGTGCGGCACACCCGACTTCTTGTCGCGGACGATGGTGACGTCGGTGCGTCCGGCGGGCCGGAGGGTGGAGGCGACCTGGTCGGCGGGGACGCCGAAGGAGGCGTCGTTGAAGAAGGTGTTGATCGTGGAATCGGTCAGGGACTGATAGCCGGTGGCGAGCTTCGCATAGGGCCCGAGCTGGTCCTCCGCGTGTTCGGGCTGGGTACCGAACGCCTGGTTGAGGAGGATCTGGGCGAGGGTGGCATTGCCGTTCTGGCCGGGCGGCAGGATGTCGGAGCACTGGTTGCCGCAGTGGTCCACGATCGCCGCCGCATCGGCCACCGTGGGGGTGGCGGCCGAGGCGGCTTGGGAAAGCGGAGACAAAAGCCCGGCCATCAGGACGCATACGGAAGCCGTCTTCAGGAACCCACGAGGAGTGTGGGGAGTTCTCACTCTGTCGAGCGCGGTGCGTGGGGTGCGCCGTGACATGGCAGCTCCTCCCGATGGGGATGGAGCCGGATGTTACCGGCGGTTAGTGCCCGGTTGAAAGATGAACATGCGTCAAGTTTTCGGTTCGCTCCCCCCGTCCGCCGGGGCCGCCGGAAAACCGGCGGGAGCCGGAAGGGAGCCGAATCGCTTGTCGATACGTCTATTCGGGGACGTCCGTACGACGACGCCGCAGTGACCGAAGTACAGGTGCAGATGTGACGGAGGTGCAGGGCGATGGCGGGTTTCCGGAGTCTGGCAAGACAGGTGCGCGATCCTCGGTGCGATCTGGCGCTGCGGCGCTACTCACTGCGCAAGTGCCTTGAGCGGTTCGCTCCCTACGGGCACAGGGCCACCTGGGACCACCTGTGCGCACGGGCCGGGTTCGACCCCGAGGACCGCTCCCCCGACCCGGTGCGGCTCGTGGCCGCGCTGGAGGAGCTGGAGGCGGCGCGGGCGGTCTGGCTGTCCTACGAGACGGAGTTCGCCGAGCGCCGCAGGAAGGAGAAGCACGACGGGCTGCGCCGACCCGGCAGCGTCGACGACTGGCACCGGCTGACCTGGGGCGGCTTCGGCGTCGCCTGGTGCGACGACCCCCGGCTGCACCCCGGCGAGCCCCTGGCGGAGGTGCTGCGCCGGCTGATCGCGGCCCTGGAGCGCGAGCCGGGCGCCGAGTGCCCGGTCTGCGACGGGGAGCGCCTCGTCTGGAAGTACGAACTCGACCATGAACCGTCCTCCGGACCGGTCTGCGCGGACTGCGGAATCCTGGTCCCGCGTCCGGTCCTGACCTCGGAGGCACTGGCCTACGCGCGGCGCGGCCCCCTGCTGATGTCCGCGTGACGCGTGGCACCGGGGGTGCGCCGGGGATGCCGCGCCCCCGGAGCGGCGGCGGTACGCCCGCCGCGCGGTCCCTGCTGGTCTGTCTCAACGGCACCCGGTCCGCCGCGGACGGCGCCGTCGTCCCGCTGACCCCGGACGCGCTGGCCGGGTCCGCCGCGGCGGCGGTGGCGGCCGGGGCGACCGGCGTCCAGGTCCATCCCAGGACACCGTGCGGCCGGGGCTCCCTGTCCCCGAGGGTGCTCGGGCCGGTGCTGGCGGCGGTCCGGGCGCGGGTGCGGGTGCCGGTCGGGGTGTGCGCGGGCGCCCGCGCGGAGCCGGGCCCGGCCGACCGGCTGGAGCGGGTGGCCTCCTGGACGGTCCTGCCGGACCACGCCTCGGTCGACTGGCACGAACCGGGCGCCGAGCGGCTCGCCGCCGCGCTGCTGGAGCGCGGGGTGGCGGTGGAGGCGGGCCTGTGGTCGGACACCGACGGGCCCGACCGCTTCGCCCGCTCGCCCCTGCGGCACCGGGTCCTGAGGGTGCTGGCCGAGGTCGGGAACCACGACCCGGCGACGGCGGCGGACTCGGCCCGCACACTGCTCGCCCGGATCGGCACGGCCCACGGCCGCCCGATCCTGCTGCACGGCACGGAGGGCGGCACCTGGCCGGTCCTCCACCTGGCGCGCTGGCTGGGCCTGGAAACCCGGATCGGCCTGGCGGATACGCTGACCCTGCCGGGCGGAGGCCGGGCGAGGTCCAACGCGGAGCTGGTGGAGGCGGCGGTCGGGGTGTCGGGGCGGGTGGCGGTGGGATGACGGGACGGTCGGGGTGGGGCCCGGGTGCGGTGCGGGGGGAGGCCCAGGTGCAGCGCGGGGTGAGGCCCGGGTGCGGCTCAGAGCGCGGCTCGTTGCGCGGTGATCCGGCGCGACGGGGCCGCCTCACGGAAACGGGGCTGCCTTGGGCTGCCTTACGAGGACCGGCCGCCCCCAGAGGCAGAAGCAAGACGCCCCGCCCGCGTGCTACGCCCCCCGTTCCACCAGCAGCCGCGACCCCGTCCGCCGTTGCCCGAACGCGTCGTCGGGGTTGGACAGCACACAGCTCTCCAAGGAGAGGCACCCGCAGCCGATGCAGTCGGTCAGATGGTCCCGCAACCGGTTCAGCTGCCGAATCCGCTCCTCCAGCTCCGAGCGCCACGCCTCGGACAGCCGCGCCCAGTCCTCCCGGGTGGGCGTCCGCTCCTCCGGCAGCTCCGCCAGCGCGTCCCGGATCGTGGCCAGCGGGATGCCGACCCGCTGCGCGGCCCGGACGAAGGCGACCCGGCGCAGCGCGTCCCGTGAGTAGCGCCGCTGGTTGCCCGTCGTCCGGCGACTGCTGATCAGGCCCTTGGCCTCGTAGAAGTGCAGCGCGGAGACGGCGGCGCCGCTGCGCGCCGACAACTGGCCGACGGTCAGCTCATGGATGTTCTCTGGAATCTGCGGCATCACCGCAACCCTACCCATCGGCGCCCGCCCCGCCCGCCCGTTGACATGCGTACCCCCCTCGACCATGCTAAGCAGTTGCTTAGGTCGATAATCGGGCCGGCGAGCAACCGGGCGATCGGGTGAACGAGCGGGAGGGCGAGGGACATGGCGGAGCCGAGGATCTTCACGGGCGTGGCCGAGCTGAAGGCGGCGGTGGGCGAGTCGCTGGGGCACACGGACTGGGTGGAGATCGACCAGAAGCGGATCGATCTCTTCGCCGAGGCGACCGGCGACCACCAGTGGATCCATGTCGACCCGGAGAAGGCGGCGACCGGTCCGTTCGGCACGACCATCGCGCACGGCTATCTCACGCTGTCGCTGCTGCCGCTGTTCGCGCCGCAGCTCATAGCCGTCGAGGGGGTGACCATGGGCGTCAACTACGGCACCAACAAGGTCCGCTTCCCGGCCCCCGTCCCGGTCGGCTCCCGGCTGCGCTCGACGGCGACGATCAGCGCGGTGGACGAGGTGCCGGGCGGCGTCCAGGTGGCGGTGGCGTTCACGGTCGAGCGCGAGGGCGGCGACAAGCCGGTGTGCGTGGCGGAGTCGGTGTCGCGGTACTACCTGTGACCGGGATGGCGCGGGCCCTCTGACCGGGCGTCGCGGGCACTCGCTCCGGCTGAGACCGGGCGCCGCAGGCACCCCCCTCCGGCCGAGACCGGGCGTCGCGGGCACTCCCCCCGACCGACCGGGCGCCGCAGGCACCCCCCTCCGGCCGAGACCGGGCGTCGCGGGCACTCCCTCCGGCTGAGCCCCGGCGTCGCGGGCACTCCCCCCGACCGACCGGGCGTCGCGGGCACCCCCTCCGACCGACCGGGCCCCGCGGAACTCCGTACCAGCCCCGCCGTACCCGGCAGCCCGCACCCGGACCCCTACCCCCGCCCCCCGGAACCCCCCGTGGAACCCCCCGCCCCCACCATCCTCAGCACCAGCGCCGCGTACATCGCGCCCACCTCGTCCGGCGTCCACGGTCCCCGCGTGCTGAACCAGCGGGCCACGTCGATGCAGAGCGACAGCGCGGCCAGGGTCGTGCCCTGGACGTCCAGGACGTCGAACTCGCCCGAGGCGATGCCGTCCTCGATGATCCCGCGGACCTCGGCGTCGCACTGCCGCCGCAGCGCGACGATCTCCGCGCGGGCGGCCGGCCCGAGCGAGTCCAGCTCGTACTGGACGACCCGTGCGGTGGTGCGGCGCCCGGCGTGCCAGCCGACGAAGGAGGCGACGGCGTCGGCCAGCCGCTCGCCCGCCGTGCCGTCGCCGCGCGCGGCGGTGCGCAGGATGTCCAGCGCCTTCTCATGGCCGATCCGGCTGATCCGGTGGAGCAGCTCTTCCTTGGTCTTGTAGTGGATGTAGAGCGCGGCCGGGCTCATCCCGGCGCGGCCGGCGATGTCCCGGGTGGTGGTGGCGTGGTAGCCGCGCTCGGCGAAGGCGTCCACCGCGGCGATCAGCAGCCGCCGCGCCGCGTCCGGGGTGACCTCGCCCCACGACTCGTTCTCGTCGCCGGACGTCTCCTCCGCCGTACTCATCGCCGTCTCGCCCCTCTCGCCGACCGGGGCACCACCATACAACCGAAGGTGAGCGAGCGCTTAGTGGGCGTGCGGGGGCGGGTCAGAGCTTCTCGAAGGGGTCGTGTTCGGCGAGGAGCTTCTCCAGCCGGGCCTGGTCGACCCGGCTGACGATCTGCCCGGCCTCCTGGCGGTCGCGGACCACCTTGGCCAGGGTGAAGGCGGAGGTGACGAGGTAGAGGACGGCGATGCCCAGGAAGGCCCGGACCCAGGGGTCGGCCTCCAACTGGAAGATGCCGACGGCGGTGGCGCCGAGGGCGAGGGCGAAGGACACGACGGCCTGGCCGTGGAAGGCGGCCGTGTTGTGCGGTGTGACGGGTGAGTCGCTCATGGGGACCAGGGTCGGGGAGAGTGGCGCGCGCCACATCCGTCGGCGTACTCAGCCGCGTACTCAGGTCGCGGGCACCGCGCGGCGGGCGGGTCAGAAGGCCGATACGCCGGTCAGCGCCCGGCCGATCAGCAGTTTCTGGATCTGGCTGGTGCCTTCGTAGAGGGTCATCACCCGGGCGTCCCGCAGCAGCTTGCCGACCGGGTACTCGTCGATGTAGCCGTAGCCGCCGAAGACCTGGACGGCGTTGTTGGCGGCGCGCACGGCGGCCTCGGAGGCGAACAGCTTGGCCTTGGCGGACGCCACGGCGAACGGCTCGCCCCGGTCGATGAGATCGGCGACCCGCCAGGTGAGCAGCCGGGCCGCGTCCACGTCGACCGCGATGTCGGTGATCAGCTCCTGGACCAGCTGGTGGTGGGCGATGGACTTGCCGAACTGAGTGCGCTCGCCCGCGTAGCGCACGGCGGCGTCCAGCGCGGCCTGGGCGATGCCGACACTCCCGGCGGCGACCGCCATCCGGCCCTTGGCCAGCGCCGACAGGGCGACCGAGAAGCCCTTGCCCGCCGGGCCGAGCAGCGCGTCGGCGGGCACCCGGACGTCCTCGAAGACGAGTTCGGCGGTGGCCTGGCCGCGCAGTCCCAGCTTGCCGCGCACCGCCCGGCGGGTCAGTCCGGGGCTGTCGGCCGGTACCAGGAAGGCGGAGACACCGTGGTGGCCGGGGGCGTCGGTGGAGCGGGCGAAGAGCAGCACCACATCGGCCCAGGTGCCGTTGGTGATGAACATCTTGGTGCCGCTGAGGCGGTAGGAGTCGCCGTCACGGACCGCGCGGGTGGTGAGGTTCCCGGCGTCGGAGCCGGTGCCGGGCTCGGTCAGCGCGAAGCAGCCGATCAGCTCACCGGCGGTCAATCCGGGCAGCCAGCGCCGCTTCTGCTCCTCGCTCCCCCAGGCCGCGACGGTCTTGGCGACCAGTCCGAGGGAGACCGAGACGATGCCGCGCACCGCCGAGTCGCCGCGTCCCAGCTCCTCGGTGACCAGGCAGTAGGTCAGATGGTCGCCGCCGGAGCCGCCGTACTCCTCGGGGACGGTGAGCCCGAGGAAGCCGAGGGCGCCGAGCTTGCCGACCAGCGCGCGGTCGACGCTCTCCGCGCGGTCCCAGTCGGCGGCGTACGGGGTGACCTCGCGGGCCACGAAGTCCCGGGCCAGCCCGCGTGCGGCGGTCTGTTCCCGGGTCGGCTCCAGATGCATACCGGCTCCCGCCTCAGCTGCGTTCCGGCTCCCGAGCGAGCCATTAAATTAGCACTGCTAGTTTTCTGTCTCCCGACCTACTATGTGCGCCATGGCCCGACCGCGCAAGCCCCTGCTGAGCACCGAACGGATCGTCACGGCCGCACGGGAACTGGTGGACGCGGAGGGGCTCGCCGCCGTCTCCACCCGTCGGCTCGCCGCCGAGCTAGGGGTGAGCGGGCCGTCGCTCTACAACCACTTCCGCACCAAGGACGAGATCCTGGAGGCGGTCGCCGACTCGGTCAGCGCCCAGGTCGACCTGTCGATGTTCGAGGACAGCCGCGGCTGGCGGACCGCGCTGCACGACTGGGCGCTCTCCTACCGGGAGGCGCTGCGCGACCACCCCCACATCGTGCCGGTGCTGGCCCAGGGCCCCGGCCGCCGCCCGGCCGCGCTGCGCCTCGCGGACGCCGTGTACGGGGCGATGGTCGAGGCCGGATGGCCACCCGCGCACGCCACGTCGGTGGGCGCGGTGATGCGGTACTTCGTCATGGGGGCCGCGCTGGGGTCGTTCGCCGGGGGGTTCGTGGGGGACGAGAGCGCCTACGACCCCGCCGACTATCCGCATCTGGGCCAGGCCCATCTCCTGGCGGAGCGCCAGGAGACGGTGGACGAGCGGGCGTTCGAGACCGGGCTCACGGCCCTGCTGGACGGACTGGCGGCGCGGTACGAGCGGGTCGCCGGGGAGCGGGCCGGGTAACCGGCCGACCGGTTCTGGACGGGCGGGTCGCCCCGTCGACCGGTTCCGTACGGGCCGGTCGCCGGGGGCAGGCCGAACAACCGGTCGACCGGTTCCTCACGGGCCGCTCGCCCCGTCGACTGGTTCCTCACGGGCCGCTCGCCCCGCCGACCGGTTCCGTACGGGCCGGTCGCCGGGGGCGGGTCGAACAACCGGTCGACCGGATCCGTACGAGCGGGCCGCCGGGGAGCGGGCCCGGTGACTCGGCGGTCAGAACGTGACCAGTGCCCGGCCGCCCCTCCCCCGCGCCATGTCCTCGAACGCCGCCGGGATGTCCTCGAGCCCGATCCGGGACGTCACCAGCGCGGACAGGTCGAGTCGGCCCGCGCGGACATGGGCGGCGAGGACCGGGAGGTCGGTCCGGGGGTCGCAGTTGCCGTAGACGCAGCCGGAGAGGGTGCGGCCCCAGTGGAACAGTTCCAGCGCGTGAAAGGTGACCCGCTGGTCCTTGCCCCCGATGCCGACCACCGTGGTGCGACCGCCGCGCCGGGTGGACTCCCAGGCGGTGCGGATGGTGACCGCGCGCCCCACGCACTCCACCGCCACGTCCACGCCCTCCGTGCCGGTGAGCGCCCGGATCTCGCGGGCCGTGGTGTCGGAGGCGAGCACATAGTCGGTGGCGCCCGCGGCACGCGCCAGTTCCTCCTTCGCCGGGGAGACATCCACCGCGACGATCCGGGACGCGCCCGCGATCCGCGCCGCCTGGAGCGCGGCCAGCCCCACCCCGCCCGCGCCGAACACGGCGACCGTCTCGCCGGGCGCCACCTTCGCCGCGTGGTGGACGGCGCCGTAGCCGGTCAGGACCGCGCAGCCGAGCAGCGCCGCGTCGGCGAGCGGGAGGTCCGCGGGCAGCGGCAGCACACAGGACCGCGGGACGACGGTCTCCTCGGCGAACGCGGCCACGTTCAGCCCAGGGTGCACATCGGTGCCGGAGACCGTGCGGGCGTGGACGTCCGCCGCCCCGTTCAGCGCGTTGGCGCACAGCCACACCTCGCCGCGCCCGCACGCCGGACAGGCTCCGCAGGACGGGGCCCAGTTGAGGACGACCCGGTCACCGGCGGCCAGGTCCGTGACGCCCTCGCCCACCGACACCACCGTGCCCGCGCCCTCATGGCCGAGGACCGCCGGGACGGGGACGCGCAGGGTGCCGTCGGACAGCGACAGATCGGAGTGGCACACCCCGGCGGCGGCCAGCCGCACCCGGACCCGGCCGGGGCCCGGCTCGGGCAGTTCGATCCCGGTGATCTCCAGCGGAGCACCGATGGCGGGCAGGACGGCGGCGCGTACGGTCATGAGGGGGCGTCTCCTGGAGGGCTGGGCTGCGCGGGTCAGAACTGGAGCGACTTGGTCTGGAGGTACTCCGCCAGGCCGTGCGCGCCGAGCTCCCGCCCCACGCCCGACCGCTTGTACCCGCCGAACGGGGCCCGCGGATTGAACCGGCCGCCGTTGATGTCGACCTGCCCGGTCTCCATCCGCCGGGCGAAGGCGACGGCCCGCGCCTCCTCGCCCGCCCACACCGCTCCGGCGAGCCCGTACACCGTGCCGTTGGCGATCCGCAGGGCGTCGGCCTCGTCCTCGTAGCGCAGCACCGACAGGACCGGGCCGAAGATCTCCTCCTGGGCGAGGGTCATGTCCGGGGTGACCTCGGCGAAGACGGTCGGGCTGAGGTAGAAGCCGGTCGGGCGCGGCGCCTCGGGGCCCCCGGTGACCAGCCGGGCGCCCTCGGCGACGCCCTGCCGGATGTAGCCGCGCACCCGGTCCCGCTGCCGGGCGCTGACCAGCGGGCCGATACGGTCGCCGTACTTGGCGGCGGCCGTGGCGGCGAGGGCGACAGCCTCGTCGTACTGGTCGCGGTGGACCAGCATCCGGGTCCAGGCGCTGCACGTCTGGCCGGAGTTGGCCATCACATTGGCGACCCCGACATTCACCGCGCGGGCCAGGTCGGCGCCGGGCAGGATCACGTTCGCGGACTTGCCGCCCAGCTCCAGGGCCACCTTCTTGACCGCCGCGCCCGCGATCGCCGCGACCGCCCGGCCCACGGCGGTGGAGCCGGTGAAGGTGACCAGATCGACGCCGGGATGCTCGACCAGGGCCTGTCCGGCGACCGGGCCGCGCCCGGTGACCAGGTTGAACACCCCGGCCGGTACGCCCGCTTCATGCACCGCTTCGGCGAACAGCCGGGCGGTGAGCGGGGTGTCCTCGGCGGGCTTGACGACCACCGTGCAGCCGGCCGCCAGCGCCGGGGCCACCTTGGCGACGATCTGGTGCAGCGGGTAGTTCCAGGGGGTGATCGCGCCGACCACCCCGACCGGCTCCAGATGGACGACGGAGTTCCCGACCTTCTCCTCGAAGGCGTACGTGGCGGCCAGTTCGGCGTACGAACCGGTCACCGCGACGGGCAGGGCGCTGTGCACCGCCTGCGAGAAGGCGAGCGGGGAGCCGAGTTCGGCGGTGATGGTCCGGGCGATCTCGTCCTGGCGGGCGGCGAGGACGTCCCGCAGCGCCGCGAGCCGGGCGGCGCGCTCGGCGGGCGGGGTCGCCGCCCAGCCCGGAAGCGCGGCGCGGGCGGCCCGGACGGCGGTGTCGACGTCCTGTGCGTCGCCCGCCGGGACCTGGGCGATCACCTGCTCGTCGACCGGGTTCACCACGTCGATCAGCCCGGGTCCGGCGGCCGGGCGCCAGGCGCCGTCGATGTACATCCCGTCCCGGAGCATCCCGTCCCGGAGCATCCCGTTCCGGTGCGTACCGTCCCGTGCCGTGCCCGTCATGCCCTGCCTCCGCCCAAGCCGCGCGACCCGGTGTCCCGCCCCGCCCCGCCCAAACTAGCGGCGATAGTTTTCCGGCGCCAGGTCCGGCGTTCCAGGGGGCTCCGGCCACACCGCTCAGAAGTCGACCCGTACCCGGTCGTCCACCCGCCCCACCGACTCCTGCCCGAACCGCTTCTCGTAGTCCCGCCGGATCTCCTCGATGGCCCGGTCGGCGGTGTCGGCGCCCGCGACCGGGTACAGCAGGAGCAGTTCGCAGGAGCGCTCCTTCTCGATGGTGCCGGTGGCGTCCCGCCACTGGCCGCGTCCGCTCCGCACGGTGAGCCCGGCGGGGAAGGACGGGGTGACCTCGCGGTCGACGAACGCCATGAACTGCCGGTCGGTGACCGCCGGTCCGCCGTCCGGCCGCGCGGTGCCGAAGTAGAGCCGGGTCTCGGCGTAGGGCTCACCGCGCACCGGGGCGGGAGAGGCGCCGGAGGCGGCCGAGGCGGCGGGGCGCTCCACCGCGTCGAGCGTGGCGTACGCGGCGGTCGGCACGGCGACCGCCAGCAGGGCGGCGGCGACGAGGGCGGTACGGGTGCGGGCGGTACGGGTGCGGGCGCGCGGCACGGGCCGCCGCAGGGTCGGCCGAAGGGACGGCCGAAGGGTCCGCTGATCGGCCTGGTGAGGTGTCTGCCGATCGGCCCGCCGAAGTGCCCGCCGAGATGTCCGCCGAACGCTTCGCTGAGATGCCATGCCCCTCCCCTACGGGACCGCCCACGCCGCTGTCCCGGCGCCGCGCCGGACCGCCGGGATGTCCGCCCCGAAGGGGGGAACAGAGGGAAGTCGGCGCTCAGGTACGGGAGTTGTGCGGGCGCGACGCGGACGCGTCCCGGCCCGGCGCGGCAGGCGCCACAGCCGCCGGGGACCGCAGCGCGACCCCCGCCGACAGCAGCAGCAGTCCGCCGAGCAGCACGAACGGCGCCGCCACCCCCGCGACCCCGGCGATCAGGCCCGCTCCGGCGGGCGCGGCGACCTGTCCGAGCCGGTTGCCGGTCAGCCGCAGGGCGAGGGCGGTGGAGCGGGCGCCCTCGGGCGCGGCCCGCACGACGGTCGTCATGGACAGCGGCTGGCCGACGCCGAGGCAGAAGCCGAGCGCGGCCAGCATCACGGCCAGCGCCCACACCGGCACCGGCAGCGCGATGCCCGCGCACAGCAGGGCGGCCAGCAGACAGGTGGAGGTGAGCAGCGGGGTGCGGCCCAGCCGCAGCAGCGGGGTGAGGACGAGGCGGCAGGCGATGGTGGCCGCCGCGCGCAGACTGAGCAGCAGTCCCACGACGGAGGGCGGGATGCCCCGGTGCTCGCCGACCACCGGCAGGTAGGCGGTGAGGACATCGGTCGCGGACAGCACGGAGAGGCTGATGAGGATGCCCGCGGGTACGCCCCGGGAGCCCAGGATGCGGCGCACCGGCACCCGGTCGCCGGTGCGGGCGCGCCCGGACAGCGCCGTACGGTCCTCGATGCGCCACAGGGAGGTGACCGCGACGGCCGCGCCCGCGCCCGCGACCACCAGGGCGAGGGCGCTGGTGCGGGCCATGTCGGGACCGCCGATCAGCGCGCCCGCGGCGATCGGGCCGACGAGCTGGCCGAGGGAGGCGCCGATGGTGAAGTGGCCGAAGTTGCGGTCCTGTTCGTGCGGCGCGGACTGGCGGGCGACCAGCGACTGGGCGCCGATCACGAAGGCGAGGTGGCCGAGGCCCATGACCCCGCTCCACACCGCCATCGTCCACAGCGACCCGGCGAGTCCGCTGAGCGCGCAGCCCGCCGCGATCAGGACGACCCCGGCGGGCAGCAGCGGGGCACACCGCCCATGGTCGGTACGGCGGCCCAGCGGGACGGCGGCGAACAGCGGGAGCAGGGCGTAGACCCCGGCGATGACCCCGACGGCCCGTTCGTCGGCGCCCAGCGCGAGGGCCCGGTAGGAGACGGCGGGCCGGGCCATCGACACCGCCGCCTGCGCGAAGCTGAAGGCGATGACGAGGCGGAGCAGCCAGCCGCGGTTCCTGCCGGGCCTCACGGCGGTGACCTCCTGGGGAGTTCGGGCGGGGAAGGGCTCCGGTCGGTCAGATGATGCCGAACAGGATCGCGGCGCCGAGCACCACCAGCGAGGTGAGCGCGGCCCACTTCACCACGAACCGGGTGTGGTCGCCGAACTCGACCTTGGCCATGCCGACGAGCACATACACGGCGGGGACCAGCGGGCTGGACATGTGCAGCGGCTGGCCGACGAGGGAGGCGCGGGCCATCTCGACGGGGCTGACGCCATGGGCGGCGCCCGCCTCGGCGAGGACCGGCAGGACACCGAAGTAGAAGCCGTCGTTGGACATGAAGTAGGTGAGCGGCAGGCTCAGCAGTCCGGCGACGATGCCCATGTGCGGGCCCATGCCGCTGGGGATGATGTCGACCAGCCACTTGGCCATGGAGTCGACCATGCCGGTGCCCTGGAGGACGCCGGTGAAGACGGCGGCGGCGAAGACCATCCCGGAGACGTTGAGGACGTTGTCGGCGTGGGCGGCGAGCCGGGCCTTCTGGTCGGGGATGCGGGGGAAGTTCACGGTGAGCGCGAGCGCGGCGCCGAGCAGGAACAGCACCGGGATGGGCAGCAGCTCCATGATCATGGCGGTCAGCAGGGCGCCGGTGAGCAGCACGTTGAACCAGAGGAGCTTGGGGCGCAGGGTGGGCCGGTTCGGGTCGAGGCCCTGGAAGTCGTCGTCGTCCTCGGCGTCGGCGTCCGTACCGCCGGTCGCGACCGTGCCGCCGCTCTTGCCGAGGCCGGTCGTGCCGCCGCTCTGACCGGCGCCGGTCTTGCCGGCGCCCACCGTGCCGCCGTCACCCGCGGAGCCGACCAGCACCGTCTCCTTGTCCTCGGCGCGCTCCTCCAGCACCTCGTCCAGCGTCAGCACCCCGAGCCGCTTGCGCTCGCGCAGACCGAGGAAGTACGAGAGGACGATCACGAAGACCAGTCCGACGGCGAGCGCCGGGATCATCGGGACGAAGATGTCGCTGGCGTCCAGCTTGAGCGCGGTCGCGGCCCGCGCGGTCGGGCCGCCCCAGGGCAGGGTGTTCATCACGCCGTTGGCGGTGGCGGCGACACCGGTCATCACGACCAGGCTCATCTTCAGCCGCTTGTACAGCGGGTACATCGCCGAGACGGTGATCATGAAGGTGGTGGAGCCGTCGCCGTCCAGGGAGACGATCGCGGCGAGCAGGGCCGTGCCGACGACGATCCGCAGGGGGTCGGCCTTGGCGAACTTCAGGATGGCCTTGACGACCGGGTCGAAGAGCCCGACGTCGATCATCAGCCCGAAGTAGACGATCGCGAACATCAGCATCGCCGCCGTGGGGGCGAGGCTGGAGACACCGTCGATGACGTAGTCGCCCAACTCGGCGCCCTTGCCGACGAACACACAGAAGAGCGCGGGGATCAGCACGAGCGCCGCGATGGGCGACATCTTCTTCAGCATGATCAGGACCAGGAAGGTCGCGATCATGGCGAAGCCGAGGATGGTCAGCATGGTTGTGGACACCTAACGTTCGCCCTTGAACTCCCACCAGAGCCGGCGGTGCGACGACGTTAGGTCCCGTCAAACAGCGTTAACAAGATGTTGACGTGCGAGCAATAAGCGCAAAACTCCAGGTCACAGCTTCGCTCAGGTCAGTGGTGGGGTGGCGGGGACGTCTGCGGTGCCCTCGGTGAGCGGGATGATCTCGACCGGTACCCCGTTGAGCACCGCGTTCCCGGAGAGCGGGTCGAGGAGGGTGCCGTCCAGGAGCTGGTTGACATTGCCGCCGGGGTTCTTGGCGGCGTGGCCGAGCCGGGTGCCGGGGCGGTCGTGCCCCCAGCCGTGCGGAAGGCTGACGACCCCGGGGCGTACGGCGTCGGTGATCTCGGCGGGCGCGGTCACCGCTCCCCCGGCGCCCTTGATCCGGACCGGCGCCCCGTCGCGCACCCCGTGCCGGGCGGCGTCCTCGGGGTGCAGTTGGACGGCCCAGCGGTTGGTGCCGCCGGTGAGGGCGGGGACGTTGTGCATCCAGCTGTTGTTGGAGCGCAGATGGCGGCGGCCGACCAGGACGAGCCCGGCGGGCGGTGCGGTGAGGGCGTGGCGCAGCCGGGGCAGGTCGGCGGCGATCGGCGCGGGCAGCAGCTCGATCCGGCCGCTGACGGTCCTCAGGGGTCCCGGCAGCCGGGACCTGAGCGGGCCGAGGTCGATGCCGTGCGGGTGGGCGAGGAGCCGCTCCAGGGTGAGTCCGCCGGGCCGGGCGCCGAAGCCGTCGCCGTAGGGGCCGAGGCGGAGCATCAGGTCGAGCCGCCGCTCGGGTCCGTTCTCGCCGGTGAGCCGGGCGGCCAGCGCGCGCGGGTCGCGGCCGTGGACGGGTCCGTGCTCCTGCCGTACTGCCTTGGTGAGGGTCTGGTCGATGGCGAGGTCGTCCACCGTGTCCGGGGCGGCGCCGTGCAGTCCGGCGGCGGCCAGCACCAGCCGGGCGTGGATCTCGGTCTCGGCCATCCGGCCGGGCTCCAGGGGGATCGCGGGGCGGGTGTAGCGGACCTGGTTGCGCACGGCGAGGGCGTTGAGGGCGAAGTCGTGGTGCGGGCTCTGCGCGGGCGGCGGCGGGGGCAGCACGACGTGCGCGTGCCGGGAGGTCTCGTTGAGGTAGGGGTCGACGCTCACCATGAAGTCCAGGGCGCCCAGCGCCTTGTCGAGGCGGTCGCCGTCGGGGGCGGAGAGCACCGGGTTGGCGGCGCTGACGATCAGCGCGCGTAGCGGCTCGCCGTGCTCGGTGGCGGTGTCGATCTCCTCGGCGAGCGCGGCGATCGGCAGTTCGCCCTTGGCTTCGGGGTGCCGGGCGACCCGGGAGTGCCAGCGGCCCAGCAGGAAGCCGTGGCCGGGGCCCGCCGGGCGGGGGGCGCGGTCGGTGGCGGCGAGCGGGAAGAGGGCGCCGCCGGGCCGGTCGAGGTTGCCGGTGAGGATGTTCAGCACATCGACCAGCCAGGAGGCGAGGGTGCCGTGCGGGACGGTGCAGGAGCCGATCCGGCCGTAGACGGCGGCGGTGGGCGCGGCGGCGAGTTCCCGGGCGAGGACCCGGACCGTCCCGGCGTCGATGTCGCAGACCGGCGCCACCGCCTCGGGGGTGAAGTCCCGTACGGCGTCCCGGACTTCGGGCACGCCCAGGACGTGCGGGGCGAGGTCCCCGAGGTCGGTGAGGTGCTCGGCGAACAGGACGTGGGCGACGGCGGCGAGCAGCAGCGCGTCGGTGCCGGGGCGGATCGCGAGATGGCGGTCGGCGAGCCGGGCGGTGCGGGTGCGGCGCGGGTCGATCACGGTGAGGGTGCCGCCGCGCGCCTTGAGGGCCTTGAGGCGGCCGGGGAAGTCGGGGGCGGTGCACAGACTGCCGTTGGACTCCATCGGGTTGGCGCCGAGCAGCAGCAGATGGTCCGTGTGGTCGAGGTCGGGGACGGGGATGGCGCCCGCGTCGCCGTAGAGCAGTCCACTGGAGACGTGCTTGGGCATCTGGTCGACGGTGGACGCGGTGAACAGGCTCCGGGTGCCGAGCGCGGCGAGCAGCAGCGACGGGTAGAGGGCCCCGGCGACGGTGTGCACATTGGGGTTGCCGAGGACGACCCCGACGGCGTCCGCGCCGTACCGCTCCACGACGGGGCGGATTCCGGCGGCCACCGTGTCGAACGCCTCCGCCCAGTCCGTCTCGCGCAGTTCCCCGTCCTTGCGGACCAGCGGGCGGCGCAGCCGGTCGGGGTCCTGGTCGACGGCGCCGAAGGCGGCGCCCTTGGGGCAGATGAACCCCTTGCTGAACACATCGTCGCGGTCGCCGCGGGCGCCGGTCACCCGGCCGTCCTCGACGGTCAGCGTCAGCCCGCAGGTGGCCTCGCACAGCGGACAGATACGCAGGGCGGTGCGGGACACGGGTCCTCCCGGGGCACGGCGGCGTGGCGCACGGACAGCCCGAGGATACCGACCGGTAGGCATGGAGGGGAGGGGGCGTGGGGAGGGAGCGCGGGAGGTGGGTGCCGCCGGAGTCGGCGCCGGAGGTCGGGGATCGGGGGCCGGGCGCCGGACGCCAGTCGGAGGTCGGGCATCGGAGGTCAGGCGCCGGACGTCAGCCGGGGGTCGGAGGTCGGGCGTCATACGTCAGGCGCTGGACGTGAAGCGTCACCGGCACAGGCACAGGCACCGGCACCGGCACCGGCACCGGCGAGGGATCAGTCCAGCACCCGTCCCAGATACGCCCGCAGCAGCTCCCGCATCTCCTCGATGATCCCCGGATCCCCCTGCGGGTCGACCCGGAAGGCGAGGTGGACCAGGGCGTCGGCGGTCTCGACGGCGACCAGGAAGGTGCGGCGCAGGGTGTCGTCCGGGCGCCGGTCGAGCGATGCGGCGAGCAGGTCGGTGAGCCGGTCGGCGACCCGGTGGTTGGGTTCGTCGTGGCGGGAGCCGACCGGGATCTGGTTGCCGAAGTCCACGAGGGAGAAGCCGGGCGCGGTGCGCTTCATGGCGAGGTACTCGTCGAGCACGGCGTCCAGGGCGCCGCGCCAGCCGGTGTCGCCGAGAGCGTCGAGCCGGGTGCGCACCCGCTCGGCGTACCGCTCCAGATTGCGCTGGGCGAGGGCGTCGGCCATCGCCCGCTTGTTGCCGAAGAAGCGGTAGACCGAGCCGATGGGGACACCGGCCCGCTGGGCGACGGCCCGGGTGCTCAGGTCGTCGTAGCCGACCTCGTCGAGGAGGGCGGCGCAGGCGTCGAGAATCCGGGTCAGCCGCTCGGCGCTGCGCCGCTGCACGGGGGCGCGGCGGAGCGTGGTCGTCGCATCAGGCACGGGCTCATGATGCCTCGCCGCCGCTCCGGGGTGAAGCGGGCCGATGAGGGAACCGGACAAACACCAGGCTCTAAGCCGGACCCGGATCGGAGACCGTCACATCCGCGGTGGACTCCACCGGTTGGCCGTCGTCGGCCCAGACAGTCCCGTCGTCGGCGTACAGCCGGGCGGTGACGTGGTGGGTGCCGCGGCCCATCAGGTCGGCGGTGAGCCGGTGCCGGGGTGTGCGCAGATCGGCGACGGGGCGGCCGTCGACGAACAGCCGGGCCAGCCCTCGCCCGGCGACGGCCTCCGGCGGTGTACCGAGCGGGGAGAAGCTGAAGTCCTCGACGGTGAGCCGGACCTCCCAGCCCTGTCCGCCGCCGACCGGCTGCACCTCGATGTCGACGTCGGGGGCGACCTCGTGCGCGATCTCGCGCAGCCGGGAGCCGTCCTCGTCGGTGTCCTCCAGCACCTTGCCGACCGGAGAGGTCCGGTCGGTCGCCCGCTCCTGCCCGCCGCCGGAGTCGCAGCCCGCCGATCCGGCCAGCAGCAGGACAGCGACCGCGAGCACCGCGTATCTCCCCCGCGTCCTCGTCATACGGGCGAGCGTAGAACACCGGTACGACGCCCCGAATCCCTCTGGAGGCGGGTTCGCCCGGTCGGCCGTAGTACCTACAGACGACACGGACCCCCTACCCGCCGCCTCCCTCTTGCGCGGGACCCCGCCCTATTCCTATGGTGGACTATAGGAATAGGGGTCGCCACGGGAGCCGGGAACATGGCTGAGGAGCTGGGAACATGAGTGCGGAAGCGCGCAAGACCGCCGAATCGCTGGTCTATCTCTCCGGATTCGGCAACGAGCACGGTTCGGAGGCGGCGCCCGGCGCGCTCCCGGTCGGCCGCAACTCGCCCCAGCGGGCCCCGCTCGGGCTCTACGCGGAGCAGCTCAGCGGCACCGCGTTCACCGAGCCGAGGGCCCACAACCGCCGCTCCTGGCTGTACCGCATCCACCCGTCCGCCGCCCATCCGGCGTTCACCCGCACCCGCAACGGGGCGCTGCGCACGGCCCCGTTCACCCAGACCCCGCCCGACCCCAACCGGCTGCGCTGGAACCCGCTGCCCCGCCCGGAGACCGGCACGGACTTCCTGGCCGGGCTGTGGACGCTGGGCGGCAACGGCGACGCCACCCAGCGCACCGGCATGGCCGTGCACCTCTACCACGCCACCGCCTCCATGGAGCGGGTGTTCAGCGACGCGGACGGCGAACTGCTGATCGTCCCCGAGCACGGCGGGCTGCTGCTGCGCACCGAGTTCGGCCTGCTGCACGCCGAGCCCGGACAGGTGGCCCTGATCCCGCGCGGGGTCCGCTTCCGGGTGGAGCTGCTGGACGAGGCGGCGCGCGGCTATGTCTGCGAGAACTACGGCAGCCCGTTCGTCCTCCCCGACCTCGGCCCGATCGGCGCCAACGGCCTGGCCAACGCCCGTGACTTCCAGGCCCCGGTCGCCGCGTACGAGGACGTCGAGGGCCCGGTGGAGGTGGTGAACAAGTTCTGCGGCAACCTGTGGACCGCGACCTACGACCACTCCCCGCTCGACGTGGTCGCCTGGCACGGCAACCTGGTCCCGTACGTCTACGACCTGCGCCGCTTCAATGTCATCGGCTCCATCTCCTACGACCACCCGGACCCGTCGATCTTCACGGTGCTGACCTCGCCGTCGGACACCCCGGGGCTCGCGGGCGTCGACTTCGTGGTGTTCGCACCGCGCTGGCTGGTGGGCGAGGACACCTTCCGGCCGCCGTACTTCCACCGCAATGTGATGAGCGAGTACATGGGCCTGATCGAGGGCGCCTACGACGCCAAGGCGGAGGGCTTCGTCCCGGGCGGCGGCTCGCTCCACAACATGATGTCGGCGCACGGACCCGACCGGGAGACCTTCGACAAGGCCAGCGCGGCGGAGCTGAGGCCGCAGAAGATCGACGACGGTCTGGCGTTCATGTTCGAGACCCGCTGGCCGGTGACCCTGACCCCGCACGCGGCGGGCGCCGACCACCTCCAGCAGGGCTACGACGACGTGTGGCGGGGCCTCGAACGGCACTTCCGCCCGTTGCACTGATCGCACCCGACCGGTACGGATAGGCCCGTGAGCTCCTTCGCCCCAGACTCGATCGTCCTCAACCGCAAGCTGCCGCTGTGGTACCAGGTGTCGCAGTCGCTGCGCGCCTCGATACTCGGCCGCTCGACCGCCGACCCGCTGCGGCTGCCCACCGAGGAGCGGCTCGCCGAGCACTACGGCGTGAGCGTGCTGACCATGCGCCAGGCGCTGAAGGAGCTGGAGGACGAGGGCCTGATCACCCGGCACCGCCGCCGGGGCACCTTCATCGAACCGGACGCCACCCGGGGCGCCCCGGTACGGCTGCTGGGCTCGGTGGACGCCATCGTGGCCCAGCAGTCCGGGATGACCGCCGAACTGCTGGAGCACGGGCGGGTGCCGGTGCCCGCCGAGTTCGCCGAGCACTTCCCGGACCTCACGGAGGCGGTGACGTACCACCGGCTGCGCAGCGACGAGAAGACCGGTGAGCCCACCAACCACGCCCGCAACTACGTCCGCCCCGAACTCGCCGCCCGCTTCGACCCGCAGGAACTGGTCCGCCGGCCGATGACCAAGGTGCTGCGGGACGTGGTCGGCGCGGACATCAGCCGGATCACGGACACCGTCGAGGCCCGGCTCGCCGACCCCGCGACGGCCCGCCTCCTGCGGGTCCCGCTGCTCAGCCCGATCCTGCACTACACCGGCATCACCTACGACAGCGCGGGCCGGGTCCTGGACGTGGCCGTCATCCACTACCGGGGCGACCGCTTCGCCTTCTCGGTGACCCTGGACGCGACCTGACCCCGCCGGACCCGCGCCCGACCCGTCGTACGATGCCGGGCGTGCCGTACGACGACGACGCTGTGCCGCTCGCGGACCTCATGCCGTGGTCCGTCGCACCGCCCCGCCTGGGCCGGGGGTGGCCCGCGGGACCCGACCCGGTGTCCCTGCGGGCCCGTTGGGACGCGCTGATGAAGGCCGAAGGACCGGACCGCGAGGCGCTGTTCGAGCCGACCCGGGCCCGCACCACGCGGTCGGCGGTGGGACGGCTGCCGGGCCAGGCGGGCGGTACCGAGCGCCTCGGGCGCGCCGCGGGCCCCTGCCCGGAGCCGGTCCGGGCGCTGGTGGCGCCGTTCGACGAGCAGTGGCTGATCCCCGACCACCGGCTGATCGACGCGGCCCGTCCCGAGCTGTGGCGGATCGCGGACGAACGGCAGGTCTTCGTCGCCGGGACGGGCGGCGAGCCGGGTCCGCCCCTGCTGGCGACCGCCCTGTTCCCGCTGGTCCGCTCCGGCCGGGTCCGCCCGCTGTTCCGCCGCCCCGGCGGCCGGGAACCCAATCTGGCGCCGGGCCTGACGGCGTATCTGGGCACCAAGCTCGGCTCGGTACCGGACCCGCTGGACGTGCTCGCCTGGACGCTCAGCGCGGTCCGCGCCGATCTCACCGTGCCGCTCACCGCCGACCCCGCGCGCTGGGCGCTCGGGGTGGAGTCGGGCCGCCGGGCGCTGTGGCTGATGCTCCGGGACGGCGAGCGGCCCAAGCTGCCCGGCGGGCGCCGCCCGTACGTCCGCGCCCCGCTGCCGGACCGCGCCGGGGAGTTGCGCTACGACCGGGAGGAGGAGGCGCTGTTCATCGGGGAGGGCCGGATCGCGCCGGTGCCGGTGGCCGCCTGGGAGTTCGAGGCGGGCGGGGCGCGGGTGCTGGAGCAGTGGTTCCTCGCCCGGACGGGTGAATCCGGGCCGGGCGCCCTGGCCGCGATCCGTCCCGTGTCCTGGCCCCAGGCGTGGACGTCGGAGCTGCTGGAGCTGATCACGGTGCTGGCCCTGCTCGCCGAACTCCCCCCGCTGCCCGAGGACCTGTCCGCCCCCGCCGTCACGGCGGCCGACCTGCGTGCGGCGGGCGTCCTGCCGGTCCCGCCGGCGACCCGCCGCCCGGCCTCGGTCCTGGACACCCCGGAGGAGGGCCCGGAGGGCCAACTCGCCCTGCTCTGAACGCCGGGGAGGACTAGGGCCTGGGGTCGAAGCCGTCCAGGACCCGGTTGAGGGCCCGTTCGAACACCGCCTCCAGGTCGACCGGTCCGCTCGCCTCCGCGAACGCCGCCGCGAGCCGGGGATAGGCGCCGGTCGCCACCTGGCCACCGAGGTAGGCGAACCGTACGGCGTTCTCCTCCTCCGCGCTCCAGGGCATCGCCCGGGTCCGCTCGGTGGTGGCGATCTCCTGGGCGGCGTAGGTGCTGACCACCCCGGTGAGCAGGGCGACCAGCTCGGTCTTGACCGCGTAGGTCGCGTCGAGCGGCTCCAGGCACTCCAGGCAGTGCTCCAGATAGCGCAGGCTGCTGGGGCTGAAGCCGTGCACACCGGGCATCAGCCGGGGCACCCAGGTGTGGCGGTGCATGATCGCCCGGGTCTCGCGCGCGTTGCGCAGCATGTCGGCCCGCCAGTCCCCGGACGGCTCACGGATCTCGTGCTCGGCGCCGATCGCGTCGAGCATCAGCTCGTACAGATCCTCCTTGCGGGGGACGTAGTTGTAGAGCGACATGGTGCCGCAGCCGAGTTCGGCCGCCACCCGCCGCATGGTGACCGCCTCCAGTCCCTCCGCGTCGGCGACCCGCACGGCCGCCGCCGCGATCCCGGCCCGGGTGTACGCCGGTTTCGGCCCACGCCCCGTCCGCTCGGGTCGCGCCCAGATCACTTCGGGTACGCCGGTCCGGCCCGCCATCGCTCATCACCTCGGCCACCATCGTAGTTACGTACAACGTACGTAGTGCGCTATGGTGCCGCCATGGCTACTACGTACGCTGTACTTAGTGAGGGTCTGGAGAAGCGGTTCGGCGCGGTGCGCGCGGTGGACGGGCTCGATCTCGCCGTCGCCCCGGGGACCGTGCTGGGGCTGCTCGGCCGCAACGGGGCGGGCAAGACGACCGCCGTCCGGCTGCTGACCACGCTGCTGCGCCCGGACGCCGGGTCGGCCCGGATCGCGGGCCACGACCTGGTGCGCGCACCGGACGCGGTCCGCCGGGCCATCGGGGTGACCGGGCAGTACGCGTCGGTCGACGGGGATCTGACCGGACGCCAGAACCTGCGGCTGTTCGCCCGGCTGCACCGGGTCCGCGACAGCGCCGCACGGGCCGCCGAACTCCTCGCCCGCTTCGGTCTCGACGACGCCGCCGACCGCCCCGCCGCCACCTACTCCGGCGGGATGCGCCGCCGTCTGGACCTCGCCGCGAGCCTGGTGCGCCGCCCGGCGGTGCTGTTCCTGGACGAGCCGACCACCGGTCTCGACCCGGCGAGCCGCGGCGCGATCCATGACGCCGTGGACGCCCTGCGGGCCGACGGCACCACCGTGCTGCTCACCACCCAGTATCTGGAGGAGGCCGACCGGCTGGCCGACGACATCGCCGTGCTGGACCGGGGCCGGGTCGCCCACACCGGTTCCCCCGCCGAACTGAAGGGGCTCGTCGGGACGTACGCGGAGGCCGTGGTCGCCGACCCGGACGCGCTGACCCGCGCGGCGGGCGTCCTGGACCGTCTCACCGGCGGCGAACCGTCCTTCGACCGCGAGCGCGCCGCGGTCGGCGCGGTCACCCGCGACCCCACGCTGACCCTGCCCCGGCTGGTCCGCGCGCTGGACACGGCCGGTGTCCCGCTGCTCGACGCCACTCTGCGCCCGCCCACCCTCGACGAGGTCTTCCTGCGTCTCACCGCCACCGGCGCACCGGACCCCGCCGATGTCACCGGCACCGGCACCGGCACCGGCACCGGCACCAAGAAGGAGACCGCCGCATGAACGCGCTCGCGCACGACGGCACCGCCCTGCTGGGCCGTCAGCTGACCCGGCTGCGCAACAACCCCGGGCTGCTGATCCTCACCCAGACCATGCCGATCACCATGCTGCTGTTCTTCGGCTATGTCCTCGGCAGCGCCCTCGCCATGCCCGGCGCCCAGTACCGGGCGTATCTGGTGCCGGGGCTGCTGGTGGCGACGGCCGCGAACGGGATCATGACCGGGATGTTCCAGGCCGCGCAGGACGTGCACCGGGGAGTGACGGACCGGCTGCGCAGTCTGCCGATCAGCCGGGCCGCCGTACCGCTCGGGCAGGTCCTCGCGGATCTGGTGGTGACCGCGGCCGGGATGGTGCCGCTGCTGCTGGTGGGGCTGGCGGTGGGCTGGCGGATCGAGGGGAGCGTGCTCGGCGCGCTGGGCGCTCTCGGACTGCTGCTGCTGTTCCGGGCCGCGGCCACCTGGGCGGGGATTCTGCTGGGGCTGCTCACCCGGAACGAGGAGGCGGCCGGTCAGCTCGGTGCGGCGACCTTCCTGCTGCCGCTGCTGTCCAACGCCTACATCCCGACCGAGGGGCTGTCCGGCTGGCTGCGCACGCTCGCCGAGTGGAATCCGATCAGCGCGCTCACCACGGCGCTGCGTGCGCTGTTCGGTAACGCGCCGGTTCCCTCGGACGCCGCCTGGCCGGTCGCGCACCCGGTCGCCGGGTCGCTGCTGTGGTGCGCGCTCATCCTGCTGGTGTGCGCCCCGCTCGCGGTACGCCGATACGCCCGCGGGGAGCGGTGAGAGGGGAAACAGGGGGAAGCTGGGAGAAATGGGGCGTGATACGCCGATGACGCCGCCCGTGGGGAGTCGGGGGCGTCAGATCGGTCGGGGTGAGTGGGGGACGTCCGGGCGGACGCCGGGGGTGCTCAGCGTCCGCCGAACAGCGAGCGGCGCAGTCGGCGCAGGGGGGCGAAGAGCGAGACGCGCCGGACCCGGGCACCCCGGGAGGTCTGGTCCTGCGTGGTGTCACGCGCGGTCAGTTCCCGCATCAGGGAGGTGGCCTCCGCCGCCTCCCGCTGTGGCACGGGGGGACCCGCCAGTACCGACAGGTGGCGGTCGAGGCGCGAACTGGTCGCGCTGCTCCCGCAGGTGATCGCAGGGACCCTTGCCCTGCTGCGCACTGTTATCTGATCCATGTCACTCCCCACCCGTACGAGTCCACCCGGCCCAGGCAGGCTAACCCTATCGCCCCCTTGGGGCACTCGTGTATCGCGGTCACAGGATTCACCTTTCCCGTAAGGGTGTTGACGTACACATTTCGGTTACTCTCCGAATCCAACCGATTCCAGGGCGAGTTGGACAATCGGCTGGCCGGTGGGGTGTGGTGAGCCGCCGTCGGGCTCGACGGTCACGGCGAGTGACGAAGCGGTGGGGTCCAGACCGGACGCGGCCAGGGGTGTGTCGGCGCTGAACAGGCCCAGGGAGCGTGGAGGTGCGTCGGGGCGCATCAGCCACAGTTGATGCACCCGCCCCCCGGGGAGCGTGCCGTAACCGCTCAAGGTCACCACCGCGCGCCCCTCTGCGGCGGAGGCGACCACCGCGATGCCGCGGCCCCCGGCGTCCCGGCCGGTGGCGGAGCGGGCGTCCGGCGCCGCCAGAACGTGGGCGATCTCACGCGCCCGTGCCCGCTCGGCGGTCAGCCGTTCCTCGCTCCGCCCGGCCTGGACCGCGAACAGCGCGGCGACCACCAGGGCCGCGGCGGCGGTCGCGGCGCTCAGCGGCACCAGCAGCGGGCGCCACCGGGAGGAGCGCTCCGGCGGCGGCCGGGTCCCCCACACCGAGGACGGCAGCACCGGGGCGTACGCGGGGGCGGGCTCCTGCGCGGTGGTCCGTACGGCGGCCAGGACCCGGGCGCGCAGGGCCGGGGGCGCCGGGGTGGTCGCCGTCCAGGCCAGCCGGACCGTGTCCTCGGAGAGTTCCCGCAGTTCGGCGGCGCAGCGGTGGCAGCCGCCGAGATGCCGTTCGAAGCGGCGGCGCTCGTCGGGGCCGAGGGCGTCCAGGGCGTAGGGCGCGGCCAGCGCGTGCGGGTCGCGGCGGCCCGGCAGCCGGTCCCGTGCCCTCACGCTCCACCGCGCAGACAGTGGCGCAGCCGGGTCAGTCCGTCGCGCATCCGGGTCTTGACGGTGCCGAGCGGCAGCGAGAGCCGTTCGGCGACCTCGCGGTAGGTGTAGCCGTCGTAGTAGGCGAGGGTGACGGACTGGCGCTGGAGGTCGGTGAGCCGGTCCAGGCAGTGGCGTACCAGTTCCCGTTCCAGACCGGCTTCCACCTCCTCGGCGACCTGGTCGAAGGCGGGTCCGGCGGTCCGCAGGGCCTCGCGTTGCTCGCGCTCCCCGGCGGCGCGGGCGCTGCGCACCCGGTCGACGGCCCTGCGGTGGGCGACGGTGAGGATCCAGGACAGGGCGGAGCCGCGCGCGGGGTCGAACCGGGCGGCGGTGCGCCAGAGTTCGAGCAGCACCTCCTGTGCCACCTCCTCGGCCTGCGCGGCGTCCCGTACCACCCGTCGGACCAGGCCGAACACCGGGCCTGACACCAGGGTGTACAGCTCCTCGAAGGCGCGCTGGTCGCCGTCCGCCACCTTCAGCAGCAGCGGGTCGGCCGCCCGCCGGGCCTCCTGCGTCGCGCCGCAGCCGTCCGGCCGTCCCCGTACCCCTGACATCCGCACCACAGCCACCTCCGGGAGGAGGTACGGATCGGCGGGCCGAAAACGCGGGTGGGGCGGGGGCGGGAATTCCCGGGGGGTGCGCGGGGGCGGAGCCGTGGTCCAGGGGGTCGCGTCCGGGTGCGGCTGACCCTACTTTGGGGAGCGGGTCCGCTGGGGGCGGCGGCCGGGCGGATGGGGGTGCGCGGATGTCCGGAGAGCCGGGCGAGGAGCGGGTGGTCGCGGGCCGGTACCGGCTGCTGTCGCCGCTGGGCGAGGGCGGCATGGGGACCGTGTGGCGGGCGCGGGACGAGGTCCTGCACCGCGAGGTGGCCGTCAAGGAGGTGCGCGCCCCGGCGGGGCTCCCGGCACCGGACGTGGAGCGGATGTACGCCCGGCTGGAGCGCGAGGCGTGGGCGGCGGCGCGGGTGTCGCACCGGAACGTGGTGACGGTGTACGACGTCGCCACCGAGGAGGGCCGTCCGTGGATCGTGATGGAGCTGGTCCGGGGCGTGTCGCTGTCCGAGACGCTGGAGGCGGACGGGCCGATGACGCCGCAGCGGGCCGCTCTGGTCGGGGCGGAGGTCCTGGCGGCGCTGCGGGCGGCGCACGAGGCGGGCGTGCTGCACCGGGACGTGAAGCCCGGCAACGTGCTGCTGGCGAACGACGGCCGGGTGGTGCTGACGGACTTCGGGATCGCGACGCTGGAGGGCACCTCGGCGCTGACCATGACCGGCGAGGTCGTGGGGTCGCCGGAGTTCCTGGCGCCGGAGCGGGCGCTCGGCCGGACGCCGGGGCCCGAGTCGGACCTGTGGTCGCTGGGCGTGCTGCTGTACGCGGCGGTGGAGGGGATCTCGCCGTTCCGTCAGGACACCCCGCTGAGCACGCTGCGGGCCGTCGTGGAGGACGCGTTGCCGCCGCCGCGCCGGGCGGGCGCACTGGGGCCGGTCGTCGCGGGGCTGTTGCGCAAGGACCCGGCCGAGCGGCCCGCGGCGGCGGACGCGGAGCGGGAACTGCGGCTGGTGGGCGCGGGCGGCACGCCCCGGGCGGACACCGCGTGGTCGACCTCGACGGCGCCGACGGTCGCGGCGCCGACGCCGGTGGCAGCGGAGACCCGGCCCACCGGGACGGACCCGGGCACCGCCCCCGCCGTTCCCACCCGTGACCGGCGGGCCGTTCCCCTCCTGGTCGCCGGGGTGGTGGCGCTGGTCCTGGCGATCGGCGGGCTGACGTACGCGCTGCTGGACCGGACCGGCGGGGACGGCGGGGGCGCGGCCGGGGCCTCGTCGGAGGCGTCGGGCGCCCCGGACGAGGGGGACGCGGGCGGCGCGGGGGGCGAACCGTCCGGCGGGAGCGGGGTGTCGGGGACGCCGGGCGGGGCGGTGCGGGAGCCGTCGGGTGCGGCGTCGCCGCAGTCGGTGACGGTGACGGTGGCCGGGGCGCACACCGACTACGCGGGCGTGTGTCCGCCGCCGGGGTCCGAGGGACCGGCGTTCACGGCGACGTTCACGGTGGGGCGGCTGCCCGCCGAGGTGAGCTACCGGTGGGTGGCGCGGGACGGGGAGGTCGTCGACGAGGGCTGGCGGACGCTGTCGTTCCCGGCGGGCGGGGAGCGCACCCGGCGGGAGAGCGTGACGGTGACGGCGTACGACGCGAGCGGGACGTACCGCAACGAGGTGAGTGTGGAGGTGCGTGAGCCGGTGGAGGCCACCTCGAACGCGGTGGCGTTCTCGGTGACCTGTGTGACCGGGACGCCGACCTGGACGCCGACGGAGACCCCGACGGGCGGGGCCTCCGCTCCGGCGTCCGGTGCCGCGTCCGGCTCCGCGACACCGGCGTACTGACGGGTCGGGAGGGCCGGACGCGGAACCGGTGGCCCGGATGGGGGTCAGACCGCGTTGTTGAGGGCGGGCAGATAGCCGCCGGACTGGCCGGCCGCGGTGGGGTGGTAGGACTCGCCGACATTGAGCCAGTTGACGCTGTGCAGCCAGGAGTTGCCGGAGCAGATCTCATGGCCGGTGAAGGGGGAGCGGACGTCGGCGAAGGTGAAGCCGTGGTCGGCGACCCGCTTGGCGATGGTGCTGTTCAGCAGGTCGGAGGCGTCGTTGATGGCCTTGCGCTTGGCCTCCGACAGGCCAAGGCAGGACTGGCCGAGCAGATAGAAGCGGGGGTAACCGAGGACCACGACCCGCGCGGCGGGGGCCTTGGAGCGGATCGTGGAGTAGAGGGTGTCGAGCTTGCCGGGCAGGGTCGAGCCGACGTACGCCCGCGCGGTGTTGATCCGGGAGACGCAGGCGCTGTCGGACTGGAGGACGCAGGTCGTCATGACGTCCGCGAAGCCGGCGTCGTTGCCGCCGGCGCTGAGGGTGACCAGGCCCGTGCCGGTGCCCAGCGGGGTGAGCTGACCCGCCAGAACTTCATCCGTTCGGGCGCCGGAGCAGGCCGTGAAGTTGAACGAGGAGGGTGAGTTGGCGGCGGCCCACAGGGACGGGTACGCCTTGGTGCTGCGCTTGCAGTCGCCGCTGGAGCCGATGTAGCTGCCCGAGCCGACGCCGGAGGAGTAGGAGTCGCCGAGTGCCACGTAGCCGGTAGCGGCGGCCTCGGCGCCCTGCGCCGTGGCCGCCCCGGTGAGGGCGGTGCCGACGGCGAGGAGGAACGAGCTGACGAGTACGACAAGTCGGGAACGTCTCATGGAACCTCCCTTTAGCAGGATCTCTGCCGCAACCGGGATACCAACTACGCGCGTTGACAGGAAGTGGTCATGCCATGAATTTCAGACATTCCCCCGAGTTCCCGCACATCTCGCGGCAGTTCTTCACCCTTCAATTACATGAACATGTCATTTATGTTGACGAGTGCTCAACACTCTTGAACCCGGGGGGCGGATGACCCACGCTGGGTCCCGGCCCGGAGCGGAACGCAACGTTCCAGGGCTGGCACGCGCACCAGCGCGTGCGCCCCCCACAGCCGCGCGCCCTCATCCCGGGCGCGCGCCGCCACAGGAGGACTTCCTCGACATGGCACCACTGCGCAGCACCCATGGGCGGCTCGCCGCGATCACCGCGCTGGCGACCGCCGCCCTCGTCGGCGGGCTCACCGCGATACCGGCCCAGGCCGCTCCGGCCGAGGGCACGGTCATCGCGGCCGGCTCCCCCACCGCCGTCAAGGACAGCTACCTCGTCACGCTCACCGAGGACGCGGGCTTCACGGCGTCCTCCCGTACGGGCAAGGGCCTGATCGGCGCGTACGGCGGCACGGTGGACGAGACGTTCGGCAGCGCGCTGAACGGCTACACCGCGACCCTCACCGCCCAGGAGGCCAGGAGACTGGCCGCCGACCCGGCCGTCGCGTCCGTCGAGCAGAACCAGCGCGTCCAGGTCGCCGACACCACCCAGACCAGCGCCCCCTGGGGCCTGGACCGGGTCGACCAGACCTCGCTGCCGCTGTCCACCACCTACACCTACCCCGACAGCGCGGGCAGCGGCGTCACCGCGTACGTCATCGACACCGGGGTGCGGATCACCCACCAGCAGCTCAGCGGCCGGGCCAGCTACGGCTACGACGCGGTCGACGGCGACACCACCGCCGCCGACGGCAACGGCCATGGCACCCATGTGGCCACCACCATCGCGGGCTCCACCTACGGCGTCGCCAAGAAGGCGCGGATCGTCGCCGTACGGGTCCTCGACAACAACGGGTCCGGCACCACCGCCGGGGTCATCGCGGGCGTGGACTGGGTGACGCGGAACCACTCCGGGCCCTCGGTCGCCAACCTCTCGCTGGGCGGCGGCGCCTCGGCCACGCTGGACACGGCGGTGCGCAACTCCATCGCGTCCGGCGTCACCTACGCGGTCGCGGCGGGCAACAGCAACCTCAACGCCTCCTCGTACTCGCCCGCCCGGGTCACCGAGGCGATCACCGTCGGCGCCACCACCAGCACCGACGCCCGCGCCAGCTACTCCAACTACGGGGCGGTGCTCGACCTCTTCGCCCCCGGCTCCTCCATCACCGCCGGATGGCACACCAGCGACACGGCGACCAGCACCATCTCGGGTACGTCGATGGCGACCCCGCACGTGGCGGGCGCCGCGGCGATCTACCTCGCGGGCCACCCCGGCTCCACACCCGCCCAGGTGGCCACGGCGCTGGTGAACGGCTCTACGCCGAGCAAGGTGACGAGCCCCGGCACCGGGTCCCCGAACCGGCTGCTGAAGATCGTCCCCTGAGCCCGGACCCCGGGCCTTTCCCGGGGACCTCCCCCGGGTTCTTCCTGGGGTTCTTCCTGGGGTTCCGCCCGGGGTTCTTCCTGGGCCCTTCCCTGGGGTGTCCCGGGATTACTCCCCCGAGTTCCACCCGTACCGCCCCGGAGCGCGCGGGGTCCGTCCCCGTGCGCCCGGTGTGACCGGCGGGTTCTCCGGAGTGGCTCACACCCTCCGGGGAGCCCGCCCCCGCACGCCCGGTGACCAGGTTCCGCATCTTGACGTCCCCCCGAGCGCTGCGCGACATTGAAGCCCGGCATCCGGCGCTTCGGGGGGCAAAGTCGCCAATGCAGGGCTTACAGAGCAAGAAAGCCGCAACAGCGGCAACGACGACAACAACGGCATCGCAGGACACCCGGCGGAACCGGCCGGGACCGGGATCAGGGTCGCGATCAGGACAGGCGTCAGGACCGGGGAGGGACCTGGCACCGCTGCTCGCGGGCGCCGCCACGGCCGTCGGAGGGATCGGCGCCGCGCTGGCGCTCACCGGCTCCGACTCACCGCTGCGCGCGCCCTTCACCCTGTTCTTCCTGCTCGCCGCCCCGGCCGCGGCCATCGGCGCCGCGCTGTCGGGCCTCGACCCGTTCGCCCGGCTGGTCGCCGCGCTGGCCGGCGCGGTCGTGGTCGACATGCTGGTCGCCCAGACGATGCTGGCGCTGCACCGCTGGTCGGCGCCCGGCGGGACCCTGGCGGTCTCGGCGTTCAGCGCCGGGACGCTGCTGCTGGTGCTGGTGCGGCGCAGACGGGCCCGTACCGCGGCGGTGCGCGGACAGGACGCGTGACGTGGACATCCGTGTGTACCGCCCCGGCGAGCTGACCGCCGCCGACCGGGCGGCCTGGACCGCCCTCCAGAGCGACGCCCCGCTGCACGGCGCGCCGGAGCTGGCCAATCCGTTCCTCTCCCCCGAGTTCGCGCTCGCGGTCGGCCGGTGCCGGCGGGGGGTGCGGATCGCGGTGGTCCGGGAGGGCGGCGAGGGCGTCGCGTACTTCCCGTTCCAGCGCACGGCGGCGGGCGTCGGCCGGGCGATCGGGCTCGGGGTGTCCGACGCGCAGGGCGTGGTGCACCGGCCGGGCTTCACCTGGGACGCCGGGGAACTGCTGCGGGCCTGCGGTCTCGCGGTGTTCGAGTACGACCATCTGGTGGCGGGGCAGCGGCCGTTCGAGGAGGGCGCCTCGGGCACCTTCCCGTCCCCGGTCATCGATCTGGACCAGGGCTTCGCGGCGTATCTGAGCGGGCTGCGGGCCCGGTCGCCGAAGTTCACCCGCACCACCCTCGCCAAGGAGCGCAGGCTCGGGCGGGACGCGGGCGAGGTGCGCTATGTCCACGACGAGCGCGACCCGGCCGCGCTGCGCACGCTGATGGCGTGGAAGTCGGCGCAGTACCGCAGGACCGGCCGCAGCGACCGGTTCGCGCAGGAGTGGATCACCCGGCTGGTGGCGCAGCTCTTCCACACCCGCTCGGCCCCGTTCGCGGGGCTGCTGTCGGTGCTGTACGCCGGGGACCGGCCGGTCGCCGCGCACTTCGGGCCGCGTACCGGGCAGGTGCTGGCCTGCTGGTTCCCGGCGTACGACCCGGCGTTCGCGAAGTACTCGCCGGGGCTGGTGCTGCATCTGCGGATGGCCGAGGGGGCGGCGGCCGACGGGATCGGGCAGCTGGACCTCGGCCGCGGCCAGAAGGAGTACAAGGACTCCCTGAAGACCCGGGACATCCAGGTGTCGGAGGGGTGGGTGACCCGGCGTCACCCGGTGGCGGTCGGGCATCGGGCGCGGCGGGCGCCGGTACGGGCACTGCGCAACGCGGTGGTGACCCGGCCGGAGCTGTTCGAACCCGCTGATCGTCTACTGAAGCGGATAGGAAAGATTCGGTCAAAACAAGCGAAATAACAAGCGATATGGGAGACCTGTTGTAAGTCTTCCATCAACACTCAACCATCTATACCGTCGTACAACTCACCCGCACCGGACATCACCGGAGGGCTCCAGGGGAGGGCTCAGGGCCTTCCGAGGGACGCCGGGGCGGGAGCGCGGCAGGGGGGTGCCGTGCCCGGTGGCCGCAGGGCCGACGGGCCGAGCCGCGCGACCGGGCGCCGCTGTGCGGTGTCCGGCGTTCCGCCAGCTCACCCGGTGTCACGGAGCGTCAGCCGCGCTGTGCCGTAGGTGAGAACCCCCCTTTCGAACCGGACACAGAGCCGGGCCGCCCAGGGGCGGGCGGTCCACCGGACGAGAGGGACCGGACCCATGAGTTCTGTACTGCACCCGGTGAGCACGGGTGACGATCCGTCCATAACGCAGTCCGGCCCGCCGGACGACTCCACCGCCCGCGCCTACCGGCCGATCTCCTCCCATCTGGCGATCACCCCACCGGTGAGCGTGGTGATCCCCGCCATGAACGAGGCGGAGAACCTGCCGTACGTCTTCAAGAGCCTGCCCGGCTGGATCCATGAGGTCGTGCTGGTCGACGGCAACTCCACCGACGCCACCGTCGATGTGGCCCGCGAGCTGTGGCCCGGGGTGCGGGTGGTCGAACAGCGCGGCAAGGGCAAGGGCGACGCGCTGATCACCGGGTTCGAGGCGTGCACCGGCGACATCATCGTGATGGTGGACGCGGACGGCTCCGCCGACGGCGGGGAGATCGTCTCGTACGTCTCCGCGCTGGTCTCCGGGGCCGACTTCGCCAAGGGGTCGCGGTTCGCCAACGGTGGCGGCACCGACGACATGACGCTGATCCGCAGACTCGGCAACCGCGCCCTGTGTGCCGTCGTCAACGGGAAGTTCGGCGCCCGCTACACCGATCTCTGCTACGGATACAACGCGTTCTGGCGGCACTGCCTCGACAAGATCGAGCTGGACTGCACCGGCTTCGAGGTGGAGACCCTGATGAACATCCGGGTCGTCAAGGCCGGGCTGAAGGTCCAGGAGATCCCCAGCCATGAATATCTGCGCATCCACGGCACCAGCAATCTGCGGGCCGTCCGGGACGGGCTGCGGGTGCTGCGGGTGATCCTCGCGGAGCGCTCCAACCGGCGGGCGCTGCGCCGCCGGGCCACCCGCCCCTCCCCCCTGCTCGACACGGTACGGGGAGAGGCGTCGTGAGCGGTCCCGGCATCTCCGTCGTGATCTGCGCCTACACCGAGGACCGCTGGGAGGACATCCTCGCCGCGGTCGGCTCGGTCCGGGCCCAGTCCCTGCCCGCCCTGGAGACCCTGCTGGTCGTCGACCACCATCCGGGGCTCCTCGCCCGTCTCGGCGCGCACTACGCGGACACCGAAGGCGTGCGGGTGCTCGCCAACGCCGGGCCGCGCGGGCTGTCCGCCGGGCGCAACACCGGGATCGCCGCCGCGCGCGGCGAGGTGATCGCCTTCCTGGACGACGACGCCGTCGCCGAGACGGACTGGCTGCGCGGCTTCGCCGGGCACTACGCCGACCCGCGGGTGATGGCGGTCGGCGGGCGCACCGAGCCGGTGTGGGCGTCGGGGCGGCGCCCGGTCTGGTTCCCGGAGGAGTTCGACTGGGTGGTCGGCTGCACCTACCGGGGCCAGCCCGGCGGGGTCGCCCGGGTCCGCAACGTCCTGGGCGGCAACGCCTCGTTCCGCCGGACCGCGTTCGACGCGGCGGGCGGCTTCGCCACCGGCATCGGCCGGGACGGCGACCGGCGCCCGCTGGGCTGCGAGGAGACGGAGCTGTGCATCCGGCTGGCGCACGCCGTGCCGGACGCCGTGCTGCTGCTGGACGACCGGGCGGTGATCCACCACCGGGTGCCCGGCGCCCGCGAGCGGTTCGGCTACTTCCGCACCCGGGTCTACGCCGAGGGGCTCTCCAAGGCGCTGGTCACCCGGAGCGTGGGCGCCGCCAAGGGGCTGGAGTCGGAGCGCCGGTACGCCACCCGGGTACTGCCGTCGGGGGTGCTGCGCGGACTGCGGGACGCCGTGCTGGCCCGGCCGGGCGGCGCGGGCCGCGCGGGCGCGATCGTCACGGGGGTGCTGACGGCTGCCGCCGGGTACGCCGTGGGGAGCGTGCGGGCGCGGCGCGGCGGGACGACGTTCGAGGCGGGGCGGATCGGCGGGGCGGGGGGTACGGCGGGGGGCGGCACCGGTGTCTCCGCCGAGGGTGTGGGGGCGCGGGGCGGGTCGGACGTGTCTGAGGTGGGCGCGTCCGAGAGGGGCGTGCCTGAGGAGGGCGTGTCCGAGAGGGGTGGATCCCAGAGGGGCGCGCCCGAGGAGGACGTGGCCGCCGGACCGGGCGGCGGGAGACCCGTGGGTGGCCGTCATGGGTGAGACGCGGGTGCCGATCCTCATGTACCACTCGGTCGCCGCCGAACCCAGCCCGGCCACCCGGACGCTGTCCGTGTCGCCGGAGGCGTTCGCCGCCCAACTCGGCATCGTCGCGGAACTGCGGATGACCCCGCTGACCACCGCCGAGCTGGCCGGACGGTGGCGCGACGGCCGCCCGCTGCCGCCCCGGCCCGTACTGATCACCTTCGACGACGGCTATGAGGGCGTGCACCGGCACGCGCTGCCCGTGCTCGCCCGGCACGGCTTCCCCGCCACGCTGTTCGTCTCCACCGGCTGGCTGCGCGGCCCCCACGGCACCGGCGGCGGACCGGACACCATGCTCGACTGGGAGCAGGTCCGCGCGCTGGCCGCCGCCGGGGTCGAGATCGGCGGCCACAGCCACAGCCATCCGCAGCTCGACCAGCTCGACGACGACTCCCTGCACACCGAGCTGACCCGCTGCCGGGACGTCGTCACCGGCGAACTCGGCACCCCGCCCGCCTCCTTCGCCTACCCCTACGGGTACTCCGACCGCCGGGTGCGCGAGGAGGTGCGGGCCGCCGGGTACGCCCAGGCGCTCGCCGTCGGCAACGCGCTCGCCGCCCGCCGCCAGGGGCCGTACGCGCTGCGCCGGGTGACCGTGCGGCGCGGCACCGGCGACGAGGAGTTCGAGCGGCTGCTCGACGGCCGTTCCCTCGCCCGCACCTTCGCCCGGGACCGCGCCCTGACCAAGGGGTACGCCGTGGTCCGCCGCGCCCGCCAGGTCCGCCGGAAGGCCACCCGATCCCGTGTCTGACACGACCACCACCACCGCCACCGCACCTGTCACCGAGAGCACCGGGCCACCGCGGCGACGGCTGCGGCTGCCCCGGCCCGGCCGCCCCGACGGCGGCGGCAGCCCGCTCTTCCGCAACGCCTACGCCCTGATGCTGAACACCGGGGTCTCCGCGGTGCTGGGCCTGAGCTTCTGGCTGGCCGCGGCCCGGTACTACGACGAGTCGTCGGTCGGTCAGGGCTCGGCCGCCATCGCGGCGATGAAGCTGCTGGCCGGGCTGACCGCGGTGACCCTGACCGGCGCCCTCACCCGGTTCATCCCGATCGCCGGGCGCACCACCGGACGGCTGATCTTCCGTACCTACGCCGGGAGTTCGCTGGTCGTGGCGGTGGCCGCCGGGGCGTTCCTGCTGACGCTGGACCTCTGGGGGCCGTCGTACCGGTTTCTGCATGGGCCGGGGCCCGCGCTGTTCTTCGTGCTGGCGGTGGTCGGCTGGAATCTGCTGACCCTCCAGGACGGGGTGCTGACCGGGCTGCGCAGCGCCACCTGGGTGCCGGTCGGCAACACCGTGTTCTCCGCCGTCAAGCTGGGGCTGCTGGTGGCGTTCGCGGTGGCGGTGCCGGTCGCCGGGGTGTTCGTGTCCTGGGTGGCGGCCATCGCCTGCTCGGTGCTGCCGCTGGGCTGGCTGGTGTTCCGGCGGCTGGTGCCCCGCCATGTGCGGGCCACCGAGGGCAGGGCCGCGCCGCCCACGCTCGGGGAGGTCGGCCGGTTCCTCGCCGGGGACTACACCGGGTCGCTGTTCTCGCTGGCCGTGGTCTATCTGGTGCCGGTGATCGTGGCCGCGCAGGTCGACGCGGTCGACAACGCCTACTTCTACATCGCCACCACCATCGGCGGCACGGTCAATCTGCTCGCCATCAACATGGGCGCCTCGCTCACCGTCGAGGGCTCGCACGACCCGGCGCGGCTCGCCGCCAACACCCGGGCCGCGCTCGGCCGGATGGCCCGCATCATGCTGCCGGTCGCCGCCGCGCTGTTCCTCGGCGCGCCCTGGATACTCGGGGTGTTCGGCGCCGGGTACGCGGAGGCGGCGACGCCGCTGCTGCGCTGGTTCGCGGTGGGCGCGGTGCTGCGGGTCGTGATGGAGACGTACTTCGCGGTGCTGCGGGCGCAGAGCCGGACCGCCGGACTCGCCTGGCTCCAGGGGTTGCTGTGCGCGCTGGTGCTGGGGCTGACGCTGGCGCTGCTGCCCCGGATGGGGCTGACCGGGGCCGCGGTCGCCGAGATCGGCAGCCTCGCGGTGATCGTGGCGCTGGCCGCGCCCCGGCTGTACCGCACGATCCGGGCGACCCCGCCGACGGCCCCGCCGGAAACCCCGGACGCCCCGGACGGTGGCGACGGGGACGCGCCGGACGGCGACACCCTCGCGCTGCGCCTCCCGGCCGACTTCGACCACGCGGAACGGCGGCCGGACGTCCGGCCGGGCCCGGGGACGCCGCCCAGGGGGGTCCGGGTGGTGCGGACCCCGGCGTGGGCGCTGCCGCCGGAGCGGGCGGCCGTGTGGGACGCCGCGAAGGAACGAGTGGCGGAGCCCACCGCCGCGAAGGAGCAAGTGGCGGAGCCCGCAGCCGCGAGGGAACGGCCGGCGGAGACCGGGCCCGGCCCCCACCCCCGTACCCCCCGTACCCGCCGCTCCCTCCGCCCCACCCGGGTCGGTGTGGTCCTCGGCTGTCTGCTGGCCGTCGCCCTGGCGCTGTACTGGGTACCGGCCGCGCGGCTCGGCGAGAGCGATCTCGACCGGATGGGCGGCCTCGGGCTGATCTCGGTGCTGCCGGTGCCCACGCTCGCCGGGGCGGCCCTGCTGGTCGTGGTGTTCTCGTCGCTGCTCTGGCCGCACCGGGAGCGCCGGGCGCTGCTGCTGGTGACCCTGCTGGCCACCGTCGTATCGCTGCACGCGCTGCCCGCGGTGATCGAGACCGAGCCGCGGTTCGCGACGGCGTGGCAGCATCTCGGGTTTCTGGACTACATCGACCGGACCGGGTCGGCGGTGCCCGATCTGGACGCCCGGTGGAGCTGGCCGGGCTTCTTCGCGGCGGTGGCGTTCGTCGCCCAGGCGTGCGGGGTGGACGACTTCACCGAGGTGATCCGCTGGTGGCCGACGGCGATCCAACTGCTGTACCTCGCGCCGATGTTCCTGCTGACCCGGGCGCTGCGGGTGAGCTGGCGGGCGCGCTGGACCGGGATCTGGATCTTCGTGCTGAGCGGCTGGGTCGGCCAGGACTACTTCTCGCCGCAGGGCTTCACCTATCTGCTCTATCTGGTGTTCGTGGCGCTGCTGCTGGTGTGGTTCCGCGCCCCGCACGTCATCTGGGGCCGGGTGCGGCCGGGCGAGACAGAGGTGGAACCGGCGGACCGGGGGCAGCGCACGGTCCTGCTGCTGGTGGTGACCGGTCTGTTCGCGGCGAGCGTCCCGGCGCATCAGCTGACCCCGTTCGTGATGCTCGGGGTGGTCACGGCGCTGGTGCTGACCGGCAGGTCGGAGCTGCGCGGACTGCCGGTGCTGTTCACGGTGATGGTCGCGGCCTGGATCGGCTTCCTCGCCGAGCCGTACTGGTCCGGGCACTTCGACGAGCTGTTCGGCGGGATCGGCGGGGTCGGCGGCAATGTCTCCTCGTCGGTGTCGGGGCGGATCGAGGGCGGCTCCTCCAGCCACAAGCTGGTGCTGTACGTGCGGGTGCTGCTGGCGGGCGGGGTGCTGGCGTTCGCCTGCTGGGGCTGGTGGCGGCGCCGCTTCCACCGCTACCGCGAACGCGTCCTGCCGGTACTGGCGTTCGTCCCGTTCCTCGGCTTCGGTATGCAGTCGTACGGCGGGGAGATGGCGCTGCGGGTCTTCATGTTCGCGCTGCCCGGCGCCGCGCTGCTCGCCGCGCTCGCCCTGTTCCCGAGGACCGGCGCCACGCCCGAGGAGCGCGGCAAGGACGCGGCGAGCCTCGCCCCGCTGGCCGCGCTCATGGCGGGACTGGTGCTGATGGGCGGCTTCCTGGTGGCCCGCTGGGGCAACGAGCCGTTCGAACGGGTCCGGCCCGGCGAGGTCGCCGCGATGGAGTACGTGTACGCGCACGACGATCCGACGCTGCGGCTGCTGTGGCTGAGCGACGACGTCCTGGAGAACGTCACGCCCGCCCTGCCCTGGGGCGCGCGGGACATGGAGAAGGTGGAGTACGTGCCGACGCTCGCACCGCCCGATCCGGTGCTGGTGTCGAGCCTGGTCAAGGCGCTCAGGGACGCGGGGCCGAACGCGTATCTGATGGTGAACCGGAGTCAGGTGGTGTATCTGACGATGGACTCGGGCTATCCGGTGGCGTGGGAGGCGCGGCTGATCGAGAACCTGGACCGGCGGCCGGAGCTGGCCAAGCCGTTCGTGAACGGGGACGTCACGCTCTACACCCTGCGGGAGCAGCCGTCCGATCCGGTGCCGCGCGCCGATCCCGGCCCGGTCGGGCCGCGGGTGACCTGGACGCCGTGGTCGGTGGTGGGGGCGCTGGCCGCGGTCACCCTGATCGTGCTGCTCATGGCGCGGGAGGTGGTGCGGGTGGCGGTCCGGCCGAGTGTGCGGCAGCTACGGCTGCTCCAGGGGAGCTTCTGGTTCTCGCTGCCGCTGCTGGCGCTGTTCGTCGCGTCGCTGGTGCAGCGGTTCCTGACGATGAAGTGAGGAGGTCAGGGGGTCAGCGGTCGAGCCAGCGCACCTCGTACGCCGTCAGGTCGAGCCGCCGCCCGTCGATCTCGGCGGTGACCGGGCGGTCCCGGGTGTTGACCACGAGGACGGTCTCCGCGGCGGCGAGCACCCGCACGTCCGCCGGGTCGTCGGCGACGACCGGGACGTCCTCGTACCGGGTGCCGGGCGGGAACGCGGCGGAGAAGCGGGCCAGCAGGTCGTACAGCGGGAGGGCGGTCCCGCCGCCGGGGGTGTCGGTGGGGGTCCACAGACAGCCGGGGCAGTCGGGGCCGCGTTCCTTCTCCGGGTTCCAGTAGAAGCCGCTGGTGGTGCCGCCGCGGGCCAGCGCGATCAGTCCGGCGGCCTGGACGGCGACCCGGTGCGGCTCGGACCAGCCCTCGCGGTCGTCGTTGGAGTCGGCGG
Source organism: Streptomyces sp. NPDC048290 (assembly GCF_040652095.1). Lineage (NCBI taxonomy): Bacteria > Bacillati > Actinomycetota > Actinomycetes > Kitasatosporales > Streptomycetaceae > Streptomyces > Streptomyces sp. NPDC048290. Next base: position 374,708 of record NZ_JBEZLM010000005.1, read on the forward strand.
GCTCGACGTAGTACTCGGCCCACCACAGCGGCAGTTCCCCGGTCCGGGCGCGCACCCACGCGCTCACCGCGGTGAACTTGTCGGTGGCGGCGAACTCGTCGGGCAGCAGCTCGTCGTCCCGGGTGTAGCTGGAGCCGTCGACGACCACGAAGTCGGCGCCCGCCTTGTGCGCGTTCCAGTAGTCGAAGGCGTCCAGGACCCGCTGGTCGGCGGCGCCCCAGGGGCCCTTGAGGGTGGGGGAGGCCAGCTCGGTCTGGCGGGGGTCGACGCTGTCCATGACGAGATAGGGCCCGCCGACCAGGATGTCCGCGTCCACCTTCTTGAGCGCGCGGTACACCTGGTTGTAGAGCCGGGTGTAGCCCTCGTAGTCCCAGCGGGCGGCGGTGTCGTTCCAGAAGCCCTTGAACTCGTTCCAGACGACGAAGTGCCGGACGTCGGGGTAGCGCCGGGCGACGGTCGCGGCGAGGGCGGCGAAGTCGGCGAAGTGCTCCGGGTCGGGGGCCGTCTCCAGGGCGCTCCAGTCGGTGCTGCCGGGGTCGCCGCCCTTCATCCAGTCGGGCGCGCAGCACAGGGTGACGACGGGGGTGGCGCCGGTCGCGCGGGCGAAGTCGATCCGGCGGTCCAGGGCGGCGAAGTCGTAACGGCCCTCGGACGGCTCGGGGTTGTCGGCGCCCCAGCCCATGATGTGCTGGTTCTGCGGCAGACCGCTGCCGGTGAGCCGCTCCTCGACCCGGGACACCGCGGCCGGGTCGCCGTCGTCGGCGCTGAACTGGGTGTGGGTGAAGCCCCAGCCGACGTCGGGACCGGTGTCGGCGGGGACCGCCGGGGTGCCGTGCGGCCGGTCGCCGTCGGAGGTGGTGCCGGACGGGGCCCCGCCGCCGGGCAGGGCGGTGAGCAGGGTCACGAGCAGCGCGACCGCGGCGGCTCCGACACCGAGCAGCGCGGTGAGCCGCCAGCGCCGCGCCCCCGAATTCGCCTCATGACGTGCCATCGGGGGCAACAGTAACCGTGCGACCACCCGGTGGAAACGGGGTGCGTACCGGCCGCCCGTGCCCGATCATGGCGGCATGTCCGACCTCCCGCACGGCGTCCCGCCGCTCCGGCTCAACGTCGATGACTCCGACTCCCCGTCGGACGTCGTCGACCTGCTGTTCCTCGGCCGTTTCGCGACCGGCGAGCAGCCGTACGCGCACGCCGCGAACATCGAGCGGGTGCGCTCCGGCGCGACCCTGCTGCCCGAGGGCGCGCGGGTACTGCGCCTGTCCCGCGACGACGACCGCAGCGCCACCCTCGCCGAGGGCGACGGCTGGACCCTGCTGATCTCCCGCTGGAACCGGGGCGCCGATGTCACGGTCACCGCGACCACCGCCGAACTCGCCGCGAAGGTGCTGGACGAGGCGACGGACGGCGCGGCGGACGAACCCGAGCCGCAGCCGGAGAATGTGACGATGGGCTTCTGGTACATGTCGCCGCGGCGCGGCCCGTACCGCACGACCCGGCAGATCGCGGCGGGGACCTGGGACGAGGTGCGGTCCAACTACACCGCGCCGGTCGCCGACGCGATGGACGGTCTGATGAAGACCACCCCGGAGGACATCGCCGGGCGGCTGCTCCTGCTGCACGGCCCGCCGGGCACCGGCAAGACCTCCGCGCTGCGCACGCTCGCCCGGTCCTGGCGGGACTGGTGCCAGGTGGACTGCGTCCTGGACCCCGAGCGGCTCTTCTCCGACGTCGGCTATCTGATGGACATCGCGATCGGTGAGGACGACTCCCACGGGAAGGGCCGCTGGCGGCTGCTGCTGCTGGAGGACTGCGACGAACTGATCCGCGGCGAGGCCAAGCACACGGCGGGCCAGGCCCTGTCCCGGCTGCTGAACCTGACGGACGGACTGCTCGGCCAGGGGCGCAACGTGCTGGTCGGGGTCACCACCAACGAGGACCTGGAGCGGCTGCACCCGGCCGTGGTCCGCCCCGGCCGCTGTCTCGCCCGGATCGAGGTCGGCGCGCTGACCCGGTCGGAGGCGGTGAGCTGGCTGGGCACGGAGGACGGCGTCGGACGCGAGGGCGCGACCCTGGCGGAGCTGTACGCCCTGCGCCGGGGCATCTCCCCGACGTCCCTGCCGGAACCGCGGGGCGGCGCGGAGGCGGGGCTGTACTTGTAGGGGGCTTCCTGTATGGGCTGTGCCTGTAGGGGGCTGTGCCCGTAGGGGGGCGTCGGGAAGGCGGGGGCGTTCCCCGACCCGCCCCGTCACGTCCCGTAAGCCGCCCGCAGGGCGTCCCGTACGGCGGTCAGCGCCTCGTCCTCCGCCACGCCGAGCCGCCGTACCCGCTCGGCGTACGACTGGGCCGCCGACGCCGCCTCCCGCTCGGCCGCCGAGCCCGCGGCGGCGACATATGTGCCGTTGCGCCCCCGGGTCTCGATCACGCCGTCCGTCTCCAGCGCCCGGTACGCCTTGGCCACGGTGTTCGCGGCGAGGCCCAGGGTCTCGGCGAGCCCCCGTACCGTCGGCAGCCGGTACCCCACCGGCAGCACCCCCGACCGCGCCTGCGTGGAGATCTGTGCCCGCACCTGCTCGAACGGCGGTGCGCTGTCATCGATCCGGATCTTCAAGGTCACGCCCCGATTCTTCCGCACCCGGGGAAAATTCGGAGGCGCCCGGCGCACGGCCCCCGTAGCGTGCGCCCACATGACCGTGCTCGTACGTGACATCCGTCCCGGGGTCAGGGCCGACGCCGAGGGGTTCTGCGCGACCCGCCGGCTCGCTCTGCCGTATCTGATGGCCACCGCCGACTCGGTGGTCCACGACCTCATCCGGCAGCGCCCGGAGGCCCGGCACCGACTGCTCGTGGCGGAGGTGGACGGCGAGATCGTCGGCACCGCCCAGACCGGTCTGTCCGCCGACAGCCCCGAGCCCGGCCAGGCGTACCTCAATGTGTACGTCCGGCCCGACCGCACCGGTGAGGGCGCCGGATCGCTGCTGGTGCGCACGGCCGAGGAGCATCTCGCGACCGCGGGCGCGACCAAGGTGTTCGCCTGGGTGCTGGACCGCCCGGAGGACCGGGCCTTCGCCGCCCGCCGCGGCTACACGCCCAGCCGCGCCGCGCACTTCCTGCGGCTGGACCTGACGACGGCCGCGCTCCCCGGCCTCCCCCCGCTGCCGCCCGGTGTGGAGCTGCGCACCGGCGCCGACTTCGCCGACGACCCCCGTCCGCTGTTCACGCTGGACGCCGAGACCACCTTGGACGAGCCCAGCGACATCGAGGCGGCGCTGACCGACTATCCGGCGTGGCTCGCCGAGACCTGGCACCATCCGCTGCTGAACCATGAGCTGACCTCGGTGGTGCTGGTCGACGGCGTACCCGCGGCGTTCAGCGCGGCCTACACCGACGAGCTGGGCCGCTACGGCTCCGCCATGACCGGCACGGCCCGCGCGCACCGCGGCCGGGGGCTGGCCAAGCTCGCCAAGACCGACTCGCTGCTGCGCGCCCGCGCGGCCGGCCGCACCGAGGCGATCACCGGCAACGACGCGGACAACGGGCCGATGCTCGCGATCAACAAGGCGTTCGGCTATGAGATCCGTGTGACGGAGGTCAGCCATGCCCGCGCCCTCGGCGGCTGACCCGTCGGCCGCCACGACCTTGGACATCGTCCTGGTCAAGGCGGGCCGCACGAAGATCCGCTACCCCGCCGAACTGCTGGCGGACGACGGTGTGCGGATCGCGGTCCGCGCCCCCTGGGCGGGCGCCGGGACCCGGGACTTCGGGTTCGTCCGGTTCGAGGCCGGTGATGTCTTCACCGAGTACTACTGGCGTGACCGGTGGTACGCGGTGAAGGAGGTCCGGGACGCGGGCGGCACGCTGAAGGGCTGGTACTGCGACATCACCCGCCCGGCCGTGCGTACCGGGGGCGAGCTGGTCGTGGAGGACCTCGACCTGGACCTGTGGCGCTCCGCCGACGGCACGGACGTACGCCGCCTGGACGAGGACGAGTTCACCCGCAGCGGCCTGGCGACCCGTGACCCGGAGGCGGCGACGGCGGCCGTGGCGGCACTGGACGAACTGGAGCGCCTGGCGAGGACGGGGGACAGGGAGGGTTCCTGGGGGGAGCGGTTCGGGGAGCGGCTGGGCTGAGACATGGGCCGGGGCGTGCGCGCCCGGGTCGGGGTGAGCGCCCCGGGTCCCGGTGGAAGCCCCGATCTCCATCCACGCCCCGACCCCGGCGGGCGCCGGGTCGCGCCAGACGCCCCGGCCTCGATCCGCGCCCCGACCCCGGTAGGCGCCCGGGTCCCGGCAGACACCCCGGCCGCGATCCACGCCCCGACCCCCGTGGGCGCCGGGCCCCGGCAGGCACCGCGATCCCCATCCGCACCCCGGCCCCGGTGGGCGCCGGGTCGCGCCAGACGCCCCGGCCTCGATCCGCGCCCGGATCCCGGCAACCCCGGCCCCGATCCACGCCGCGATCCACGCCCCGACCCCCGTGGGCGCCGGGTCCCGGCAGGCACCGCGATCCTGATCCGCACCCCGATCCACGCCCCGGCCCCGGTGGGCGCCGGGTCCCGCCAGACACCCCGATCCCCCTCCACGCCCCGACCCCAAGCCGCGCCCCCCTGAGCCGCCCCGGTCACACCACCGCCACCACCACATACCGTTCGTCGTCCACCGCTCTCCCCCACAGGTCCGGCTCCCCGGACAGGGACTCGGTGCGCAGTTCGGCCGTGGTGGGGGCGAGCAGGGCGGTCAGGCGGGTGGCGGGGATGCCGGTCGGGGCGGCCGTGCCCCACACGCCCTCGACCAGGACCAGCCGGCCGCCGGGGCGCAGCAGTCCGCGCCACTGGCGCAGGGCGCGGGCGGGGTCGGGGAGCGCCCAGAGCACATGCCGGACCAGCACCACGTCGTACCGCTCCTCACCGACCGGTGGGGTGGCCGCGTCGCCGACGAGGACCGCGGCGTCCCGCCCGGCGAGTTTGGCTCGGGCGCGCTCGACCATGGCCGGGGAGCGGTCGACCCCGGTGACCCGGTGGCCCTGCTCGGCGGCGAGCAGGGCCAGACTGCCCGTGCCGCAGCCGAGGTCGAGGAGATCGCTGGGGCGCGCGGGCAGCCAGCCGCGCAGCCGGGCGGCCCAGGCGGCCCGCACCACCGGGTCGCGCAGCCCGTGGTCCGGCTCGTCGTCGAACCCGGCCGCCGCCGCGTCCCAGTCCACCTCGCCCACACCGGTGTCACTGTCGTTCGTCATGCACCCAGAGTGACACCCGGCACTGACAATCCCGTCCATTCCCCGCGCCGCCGTACACCGACCGGACGTTCAATCGTGATGTCCGCCACTGACAGACCGGCGTCCATGAGGAACTCTCCCCCCAAGGGCCTGCCTCCGTGCCGCCACGGAACCCGGTAGGCACTGAAGGAGGCAGCCATGCGCCGTACGACCGTGCAGAAGCCCCTGAAGAAGACGGACGCCCGACGGGTCCGGGAGAAGCGCGAGGACCGCCCCGCGGACCGTTCCGAGGTGCGCGAGGACATCGCCCGCACCTGGTGGCCCGAGGACTGAGCGGGAGCCGTCCCGGCCGCGCGCCGGGCACCTGGACCGGACCTACCTCAGCCCAGCCTGAGCACTCCCTTAATTCGAACATAAAGATCGCCCCGACGCGCTCTCCACAGCCGTCGGGGCGGTTTCTTGGGGCTAGCTTCTGATCGCCCCCACGGGATCACCGGTCACCCGGAGATCCCGCGAACGACCGCTGCGAGGAGTGCCCCCATGCCCGTCCGCCTGCCCGTCCGCCCGTCCCTCAGCCGTCCCACCGGCCGTACGGCCGCCGCCGTCGCCGCGACCGCCGTCGTCCCGCTCGCCCTGACCGCGCTGACCGTGCTGACCGGAGCGCCCGCCGCCGCGCACGGGGCGCTGGGCGACCCGGTCAGCCGGGTCTCGCAGTGTCTCGCGGAGGGACCGGAGAACCCCCGGTCCGCGGCGTGCAAGGCGGCGGTCGCGGCCGGCGGCACCCAGGCGCTCTACGACTGGAACGGCATCCGCATCGGCAACGCCGACGGCCGCCACCAGCAGCTGATCCCGGACGGCAAGCTGTGCAGCGCCAACGACCCCACCTTCAAGGGGATGGACCTGCCGCGCGCCGACTGGCCCGCGACCAGCGTCCAGGCCGGTGCGTACACCTTCAAGTTCCGGGTGACGGCGCCGCACCAGGGGGCCATGAAGGTGTATCTGACCAAGCCCGGCTTCGACCCGTCCAAGGCGCTCGCCTGGGGCGACCTGGACCTGGCCAACCCGGTCGCCTCGACCCCCACCACCCGTAGCTCGGACGGCGGCTTCTACACCTTCCGGGGCACCCTGCCCGAGCGGTCCGGCAAGCATGTGCTGTACGCGGTGTGGCAGCGCTCGGACAGCACGGAGGCGTTCTACTCCTGCGCGGACATCACCTTCGGCGGGGCGAGCGGCGGCTCGACGGGGACGGAGGGCGGCTCCGGCGGCGGTGCCACCCCGGCGCCCACCGCCTCCGCGCCCTCGGAGAAGCAGATCGACGCCGGTACGGAGAAGTCGACGGTGGAGAACGGCGGCCACGGCGACCACGACGCGCACACCACGACCGACCCGACCCCCGCCGCCGGTGCCGAGGGCGCGGGCAACGAGCCGAAGGCCGCGGGCGCTCCCGCACGGCCCGTGGCGGACGGTGCCGCGGACGGTTCCGGTGACGGCACCGCCCTCGCCGAGACCGGCGGGGACAGCACCACCCCGGTGATCGCGGTCGGCGGCGCGGCGGCCCTCGCGCTGGGCTCGGCCGCGCTGTTCGCGTCGGTCCGGCGCCGGGCGCGCAGCGGCGGCTGACCCGGACACTCCCGGGTCCGGGGCTCGACCGGCGGCTCAGGCCGGTCGGACCCCGGACCCGGGTCCGGGCGGGTCCGGCTCAGCTGAACACGGACGCGCAGGTGGTGGGTTTGGCGCGGGCGGGGTCGAGCGCGTTGGCCACCTCGTGGAAGGCGATCCGGTCGAACAGCCCGATCGCCAGATGCTCGGAGAGATCGACCGGGCACAGATCCTGGAGCAGCACGTTCCGCACGTTCGGACCGTCCAGGAAGGCACTGCGGTACGGCGTGACCACCTGGTCGTACTTGGTGGTGATGACCGTGTAGTTCACCCCGGGCACGGTGTCGCCGCCCGCGTTGAGCTTGGTGAGGAACGCCGATCCGGCGATCTGGTCGGCGAGCGCCGGGGTGGCGGTCTTGAGCAGGTCCTCGGCGCCGGGGAAGTACGGCAGCAGCCCGGTGAGGCCGTTCAGGGTGGTGCCGTGGTTGTCGGGGGAGAGACCGACGAGGGTGTTCACCTCGGCCGCCCCGCCCAGGAACTTGAGGTAGTAGCGGGGCATCATGCCGCCCTGCGAGTGGCCTACGACATCGACCTCCTTGGCGCCGGTCGCGGCGAGCACCGTGTCGACGAACGCCCCGAGCTGCTCCGCCGACTTGTCGATCGGGCCGAGGCCGTTGAAGAACGGGACTCCGGGAAGCTGGCCGTAGTCGAGGGAGAAGACGCAGTAGTCACGCTGGGTCAGATAGGGCGCGAGGCCCAGCCAGTTGTCGACCGAGTTGCCGAATGTGCCGTGCACGAGGACGACGGGGCGCGGATGCGTGGCGGACGGCTTGCAGGAGTAGTCGTTCCAGCCCGCGCTGGGCGCTGCGGCCTGTGCGGTGGCGGTGGGGACGGTGGCCAGCGCGCCGGTCAGCAGCACTGCCGCCAGCGGTCGGAGCACTCTTCTCCAGGGCAGCATCGGGTGATCTCCTTGCGGCTCAAGGGAATTACGACGGCCTTACGCCCTGTGATCCGGATCACGAGGATGCTGTTCACTCGTCAAGTTACGGACCAGTAGTTCAAGGGGGAAGTTACGGGCGAGTAAAACCTTGCGCACCCTCCGCACCTGCACATGTCACCGTGATAATGAGGTGCGTCGCCCGACCCGACTTAGCTCCCGGATGACAAAGCCCGCCCGCCCATCAGGTGCGCACCGCACGCACCACGCCGGACGCAGGGGCTCTCTCGACGCGGTCTCCGGCAGTCCGCGCCGCACTTCCCGGACCTCGCCCGCCCCCACGGCCGTACCCCACCCGCGCACCGCGTCCCCCGCCGTCTCCCGCGCGGCGCGCAGCCACGCCCGCCCACGCGAAGCCGGCACCAGGAGCCCGGCCCGTCCGTCACCGGGGCCCGCCCACGCGAAGTCGACACCACCAGCCACGCCCGCCCACGCGAAGCCGGCACCAGGAACCCGGCCCGTCCGTCACCGGGGCCCGCTCGGCGTCACGCCGCCAGACTCCCCGGCATCACCGCCTTCGCCCCGAACCTCGCCCGCGCGCGGTCCGCGACCTCCTCGATCCGGCGCACCTTCTCCTCCACCGGGTCGAAGGTGAGCTGATGGGCGGCCCGTTCGGCGGACGTCAGCCCCTCCGCCCGCAGCAGCACCGCCCGTACCCGCGCCCGTTGCAGCCCCAGCGCCTCGTACATCCGGTACGCCTCCCGGGTCAGCGCAGCGGAGTGCGCGGTCGGCTCCCGCAGGGTGCGGGTGCGGGTGGTCGCGGACCGGTCCGCGTACCGCACGGTGAGGGTGAGCCCCCCGCAGATCCTCTCCAGCGACCGCAGCCGGCCGCCCAGTTCCCCGGCCGCCGAGAGCAGCGCCCGCCGGTGCCGGTCGGGGTCCAGCTCGTCCAGGGCGAAGAGGCGTTCGGCGACCAGCGAGCGGGAGACGGCGTTCGGCACCACCCGGCCGCGGTCGACCCCGTTCGCCCGCTCGTGCAGTTCGCGCCCGGCCTTCGCGCCGATCAGCCGCTGGAGCGTGGACAGCGGCGCGGCGGCCACCGCGCCGAGGCTGTCGAGGCCGTACGCGCAGAGCGTGCGGGCGGTCGCGGTGCCGACGCCGGGCAGTACACCGACCGGCTGCCCGGCGAGGAACTCCGCGATCCCGTCCGGGTCGGCGGGCACCGCGCGGGTCGCCCCGGGCACCGCCGTGCGCAGCGCGAGCCGGGCGAGCAGCGGGCCGGGTCCGGCGCCGATCGCGCAGTCCACGCCGTACCGGGCCAGGGCGCGCACCCGGATCACCGACGCCAGCTGGACCGCGTCCCGGCCGAAGTACCGTTCGGCGCCGCGCAGATCGGCCAGCGCCCCGTCGGGCGGCAGCGCCTCGACGACCGGGGTGAACTCCTCCAGCAGGGCGAGCAGCCCCGGCAGGACCCCTTCGGGCGACGGCGCGGCGGTGTCCCGCGGCGGCTGCTGGAAACGTACGCAGAGAATGGTCATCCCGCACTCCCCGGGCTCTGGTGCCACAACTTCCGTACCTGTGAGGGCTCTTGCCCCGCGGGACGCAGATCGGCCCACGGATGCAGCTCGTATCCGGTCGGCAGCCGGATCCGACGGCCGTGCGTCGGGTCCTCCGGCGCCCCCCGTCCCTCCGGCGCCCCCTGCCCCTCCGGCACCTCCCGCCCCTCCGACGCCCCCTGTCCCTCCGGCGCCTCCCGTCCTTCCGGCGCCCCCTGTCCCTCCTGCCCCTCCGGCACCTCCCGTCCCTCCGGCGTCGCGAGCCGGGTCGCCACCTGGTCGAGGCCGCCCTCGGCGCGCAGCTCGATCAGCTCGGCGAGATTCCACGCGGCGGAGCCGACCACGCTGAGGCTGCGCGGCCCGCGCCGCTGCACCACCCCGCGCACCAGCAGCAGCCAGGAGTGGAAGACGGTGTGCGCGCAGGCGTCGTGCGAGTCGTCGAAGAAGGCGAGGTCGACCAGGCCGGTGCCGTCGTCCAGGGTGGAGAAGATGACCCGCTTGCCGGACCGGATCGGTGGTGTCTGGGTGGCCGCCTTGGCGCCCGCGACCAGCACGCTCTCGCCGTGCCGGGCATCGCGCAGCCGCTTGGCCGACACCACCCCCAGCTCGCGCAGGAACTCCCGGTGGTCGTCCATCAGATGGCGGGAGGCGTCCATGGACAGCACGCCCAGCTCGGCGCTGAGCCGTTCCGCCGGGGTGAGGTCGGGCAGCCCGGCGGAGGCGGTCCGGCGCCCGCCGGACAGGGGCAGCTGGCCGCCGCCCGCGCCGCGCGCGCCCCGGTGCAGCTCGGTCAGATGCAGTTGCAGATCCCGCCGGTTGGCGCCGAACGCGTCCAGCGCGCCGACCTGGGCGAGCCGCTGGGCCAGCGGCCGGCTGGGCCGGGCCCGCTCCCAGAAGTCCAGCAGGGAGGCGTACGGCTGGCCGTCCGCGATCCGCGCCGCCTCGGCCTCGGTGATGCCATGCACATCGGAGAGCGCCAGCCGCAGCCCCCACGCCGTGCCCGCACCCTCAGCCTCGGACACCAGTTCGACCCGATGGGCGACCCCCGACCGGTTCACATCCAGCGCCAGCACCGGCACCCCGCGCCGCCGCGCGTCCGCCAGCAGCAGCCGCTTGGGATACATCCCGGGGTCGTGGGTGAGCAGCCCGGCATAGAAGGCCGCCGGGTGATGGGCCTTCAGCCACGCCGACTGGTACGTCGGTACGGCGAACGCGACCGCGTGCGCCTTGCAGAAGCCGTACGACCCGAACGCCTCGACGATCCCCCAGGTGCGCTGAATCGTTTCTGCGTCGTATCCGCGGGCCGCCGCGTGCTGGGCGAACCACACCCGGATACGGCCCTGCGACCCCGGGTCGGACAGTCCGCGCCGCACCCGGTCCGCCTCGTCGCGGCCACAGCCGGTCATGAGGTGCACGATATGGATGATCTGCTCATGGAAGACGACGACCCCGTATGTCTCCCTCAGCGGTTCCTCCAGGTCCGGGTGCGGATAGCGGACCGGCGCCCGGCCGTGCCGGGCCTCGATGAACGGCCGCACCATGTCCGCCGCGACCGGCCCCGGCCGGAACAGCGAGATGTCCACCACCAGATCGTCGAAGGTGGCCGGCTGGAGCCGCCCCACCAGATCCCGCTGGCCCGGCGACTCGATCTGGAAACACCCCAGCGTCTCGGCCGACCGGATCAGCGCGTACGTCGCCGGATCGCCGTCCGCGACCGCGTCCAGGTCGATCCGCTCCCCCGTCGCACGGGCCACCTCGGCGACCGCGTGGGCCATCGCCGACTGCATCCGCACCCCCAGCACATCGAGCTTGAGCAGCCCGAGGTCGTCCACGTCGTCCTTGTCGAACTGGGCCATCGGGAAGCCCTCGCCGCTGGTCGGCACCACCGGGGTGCGGGACAGCAGCCCGGCGTCGGACAGCAGCACGCCGCAGGGGTGCATGGCGACCCCGCGCGGCAGCGCGTCCAGCGCCTCCACCAGGTCCCAGAACCGGCCGTACTTCCTCTCCTCGTCCCGTACCTCCCGGGCCAGCGCGCGCAGTTCGGGCAGCTCCGCCAGGGCGGCGCGGGCGTCCCGGGCGCGGATGTGCGGGAAGGACGTGGCGATGCGGTCGATGTCGGCGGGGTCCATGGACAGGGCCGCGCCGACGTCCCGGACCGCGTGCCGCACCCGGTAGGTCTCCGGCATGGCGACCGTGGCGACCCGCTCGGCGCCGAACCGGCCGATGATCGCCCGGTACACGTCGAGGCGCCGCGCGGACTCCACGTCGATGTCGATGTCCGGCAGCACCGCGCGGCGCCGGGACAGGAACCGCTCCATCAGCAGCCCGTGCTCGACGGGGTCGGCGTGCGCGATGCCGAGCAGATGGTTGACCAGCGAACCGGCGCCGGAGCCGCGCGCGGCGACCCGTACGCCCATCGCCTTCACATCGTCCACGACCTGGGCGACCGTCAGGAAGTAGGAGGCGAAGCCGTGGTGGGCGATGACGTCCAGCTCGTCGTGCATCCGCTCCCAGTAGGCGCGGCGGCCGGTGTAGCCGTGGCGGACCATCCCGGCCGCCGCCCGGGAGGCGAGCACCCGCTGGGCGCCGCGCCGCCCGGCGCCGACCAGCTCCGGCTCGGGGAAGTGCACGCTGTTCAGCCCGAGGTCGTCCTCGGGGTCGACCAGACAGGCGGCGGCGGTGGCCTGGGTCTGCTCCAGCAGCCGGTACGCGGTGTCGCGCCGGAACCCGGCCGCCTCCACGATCCGCTCGGCCGAGCGCAGCATGGCGGCGGCGTCCTTGAGCCATGCCTCACCGGAGTCCAGCTCCTTGGTGGGGTCCACGGGGACGAGCCGGCGGGCCGCGTCCAGGACGTCGGCGACCGGGCCCATGCCCCGGTCTGCGTACCGCACGGCGTTGCTGAGCACCGGCCGGACGCGCTGTTCGGCGGCGAACCCGACGGTCCGGGCGGCCAGCCGCAGGGAGCCGGTGCCGGTGCCCTCGCGGCCGTGCCAGACGGCCTCCAGCCGCAGGGCGTCGCCGTAGACCTCGCGCCAGGGGACGAGCAGCCGGGCCGCGCGGTCCGGGCGTCCGGCGGCGAGGGCGCGGCCCACGTCGGAGCCGGGGCCGAGCAGCACGGTGAGACCGTCGGCGTGGTTCGCGGACCAGGTCAGCAGCGGGGTGTCGGGGTGCTGGTGGGCGGTGGTGATCAGCCGGCACAGATCCGCCCAGCCGGCCGCGCCGTCCCGGGCGAGGAAGGTGACGCGCGGGGTCGACTCGTCGAGGAAGGCGCCGCCACGCACCGGGGTACGGCGGGTGGCGCCGCGCGGGGCAGCGCGGACCGGGTCGGGTCCCTCCACCGCCAGGTCGGCGCCGAACAGGGGGCGGACACCGGCCTTCGCGCACGCCTTGGCGAACCGCACGGTCCCGGCGACCGTGTCCCGGTCGGTGAGCGCGAGGGCGTCCATGCCCCGTTCGGCGGCGCGCTCGGCCAGCCGCTCCGGGTGCGAGGCGCCATGGCGCGCGGAGAACCCGGAGACGGTGCGCAGATGCGTGAAGCCCGGCATCCGCACCTCCCGCACTGGTGAGCCGGGTCCGCTCCGGACCGACTCTCTCGAACATCAGTTCTCTTTTCTTCCACCGCCCACCATACCCCCATCCCGACCCATCTTCGAACGTCAGTACGACATCCGTTCGGCCGCCTCCCACCTGCGCAAATGCCCCGGGACCCGGACCGTGAGGACATGACACAGGGAATGCCGCCGACCGTGGGACCCGCGACCCGGCACGGCCTTCTCGCCGAGGTACGGGACGCCGTCACCCCCCGGGCCACCCTGCTGGTGATCGGTGTGGTCGCGCTCCAGCTGCTGTTCATCGCGTCCTATGTGGGCGCGCTGCACGACCCCCGGCCCCGGGACGTGCCCTTCGGGGTGGTCGCCCCCGCCGCCGCGGCCGGACGGACGGTGACCGCGCTCGCCGAGCTGCCCGGCTCCCCGCTGGACCCGCGTCCGCTGGCCGACGAGGCGAGCGCCCGCGACCAGATCCTCGACCGGCGGATCGACGGGGCGCTGATCGTGGACCCGGCCCGGCCCACCGACACCCTGCTGGTCGCCTCCGGCGGCGGCACGGTCCTCGCCACCACCCTGGAGCGGCTGGTCGGCGCGGTGGACGGGACCCGGGGGCGGACGGTCCGGACCGTCGACGTGGCCCCGGCCTCCCCCGAGGACTTCAACGGGCTGTCGTCCTTCTATCTGGTGGTCGGCTGGTGCGTCGGCGGCTATCTGTGCGCCTCGATCCTGGCGATCAGCACCGGCGCGCGGCCCGCGAACCCCCGCCGCGCGGTGATCCGGCTGGCCGCGATGGCGGCGGTGGCGGTCGTCGGAGGGCTCGGCGGGGCGCTGATCGTCGGGCCGGTGCTGGGCGCGCTGCCGGGTCCGGTGGGGGCGCTGTGGGGGCTCGGCGCGCTGATCACCTTCGCGGTCGGCGCCGCCACGCTCGCCCTCCAGGGGATCTTCGGGATCGTCGGCATCGGTCTGGCGATCCTGGTGGTGGTGATCGCGGGCAACCCCAGCGCGGGCGGTGCCTTCCCGTACCCGATGCTGCCGCCGTTCTGGGGGACCATCGGCGCCGCGCTGCCGCCGGGCGCGGGCACCTGGGCGGCCCGCTCGATCGCCTACTTCCACGGCAACGCGCTCACCGGCGCGCTGCTGGTGCTCTCCGCCTGGGCCCTGGGCGGCATCCTGCTCACCCTGCTGTCGTCCGGACTGCGCCGCCGCCGGGAACTGGTGGACGCGGCGACCGTGCAGCGGCGGTGACGGGGGGTGGCTGCGGGGTACGGGGTCGGCTCGGGGGTACGGGATCGGCTCCGGGATACGGAGAGGTCCCGCCCCCGGAGGAGAGGCGGGACCCGTGCCACGGCCGACCGGTCAGGTCAGCCGATCTGTGTCCCCGTGGCGGACAGCGCCTCCGTCACGGGCTGGAAGAACGTCGTCCCACCGGAGGTGCAGTTCCCGCTGCCGCCCGAGGTGAGTCCGACGGCACCGCTGCCCGAGAACAGCGGGCCACCGCTGTCGCCGGGCTCGGCGCAGACATCGGTCTGGATCAGACCGCCGACGACGTCGCCGTTGCCGTAGTTGACGGTGGCGTCCAGGCCGGTGACGGTGCCGGAGTGGACCCGTGTGGTCGAGCCGCTGCGGGTCACCGCCATCCCGACGGTGGCCTCGGCGGCGCCGCTGATCCGCTGGGCGGAGCCGTCGTAGAGGTTCACCTGGCTCGGATGGGCGACCTGGGCGGTGTACCGGACCAGGCCGTAGTCGTCGCCCGGGAAGCTGGACGCCGCGTTCTTGCCGATCACCGTGCCGGACGCGTCCGACCAGGTGGAGATGGACTCGGTGCAGTGGCCCGCGGTCAGGAAGAACGGCTCGCCGCCCTTGACCACGTTGAAGCCGAGCGAACAGCGCCCACCGCCGCCGGTGATGGCGTCACCGCCCGCGATGAGCGGGGTGAACTCCCCCGCCGTCCGCTTCAGCTCGGCCCGGGAACCGAGCGCGCCGACCACCTCGGTGAGCGTGGCCCACCCGGCGGCGGTCACGGTCCGGTCGGCGGTGACCACCACGGTGTTGGTGCGCGGGTCCGTCACCCAGGACGTGCCCGGCAGGGCGGCGTCCGCGGTGAGCGTGGTCCGCGCGGCCGTCAGCTCGGCGAGCGTGTGCTCGACGATTCTCGCCCGCGCCCCCGCCTTCTCGGCGACCCGGGCGGCGGCCTCGTCGACCACATTGACGACGAGGCTCTCCGTCCTCGCGTCGTAGTACGTTCCGGCCGCGTCCGTGCCGAGGCCCTGACCGAGGACCGAGGCGAGTCTTCCGGCCGCCGGTGCCGAGAGGATCTTCGGCTGTGCGATGTCCGGGGCCTCGCTGGCGTTCGCGGTCTGGAAAGTGACACCCGCCGCGACCAGTGCGGCGACACCCGCGCCGGCCGCGGCGACCCGCCGCCGGTGTATACGTCGGTGCTTCAACTCAGGTCCTCCTGTGGGGGGACGGCCGACCAGGTTGTGGGGACCCGGACCGGCCGCTCTGTGCTGGGACTGGCGGCCCACTATCCCGACCGGTGCAGGGAGCACACAAGGTCGACCTCAGGACGCGCGTACGACAACGGCCGTGCGCCCCCTACGCCTTGACCGGCCCGCCGTCCACAGGTCCGTCCACGGTCGCCCCCGGAATCGTTCACAGCGCAAACACCATGTGCGAGCGGGTGGTAGGCGGGGGCGCGGGTGGCACAAGAACAGGCACAGGCACAGGCACAGGCACCGCCACCGGCACACCGAGGGCGCCCCCGGGCACCACACAAGGGCGAGCCCCCGCACACCACCAGATGCGCGGGGACTCGCCTGATCCGGTCAGCCGCCGGGGTTCAGCACGGTGCTCAGAACACGTTCACGCCGTACGCGG
The DNA here is from genome assembly GCF_040652095.1 of Streptomyces sp. NPDC048290. Classification (NCBI taxonomy): domain Bacteria; kingdom Bacillati; phylum Actinomycetota; class Actinomycetes; order Kitasatosporales; family Streptomycetaceae; genus Streptomyces; species Streptomyces sp. NPDC048290. Next base: position 390,437 of record NZ_JBEZLM010000005.1, read on the forward strand.
ACAGCGCCTCGGTCACCGGCTGGAAGAACGTCGTCCCGCCGGAGGTGCAGTTGCCGCTGCCGCCCGAGGTCAGCCCGTAGGCGACCCCGTTGCTGCCGTACAGCGGGCCGCCGGAGTCGCCCGGCTCGGCGCACACCGTGGTCTGGATCATCCCGTACACCACATCGCCGTTGCCGTAGTTCACCGTCGCGTTGAGCGCGGTGACCCGGCCGGTGCGGGTGCCGGTGGTCGACCCGGTGCGGATGACGTTGGTGTTGACGGCGGGCGTGGCCGCGCTGGTGATGTCCACGGTCCCGGCGGTGCCGGACTTCGTGATCGTGGTGTTGCTGTAGCGGACCAGGCCGTAGTCGTTGACCGGGAAGCTGGAACCCGCGGTCGGGCCGAGCACGGTGGTGCGGGCGGAGTTGGCGTACCAGGTGCCCGCGCCGTCGGTGCAGTGACCGGCGGTCACGAAGTACGAGGTGCCCGCGCTGTCACGGACGTTGAAGCCGAGGGAGCAGCGCCAACTGGTCGCGTAGGTGGCGTCGCCGCCACCGATCAGCTTGTTGAACTTGCCCGGGGTGCGCTTGACGGTCAGCGCGTCGGCGTTGGCTCCGGCCTGCCGTTTGATGGTGGCCAGCTCCGCGTCGGACACGGTCGAGTCGACCGTGAGGAGCACGCGGTTGGTCTTGCTGTCGACGGCCCAGGCGGTGCCGGGGATGTCGGCCTTGAGCACCGAGTCGCTGGCGCTCTTGAGCTGGTTGGCGCTGAAGGTGGTGACGTCCGACGCGCTCGCGTTGGGGATCGCGATCGCGGCCGCGGCCACGAGTCCGGTGGAGACGGCGATCAGCCGGGTCGGTCTCGTGATACCGCTTTGGGGGGTAGTGCGCTTGATCCTCACTTTTCGTTCCTCCACAGGGGAAGTCGGGGGCCCTCTCGTGGGGTCGGGGCCCGTGAGGCGCAGCCGGGGTCGGCCGTTGTCCGGATTCCGGTTTCTGCCGTGACCCTGACAAGCGCTGAGGGGGAGTATTCGGGGGCACGGCCGATCGGCGCAAGGGTGCCTTTCGGCCGCGCGCCCCCGAATCCCCCTGGCGCCGAAGGCCGTTACCTGTGCTTCCCCCGGATGTCGGGACGGACCCCCGGCGTCAATGCGCCACGTCCGCCCCGTCCCCCGCCCCGCCCCCCGCCCCGTCCCCCGCGCCGCCCGGCGCCACGTCCCGCTCCCCCGCCGCGACCGCCGCCTCCAGCCGGTTGCCCGGCGGCGGGAAGGGGCAGATGAAGTGATCGGCGAAGGCGCACGGCGGCAGCAGCGTCCGGTTGAAGTCCACCGTGGTCCGCCCCTCGGCGTCCGGCGCCGCGGGCCGCAGGAAGCGGAACCGATAACTACCGTTTCCGCTGGTCGCGTCGGCGAACACCGCCCACAGCGAGCCGTCGCCCTCCACCGACACCTGGAGGGTCAGCTCCCGCCCGTCCAGGGTGAACGCCAGCTCCCCGCCGAGCCCGAGCCCGCGCTCCCGGCCGTCCGCGTTGCCGACCCGCACGGTGCGCCGCTCGTCGTACGGGGTGAACCGGCCCGGCACCGACCAGCGCTCCTGGTAGGGGGTGGCGTCGATGCCCGTGAACGCCCGGCGCGCGGGCGCGTCGGGGTCGAAGTCCCGCACGCCCCAGCTGCCCTCGCGCTCCAGCACCACCAGTCGGCGCGCCCCGTGCGCCACCCGGGCGGCACGCGCCGGTCCCGCGTCGGCGGCCAGCCGCACCCGCCCGGCGAAGGGCTCGCCGTCCAGGGTCAGCCCGTCGTCCGCGGCGGCGGTGAGCAGTACGGCGTCCCCGTCGACCGTCCACTCCCCCGGAGTGGCCGGAATTCGACCCTCCGGATAGTCCTCCAGCCAGTGGGTGCCGGTCAGCGCGAGCGGCCCATAGGGCGCCGAGACCGACTCCAGCCGCGCCTCGTGCCACCGCTTCCACGCATCGGTTGCGTCCGTCATCTACCTAACCCTTCCTTACCGGGGCGGTCCGCCCCAGAGGGGAGCGCCATGCCGCACCCCCGTATTCCGTACGAAACACGCCGCGTCCGCGCAGCAGCGGCAGGACGCGGTCCACGAACCCGTCCAGCCCGTCGGGGACCGCGCGCGGGGCGAGCAGCAGTCCGTCGGCGCCCGCCCGCCGGACCGGGGCGTCGGTGATCCGGTCGGCGACCTCCTCGGGCGGGCCGTCGATCCCGACCGGCCCCAGTATCCGCAGATCGGCGAGGTCCCATCCCGGATCGTCCCGACGGACCACCACGACAGCCACGCCCACCGGGCCCACCGGGCCCGTCACGCCCACCGCGCCCACCGGGCTCACCACGCCCGTCACGCCCACCGGGCCCACCCCGCTCACCACGCCCGCCTCCCCGTCGCCGCCCGACCGGCCCGCCCGCTCCGACCGGCCCGCCCGGTCCCGGTCCGACCGGTCCGACCGGTCCGCCCGTTCAGACCAGCCCGCCCACCCCGCCCGTCCCCCGCTCAACCGGTCCAGCTCCGCCACCCGGCGGGCGAGTTCCCGCCCGCCCCGCACCCCGGCGACCAGTCCGGTCCGCCCGGTGACGGCGGCCAGCGCGCTCAGCACGGTGACCGGGTCGAGAGCCGGGACCGCCCCGTCCGCCAGGACGAAGTCGAGCAGCCCGCGCTCGGCGGTGCGCGCCAGCCGCTCCACCACCGGGTAGGTGATCCCGGGGTCGTCCAGCGGCAGCCGCACCCCCAGCCGCAGCCACCCGTCCATCACACCGTCCTCTCCCGCGCCACGCCGCTCACGCCGCCGCTCACGCCGCTCCCTCCGCGACCCCGTCCGGCCGCCGCGCGCCCACCCCGAGGTGCTCACGCAGCGTGCTGCCCGGATAGAACGTACGGAACAGCCCTCGGTGCTGGAGCAGCCCCACCGTCCCGTTCACCAGCCGCTCCAGGTCCCGGCGCGGCTCGACCGGGGTCAGATGGAAGCCGTCCACGGCCCCGCCCGTGTGCCAGGCCGTGACGAGGTCGGCGAGGTCGACCGGTCCGCCCCGGTACAGCGGCCCACCCGGGGTGAAGCGCGGTCCGCCGCCGCCGTGGCCGGGCTCGGCGGCCCGTTCGCCGTCCCCGAGGTCGACCAGCAGCGCCGCCAGCACCCGTACCCCCGCCGGGTCGCGGCCCGCCGCGGCGGCCTCCCGGCGCACCTCGGCCCGTGCGGCGGCGGCCTGTTCGGGGCCGCCCGCCCGGATCAGCACCACATCGGCCCACTGCCCGGCCCGCCCCGCCGTGGCGTCGGCCACCCGCACCACGTCCCCGGCCGCCCCCGGCCCCTCGGTACACGCCCCGGCCCGGCCCCCGCTGATCCAGTCGAGCGTGCCGAGCGCCGCCGCGTCCGGCCCGGCCACCCGCGCGACCAGCCCGATCCGCCGGGTGACCGGCGCCGCGAAGGCGAGCGTCCCGGGCACGTCCGGCCCGCCGCGCCCGTCGCCGAGCGTCACGAAGTCCAGCCCGCCGCGCTCGGCCAGCCGGATCAGCTCGACCACGCTCCCCCCGTCACCCGGCACCCGCTGATCCACGGCGGCGGCGAGATGCGGCAGCCCACGACCGTACGAGGAACCGGACAAGGATCCGTAAGAGGAGGTCATCGGGGCACGCCCTTCCCTGGGACCGGACATCACGCGACCGCGCGCCCGTCCAGCGCCGCCAGGAACCGCAGCACCGCCCGCGCGGTCGCGTCGTTCTGCCGGAACGCCGGGCCGCCGGTGCGCGGCCGGGTGAACGCCCCGGCGCCCCGTCCGTCGGTGGGCGGTCCGAGCGCGAACCGCCGTGGATGCGGCCGTCCGGCCCGGTCCAGCACCCGCCCGTCGGCCGGGTCCACCGCGAGCAGCCCGTCGGGCGTGGCCGCGGCGCCGTCGGTGTGCAGCGCGCGCAGCAGGGAGTCGCGGGCGCGTTCCAGCGTGGGGTCCGGCAGCCGGGCCTCGACCAGCGCCCGCGCCTCGACGCTCCAGCCCGGCACGGTCGGACTGGACGCCCGGAACACCCCGTCCTCGGCGGCCACCGCCATGTCGGCGCCGACGAACCGCACCACCCCGGCCCGGGACAGCGCCTGGAGCTGCCGCAGCCGTGGCCCCGGCGGTCCGGACGCCAGATAGCTGAAGAAGCCGTGCCACCAGGACCCGATGTCCCCGAGCCGCACCAGCTGCCCGTACACCGACAGCAGGGCGTGGAAGACCGCGAGGTCGGGGCTGTGCGCGGGATCGTGACGCCGGGTCAGGTCCCGTTCCACATGGTCCCGCAGCGCCTCCTGGAACCCGGCGTGCGAGCCATGGCGCACCCCGGTCAGCGGCCGGTCGAGCCGGGCGAGGTCGAGCCGGTCGGCCGGGTCGGGCACGGCCGCCGCGGCGAGCGCGGCCCGCTCCCCGGCGTCCCCGGCGTCCCCGGCGGCGTACTTCTCCTCGAAGACGGTCCAGTCCATGCGGGTGCGTTCCGGATGGGCGTGGAAGAGCCGGTGGTAGTGGGCGAAGCCGAGTTCCTTCGCGACCAGCGGCCAGACGTCCCGCCGGAAGTCGACGCCGTCCGGCCGGGCGAGCAGCCCGTCGATCTGCGCGGGCCCCAGGAACCTCGGCAGCGGCGGCCGTTCCCCGTCCAGGTCGTACCCGATCTTCGCGTGGTACGGCACTCCGCGCCGCGAGCCCACGTACAGCACCGGCTCCCGGCCCGAGGGCACATAGGTGTCCCCGTCGTGGCGTCCGCCCCGTCCCTCGGTGAGCAGCACCATCAGATCGACGAAGGCCAGTCCGAAGCCGCGCACCACGACCGGTTCGCCGGGCGCGAGGACGTCGAGGTCGCTGTCGGCGGTGAACTCCGGCGGGAGGTGCACCAGCCCATGGGTGGCCGCGTACGCGCTCAGCTCGCGCTGTTCGGCGTCGGGTTCGGCGTCGAGATGGCCGAGGGTGAGGATCACCAGGTCGGCGAGGAGCGGCTGCGGCCGGTCCGCGAGCCACACCCGCTGGCGCCCCTCGCGGGACCCGCCGACCCGTATGGCCCGCCGGGCGTGGTGGTGGACGGTGACCCCGGGCGGCAGGGCGGCCACCGCCCGCTCGTGCACCCAGCGCAGATAGGCGCCCTGGAGCCGGCGGTCGGTGAAGGTGTGCCCGGCGACGCCCGCCCACTCGTGCAGGGTGGGCCCGGGGCGGACGGGGCCGTCCATGGTCACGGTGTCGTCGGTGAACATGGTGACGTCCTCGGCGTGCGAGTTCATCCAAAGCAGCGGTGACTGGTCGGTACGCCAGACCCGTCCGGCGCCCGGCGGATACGGGTCGACCAGATGCAGGTCGAGGCCCGTACCGGCGTACAGCTCGGGGGCGTTGGCCGCGAGCCGCTCGATCACCCCGGTCCCGCGCGGCCCGGCGCCGACGATCACCACGGAGGGCCTCATCGCACGGGTCCAAAGCAACGGACGGGGCGGAGGGGACGCGCAGGAGGGAAGGCACTCAGGGCCCTGGAAGGCATACGAAGGCTCCATGACACAACGGTTCGAGAAACTCGAACACCGGTGGTGCCTTCACACGGGCGCCGCTGGCGGCGCGGCACGGCCGAGCCCCTCAGCAGGGCCGTGGTGCGATGAGAGTACGGGCCCGTTCGCGGGCCATGTCAAGGCTGTCCGAACTGTGAGCGGCGCGGCGGGCGGCGGTTGACGGGAAACCGGATGCCTGTTCCACTTGCCCCATGCATCCGCAGCAGTGGCTGGTCACCCGCTCCCACATCGACTTCGGTCGCGTGTGGTCCTGTTCCTGTTGAGCCGACCCCGACCGCACTGCCCGCGTCCGTCCCGCTGAGCGGACGCCTCCCGTGTCTCCCGCGTGACTCCCGCACGCCCACCGGTCCGCCCGGCGTCGGGACGCGCAGCCCTCGCCTCCACACGCGCCCCTCGCGTCAGCAGTCAGCCACCCTCGGGTTCACCCGCTCGCCCCACCCACCGGTACCCGGTCACCGCTTAGCAGTTGCAGCCACCGCACCCGTCACAGCAGCATCCGTCACCGCAACCGTCGCACTGGCAGCACTCACAGCAGTCGCAGCCCTCACAGCCGCCCTGTCGGCGCTCACCGGTCCACGGATCGTCGTACTCCCCGCAGCACAGCTGGCAGGTGCAGGCCAGCCCGAGGAACACCGCGCAGCCCGGGATCAGTCCGCGTCTGCGCGGCGGCTCGGGCGGCGGCGGGGTGCCGGGGCTGCCGGGCGGCGCGAAGGGGTTGGCGCCGCGGACGTCGTGGTGGCCGTGCGCCGCGCAGGACGTGGTGCCGAAGGCGCGGTCGACGGAGGCGGGCAGTTCGTGCACCAGCAGCCGGTGCGCGAGCCGTCCCTCGTCGAACGCGACCTCCGCCAGCGCCAGCCGGATGCCGTGCACGGCGTCGTCGGCGAGCCTGCGGGCCTCGGTGAGCGGGGTGCCGGTGGCGGTGAGCGGGTTCCAGGCACCGGCCGCGGCGTCCGTGTCCCGGTCCTCGACGGCGTCCAGCAGATGCGCGAGCCGCCCGAAGAGGCGTCCCGCCTCGGCGAGCGGGGCCGCGTTGGCGGGCCGTCCGGCGAGCACGGCGGTGTGCGCGAAGGCGGCGGCGGTGGCCGACTCGGTGGGCTCGGTGACGGTGAGCAGCGGGGTGCCGGGACCGGCGAGCGCCTCGATGCCGAGCTGCCGCTCGACGGCGTCGACCAGGACACCGGTGTCGAAGCCGACGGCGGACCCGCCGCGCGCCCCGGCCCGTCCCCAGCTCTCGGCGACCCGGCGGGCGGCCGGTGCCACCGGACGCCGGGCCAGCAGCCCGTCCCCGTCGGCGACATGGTCGCGCACCTTGGCCGAGGCCAGCACCAGCGACACCGCCGCCGCCAGCCGGGCGCCCTCGCCGCGGGCGACGGAGGCGGTGCGCATCCCGCGCAGCGGACAGGGCCCGGCGGTGCGCCGCCAGGCGCCCGTCTCCCGTACCGGCGCGGACAGCTGAGCCTCCGTCAGCACGGAGATCAGCAACCCGTCGTAGTTGGTGACGATCCTGGCGAACTGTCCGTGGTCCTTGCGCAGGGCGAGACACAACCCGCACAAATGCGCCATCCACTGCGCTGCCAGCCGCTCCCCGAGCCGATGACGGCAGGGCCGGACGATCCCGAACATGGCGTTCCCCCCGTGGTACGCACCGATATTGACGCCCTGTCGGACAGGCGCCCCCGGGCGGCATGATATCGGCCAGCCGACCGCGCGCACCGGAGGTCTCGTTCACCCGTACGACCCCGTCCCTCACCCATACGCCGGGAAGAGTCATATTTCACTCACAGTCAGCAGCCATGACCACCAAGACCCTTGGGAAGCCTTGGGGCACACGGGCTCTCGACGGATCGGCCGTGCACCAGTACCGTCACAAACCCCCCGCGCGGCGTCTATCCACTTGGCGCGTCATACGCATCATGGATGACCATAGGGATGCGGAACGCAGATGAGACCGCAGTGAGAGGAGGCGTCCATGGGATCGGTGCGCAAGGCGAGTGCGTGGCTCGGCCTCGTCGACGACAGTGAAGACGAGCGCTACTACGACGACGACAACTACGAGGGCAACGAGTCCCAGGACGCCTGGGTCACGGACCCCCGGGTCAAGGTCGCCACGGACTCCGCGCAGGAGAAGGGCCGCCGGATCGGCACGGTCACCCCGGACAGCTTCCGGGACGCCCGCGCGATCGGCGAGCTGTTCCGGGACGGGGTCCCGGTCATCATGAACCTGACGGCGATGGACGCCGGCGACGCCAAGCGCGTGGTCGACTTCGCGGCGGGCCTGATCTTCGGGCTGCGCGGCTCCATCGAGCGGGTGTCCAACCGGGTGTTCCTGCTGACCCCGGCGGACACGGAGATCATCAGCGGTGAGTCGGCCGCGCATCGCACGGACGGCTTCTTCAACCAGAGCTGAGGCGGGGCCGCTCACCCGGCCCCGCCCACGCTCGCCCCGCCTCCCAGGTCGGGGACGGCCCGCGCTCGACTCAGCGGAAGGCGTCCAGCCCCGTGAGCGCCTTGCCCAGCACCAGCTGGTGCATCTCGACCGTGCCCTCATAGGTGAGCACCGACTCCAGATTGGTCGCGTGCCGCATCACCGGGTACTCCAGCGAGATCCCGTTGGCCCCGAGGATCGTCCGCGCGGTACGGCAGATCTCGATCGCCTCGCGCACATTGTTCAGCTTGCCGAAGCTGACCTGCTCCGGCCGCAGCCGCCCGGCGTCCATCCGCCGCCCCAGATGGTGGGCGAGCAGAATCCCCTTGTGCAGTTCGACCGCCATGTCCGCCAGCTTGGCCTGGGTCAGCTGGAAGCCGCCGATGGGCCGCCCGAACTGCTCCCGGGACTTCGCGTAGTCGACGGCCGTCTCGAAGCAGCTGCGCGCCGCGCCCATCGCGCCCCACACGATCCCGTACCGGGCGTGCGACAGACAGCTCAGCGGTCCGCGCAGCCCGGTGACCTCCGGCAGCACCGCGTCGGCGGGCAGCCGGACCGCGTCGAGCACCAGCTCGCTGGTGACGCTGGCGCGCAGCGACCACTTGTGGTGGATCTCCGGCGCCGAGAACCCGGGCCGGTCGGTGGGCACCACGAATCCCCGGATGCCGTCGTCCGTCTGCGCCCACACCACGGCCACCCCGGCGACCGACCCGTTGGTGATCCACATCTTCCGCCCGGTGAGCACCCAGTCCGACCCGTCGCGCACCGCGCGCGTCCGCAGCGAGGCGGGGTCCGAGCCATGGTCGGGCTCGGTCAGCCCGAAGCAGCCGATCAGTTCGCCGGACGCCATCCGCGGCAGCCACTCCCGGCGCTGTTCCTCGCTGCCGAAGCGGTGGATCGCGTACATCGCCAGCGATCCCTGCACCGACACCAGCGAGCGGATACCGGAGTCCCCCGCCTCCAGCTCCAGACACGCCAGCCCGTACTGGACGGCGCTCGCCCCGGCGCACCCGTATCCGTCGAGCGGCATACCGAGCGCGCCGAGGGCGCCGAGTTCCCGTGCCAGTTCCCTGATGCCGGGCAGCTCGCCGTTCTCGTACCACTCGGCCACCTGGGGGGTGATCCGGTCCGCCACCCAGCGGCGCACGGTGTCCCGGACGGCGAGGTCCTCGGGTTCGAGGAGATCGTCGAGGCCGAGCGGGTCCCGGGGGTCGAAGCGGACGGGCGGAGCGGACGACGGGGACTGGGCGGACATGGAGGGCCTCCAGATGCGGAAAACTAGCAGCGCTAGGAACTGACGCCGACGCTACGGCCCGGCGCCCCGCAGATCCAGAGACCGGGCCTTGCCGGGGAGTCCCGGTCCGTCAGCTCCGCAGCAGGGAGTCACGGGCGGGCGGATGGGCGACCTCGCGGGGCGCCGGGACCTCCACGACCCCGGCCTCGCACTGCATCAGCCGGGGCAGCCGCAGCGCCATCACCGCCCCCAGCAGCAACAGCCCCGCGCTGACCAGCAGCGTCATATGCAGTCCCTGGACGAAGGAGTCCCGGGCCGCCCGGCGCAGGGCGCCCCCGGCGGACCCGCCGAGCCGACCCGCCACCTCGTACGCCTCGCCCAGGGAGTGGCCCGCAGCGGCCGACGCCGACGCCGGGACGCCCGGCACCGCCTTCAGCCCGGGTGCGTAGGCCGCGTTCATCACACTGCCGAGCAGCGCGATCCCCAGCCCGGCACCGAGCTGGTAGGAGGTCTCGCCGATCGCCGCCGCGCCCCCGGCCTGCTCCTGGGGAGCCTCCGCGAGCATCGACTCGTACGACCCGAAGAGGGTCACCTCCAGGCCGAAGCCGAGCAGGACGAAACCGCTGAGCAGCAGCGGGGCGTTGTCCTCCCGGCCCATCGCGGTCAGCAGCACCACCGCGAACGCGGTGAGGCAGAACCCGGCGGCCACCATCCGCCGGGGCCCGAACCGCCGCAGCAGCCGCGCCCCGACCAGCCCGGCGGCCATCGCGGCGACGGTCAGCGGCAGCAGCCGCAGCCCGGTCTCCAGCGGCGACAGCCGCAGCACCAGCTGGAGGTACTGCGCCGCGATCAGTTCGAGCCCGACCAGCGCGAGCATCGCCAGCACGATGCAGCCGACGGAGGTGCTGAACGCCGGACGGGAGAACAGCTTCAGATCGACCAGCGGATGGCGGCGCCGCCGCTGCCGCCGGACGAAGAGGACCAGCAGGACCGTGCCCACGACCAACGGCAGCACGGTGAACGGGCTCGCCATCTGCTCGCCGCCGCCCAGCCGCTTGACCCCGAGCACCACCCCGAACAGCCCGCCCGCCGCCATCAGCGCGCCGACCACGTCCCAGGGGCCGTCGCCCGAGCCGGTGGACTCGGGCAGCAGCAGCCGCCCCACCGGCAGGCTGACCAGCATCAGCGGGATATTGACCAGGAAGACCGAACCCCACCAGAAGTGCTCCAGCAGAAACCCGCCGAGCAGCGGTCCGACGGCCGCGCCGACCGCGGCGACCGCGCTCCAGATCCCGATGGCGACGGCCCGCTCCCGGCGGTCGGGGAAGACCTGCCGCAGGATCGACAGCGTGGCCGGCATGATCATCGCGCCGCCGACACCGAGCAGCGCCCGCGCCACGATCAGCACCTGAGCGGTATCGGCGAGCGCCGCCATGGCGGAGGCCACACCGAACAGCGCGTAGCCGAGGAGCAGCACCCGTCGGCGGCCCACCCGGTCGCCGAGCGTGCCGAACAGGATCAGCAGGGCGGCGCAGACGAGCGGATAGGTGTCGACGATCCACAGCAGCTCTATCGCGCTGGGGCGGAGGTCCTCGGTGACGGCAGGTACCGCGACATGCAGCACGGTGGCGTCGACCGCGACCAGCAGCAGACTGGTGCAGAGGACCACGAGGACGACCCAGCGGTTGGCACCGGCCCCGGCCGCCCGACGGCGCAGCGCAGCGGCGGCCGTGGTCGTCCCGAGCATGTACGTACCTCCCAGATGTTCCCTCGCCGTCGGCGGGATCGCGGGGGTGGGGCTCCCCCATGACTCGGCCGGAGAGGAGCGGTGGTCTCCGGCCCGCGCGGCGGACGGCGAGTGACACGTCAGCGTACGCGACGCCCTCCGGATGCCGCGTGGCGGACCTCACCCCACGTCACCTCCACACCTGTGGCGTACACCACTCCCCCGTCCGGCTCCGCCACTCCCTCTCTCCCACTTCTCTCCCGCTTCTCCGTCCCTTCTCCGCCCCTTCTCCGTCGTCCGCACCCCACCCGGTCGGCCGGGCCGCCGGGTCCGCATCCGATAATCGAGCCTGTGACCGATCTTGAAACGCGCGTGGCAACGCCTCCCGGGCTGCGCCGGGCGGCCCCGGCCCTCCTCGGGTTCGCGGCCGTCCGCGTCCTGGGACTGCTGGTGCTGGCGGGCTGGAGCGCCGCGCGGGACAAGAGCGCGTACACCCTGCTGACCGCCCGCTGGGACGCGCTCTGGTACACCCGGGTGGCGGAACTGGGCTACGGCTACGAGGTACGGCTGCCCGACGGGGACGTGCACTCCAATCTCGCGTTCTTCCCGCTGCTGCCCTGGCTGGAGCGGCTGGGGCAGCAGCTGACCCCGCTGTCGTACGCGGACGCCGGTTTCGCGGTGAGCGTCGTCGCCTCGCTCGCGGCGGCCTGGGGCATCTTCGCCGTCGCGGAGCTGCTGTACGGGCGCCGGGCCGGGGTGTGCGCGGTGCTGCTGTGGGCGGTGCTGCCGGTCGGGATCGTGCAGTCGATGGCGTACAGCGAGTCGCTGTTCACGGCGCTGGCCGCCTGGTCGCTGTACGCGGTGCTGACCGGCCGCTGGCTCACCGCCGGGACCCTGGCGCTGCTGGCGGGGCTGACCCGGCCGGTGGGGGCGGCGGTGGTCGCGGCGGTGTGGGCGGGGGCGCTCGCGCATCTGCTCCGGGAGCGCCGGGCGGGGCGCCCGCTCCCCGTGCGGCCGGTGCTCGGCGTACTGCTCGCGCCGCTGGGCGCCGCCGGATACGTGCTGTGGGTGGGGCACCGCACCGGGGGCGGCCCGCTCGGCTATCTCGACGTCCAGGCGGGCTGGGGCAACGGCTTCGACGGCGGTGTGGCCTTCGCCCGGTTCATCGCCGCCAAGTTCGCCTCCCCCTCCCCGGGGTCCGTCCTCGCGGGTCTCGGCCTGCTCGCCGGGGTCGCCCTGGTGATCTGGCTGTACACGGTCTGCGTCCGGCAGCGCCAGCCACTGCCGCTGCTGGTGTACGCGGGGGTCGTCACCGCACTGGCCCTGTGCGCGTCGAGCTACTTCGGGTCCAAGCCACGGCTGCTGATGCCGGCCTTCCCGCTGCTGCTGCCGCTCGCCGTGGCGCTGGCCCGGACCCGTGTCCCCCGGGCGGGGACCGCGCTGGGGGCCGTCGCGGTGGCGGCGGCGGTGTACGGGGCGTTCTGGCTGAACGGCTCGGGCCCGCCGTGACGGTGGCGGCCCGGCGGCCCCGGGGTCCGGTCACCCGACCGGGTGAGCGGCGGGGAAATTCCTCGTCATGCCCCGGTGAACGAATTCATAATCCAAGTAAAACGCCGCACTTGGAATGATCAAAGGAATTTAAGGTGACGGCGGCTCAAGGATTGTGGATTCCTTGGGAATTCGTCGGCGCCGCGACCAATCCCACATCACATGGTCATCACAAAGGCGCAGTCCGCACGGGATTCACAGCTCACTCCCTGTAACGTCGATTGAGTGAGTACCGAACCAAAGCCGACCCGGCTGGACCGGATGTTCGCCCGACTGGACCGTGAGCCGGCCCGGCCGGGCCTCGACGTACCCCGGATGACGCGGCACCGGGCGGTGCTCTTCGGCGCGACGCTCACCTTCTACATCACGATCGTGCTGGCGGTCGTGACCACCTCATGGCTGGTCCGGCTGGACTGGCAGGCGATGCTGTTCCGCCCCTACCAGCAGTGGCCCGAGGTGCACGCGTTCCTGGACTACTGGGTGGTCCTCGGCCAGCGCGGTCCGACGGCCGTGATGGTCGCCGCCTGGCTGGGCTGGCGCTGCTGGCGGCAGCACACCCTGCGCCCGCTGCTGGCCTTCGGCACGGCGCTGCTGCTGCTCAACATCACGGTGGGCGCGGTCAAGTACGGCCTGGGCCGCTCGGGTCCGCACTACGCGACCGAGGTCGGCTCCAACGAGATGTGGCACTGGTTCCAGGCCGGCAGCGACATATTTCCCTCCGGCCATACCGCGAACGCGGTGGTGACCTGGGGCATCCTCGCCTATCTGGCGTCTACGCCCGCCGCCCGCCGCTATCTGTCGGCGCTGTCCGCCATCATGTCCCTGTCCGTGGGCCTGACCACGGTGTATCTCGGCACGCACTGGCTGAGCGATGTCCTGCTGGGCTGGGCCGCCGGGCTGCTGGTGCTGCTGGCGCTGCCCTGGATGGAGCCGCTGATCAGCCAGGCAGAAGCCTGGCTGCTGACCCTGCGCGACGGAGTCTTTGCCCGGCTGCCCGCCCGGCGCGGCGCCCCGGCCCAGGTCCCGGCCCTGGCGCCCGTCCCGCTGTCCGCCCCGGCCCCCTCCGCCGCGTCGGCGACTCCAGCCGGTCCGCCCGCCCCGGCGACTCCGGCCGCACCGGCCGCCTCCGTGCCGGCGTTCCCGCCGTACCAGGCGCCGGGCGCCGAGCCCGTACCCGCGCACGCACCGGCATCCACGCCCGCATCCGCACCCGTACCCGCGGCGCACGAAGCCGCCGTCTGCGAGCCCGCCGCGACCCCGCGCGGGGCCACCACCCGCGCCGCGGCCCATCTGAGCCCCGGCGCGCACGGCACGCACCCGGTCCGCGGCGAGCGCGCGCCGGTCACCCCGACCGGCACCCGCCGCCCCCCGCACACCGAGCGCGGTCCCGCCCGCGGCGGCCCGCCGACCGGCCGCCCGCTCACCGCGAACGGCCAGCGCGACGCGTGAGTCCGTCAGACACCCCCTAGCCCTTCCAGGCGCGGGTCACCCGTCCGTCCCTGACCTCGAAGTTCAGCCGTCCCTGGCGGTACTCCATGGTGATGATGGCGCCCGGCGGCAGCGCTCTGACCGTGCTCCAGCCGCGCTCCCGCGCCCGTCGTTCGGCGGCGTCCGCGTCGAGGCCGACATAGCTGTCGGTGCGGTCGTCGGGGTCCCTGGGGGGTGTCGGTATCCGTGCCATGACGCCACGCTAGGCGCTCGGCGCAAAAGGCGGAAGCGGAGCCGGACACCGAGGGTCACCGATACCCGCCCGGTCACGCTTGTGTCACAGGATCACGACAGGCGTTCCATCGGAACTCGGTCACCCGAATGACGGTATCCAGCCGACTTCCATGGGCATTCGAACGTAATTCCCGCGTGTCGGTACGCCCCCCGGAAATGCCGTGCGGAGAGTTCCGCGAGGCTGGCTCCCGTACCGCATTCCATTCCGTTTCCGGACGGGCCGGGAAGCCTGTCGCGGGCCGGTAATGCCGGGGCGCCACGCCGGTGACACGGGTGAGCGGACGCCGGGGCGAGCGAAGGGGCGAGCGGGCCATGGGGACGGAGACGGAGACCGTGCGCGAGGCGGCCCGGACCGTACGCGGACGGCACCGGGGCCGGGTGGTGGTGGACTGGCTGACCACCACCGACCACAAGAAGATCGGCCATCTGTATCTGGTCACGTCGTTCGGGTTCTTCCTGATCGCCGGGGTGATGGCGCTGCTGATGCGCGCCGAACTGGCCCGGCCGGGCCTCCAGATCCTGGACAACCAGCAGTTCAACCAGCTGTTCACGCTGCACGGCACGATCATGCTGCTGCTGTTCGCCACCCCCAGCTTCGCGGGCTTCGCCAATGAGCTGATGCCGCTCCAGATCGGCGCCCCGGACGTGGCCTTCCCCCGGCTGAACATGTTCGCCTACTGGCTGTTCCTGTTCGGCGGGCTGATCGTGCTCGGTTCGCTGCTGGTGCCGGACGGTCCGGCCGCGTTCGGCTGGTTCGCCTACGCCCCGCTCAACAGCCTGGAGCGGTCGCCCGGTGTCGGGCCCGATCTGTGGATCATGGGGCTGGCGCTGGCCGGGTTCGGCACGATCCTCGGCGCGGTCAACTTCATCACCACCATCCTCGGGATGCGGGCGCCCGGCATGACCATGTTCCGGATGCCGGTGTTCACCTGGAACGTCCTGTTCACCTCGATCCTGGTGCTGCTGGCGTTCCCGGTGCTGGCGGCGGCGCTGCTGGTGCTGGAGGCGGACCGGCGGTTCGGCAGCCGGGTCTTCGAGGCGCCGAACGGGGGCGCGCTGCTGTGGCAGCACCTGTTCTGGTTCTTCGGCCATCCCGAGGTGTACATCATCGCGCTGCCGTTCTTCGGGATCATCACGGAGATCATCCCGGTCTTCAGCCGCAAGCCGGTCTTCGGCTATCAGGCGCTGGTCGGCGCCACCATGGCGATCACCGGGCTGTCGATCGTGGTGTGGGCGCACCACATGTTCGCGACCGGGGCGGTGCTGCTGCCGTTCTTCTCCTTCATGAGCTTTCTGATCGCGGTGCCGACCGGGGTGAAGTTCTTCAACTGGACCGGCACCATGCTCGGCGGCTCGCTCTCCTTCGAGACCCCGATGCTGTGGGCGGTCGGCTTCCTGGCGACCTTCCTCTTCGGCGGCCTGACCGGCGTCATCCTCGCCTCCCCGCCGATGGACTTCCATGTCACCGACTCGTACTTCGTGGTCGCGCACTTCCATTACGTGGTCTTCGGCACGGTCGTCTTCGCGATCTTCGGCGGGTTCTATTTCTGGTGGCCGAAGTTCACCGGCCGGATACTGGACGAACGGCTCGGCAAGACGCACTTCTGGACGCTGTTCGTCGGGTTCCACACCACGTTCCTGGTCCAGCACTGGCTGGGCGCGGAGGGTATGCCCCGCCGCTACCCCGACTATCTGGCCGCGGACGGCTTCACCGCGCTGAACATGGTGTCGTCCATCGGCGCGTTCCTCCTCGGCCTGTCGACCCTGCCGTTCCTCTACAACGTCTGGAAGACCACGAAGTACGGCGTACCGGTCACCGTCGACGACCCCTGGGGCTACGGCCGTTCCCTGGAGTGGGCGACCTCCTGCCCGCCGCCCCGGCACAACTTCACGACCCTGCCCCGGATCCGCTCGGAGTCCCCGGCGTTCGATCTGCACCATCCCCGGTACGCGAGAGGCCAGCGCCCCGCTCCAGAGCCCGGCCCAGCCGGTCCCGTACGGCCCTGATCGCGCCGGTCAGCTCCGGGGGTTCCAGCACCTCGAACTCCAGGCCCAGCAGCACCACATGGACCACCAGCACATCGAGGCCGGCGGCGCCGGTGCGCAGCAGACAGGTGGTCGCGGTCTCGGCCTCCAGGGTGCCGTCGGTGGGCGAGACCTGCCGCGCGGCCTCCTCCAGCGGCGCCAGCACCCGCAGCACGGCCCGGGTGGGGTAGGCGCCGGTGGAGACGCCCCGGGCGACATACCCGGCGATGTCCTCGTCGGGCGGCTCGCGGGGCGGGAACCGGGGTCCGTGCGGGGGCCTGGGGACGATCCGGTCGGCGCGGAATGTCCGCCAGCCGGACCGGTCCAGGTCCCAGGCGACCAGGTACCAGCGCCGCTCGCTGCACACCAGCCGGTGCGGCTCCACGCTGCGGCGGCTGACGGCCCCCTCGTGGTCCGCGTAGTCGAAGCGCAGCCGCTCCGCGTCCCGGCACAGCCCGGCCAGCTCGCTCAGCAGCGCCGGGTCGACGGCGGCGGGGCGGCCGGCGTGCTGCATCGGCACGGTGTAGGCGTGCAGTGTGCCGACCCGGCGGCGCAGCCGGTCCGGCAGCATCCGCTCCAGCTTCGCCAGCGCCCGTGCCGAGGTCTCGCCGATGCCCTCGACGCCCTGTCCGGCGGCCGTGCGCAGCCCCACGGCGACGGCGACCGCCTCGTCGTCGTCCAGCAGCAGCGGCGGCAGTTCGGCGCCGGCGCCGAGCCGGTAGCCGCCTCCGGTGCCGGGGCTCGCGTGCACCGGGTAGCCGAGGGCGCGCAGCCGTTCGACGTCCCGGCGCACGGTCCGGGCGGTGATCCCGAGCCGCCCGGCCAGTTCGGCGCCGGGCCACTCGCGCCGGGTCTGGAGCAGGGAGAGCAGACGCAGCAGACGGGCGGAGGTGTCGAGCATCCCCCGAGTCTGCCAGCGCTCACGGACACCGCCGGTCCGCGTCCCGGCGGTGGTCCGCTCACCGTTCCGGTCAGACGGCGAGGCGCTGGCCGGGCACGATCACATCGGGGTCGGCGCCGATCACGTCCCGGTTGGCGGCGTGCAGCCGCTGCCAGGTGGTGCCGTGGCGGTCGGCGATGGCGCTGAGGGTGTCGCCCGCGCGGACGGTGTAGTGGCCGCCGCCGCTGGCGGCGCGGGCGGGCTGGACCCGCTCCGTGGAGGTGCCCGGCGTGGCGGCGGGGGCCGGTGCCGAGGGAGCCGATGCCGAAGGGGCCGGTGCCGAGGGGGCGGCCCCGTAGGCGCCCGCCTTCGCCGAACAGGTGGGCCAGGCGCCCCAGCCCTGGCCGCGCTGCACCTTGGTGGCGACGGCGATCTGCTGTTCCTTGGTCGCCCGGTCGGCGGTGGGCGCGTACGCCGTGCCGCCGTACGCCCGCCAGGTCCCGGCGGAGAACTGGAGGCCGCCGTAGTAGCCGTTGCCGGTGTTGATGTCCCAGTCGCCGCCGCTCTCGCACCGGGCGATGCGGTCCCACACCCCGCCGTCCGCCGCCGCGGCGTTGCCGGTCGCGGCCAGCAGCCCGAGCGGGGCGAGCAGCGCCGCCCCGGCGAGGACCGCCGTCGTACGGGTCTTACGGACGTTGCCGCGGGTGGTATCGGCACATTCGGACATGTAGTTCCCTCTCCACGGACCCGGGGTCCCCGGACGCGGCACGCGCTCCGCGCGGGGGCGCGGTGCGACATGCCCGTCCCGTCCGCCGTGGGGCCGGTGGCCGGAGGGCCGGTGGTGCGTGGCGGACGTACCCGGACGGTGCTCGGTGCACTCGGCGCAGGAATGTACGGAGAAGTGCGAGCCGGAGGCAATGAACGGCCTGTCGGGGCAGGCCAGTTGACCGTTACCCCAGGTAGCGGCGAGATCAGGACACCCATTTAATTCGCTGATGTCGCCCTATATCCACCACACCTGGGCGAAACCTGTGAGACACCTCACCGCCGTAAATGCATTGACATTCCCCGTACTTGACTATGAGTGGTCGATTCCGCGCCAGGCGTGACCGACCGCGTCCGCCGGTTCGATTCCGTCCGCTGTCACGCGTGACCCCCGCCACAGGTCGCCCGTTGTTGCTTCATGAGCCCGGGGCCACCCGGACCCATGGGCCGGCACCCCACCGGCCCCGACCCACGCACCGCATCCCGAGGGAGCCACCCGTGCCGCGCATGCTCGATGTCAGCGACGAGGTTCGCGCCGAGATCGGCGACGAAGAAGCCGACCGGCTGCTCGCCGGAGACAACGCCCCGGGCAGTTACGACTGCACGTCCTGCCGCACCCCGGGCGACTCCCAGCACGAGCGCACCAGCACCGTGCTGTTCATCGGCGACGAGACCGCCGTCCTCGCCTTCGCCCACGCCTCCTGTCTGCCCTCCCAGATCGTCCAGGTGACCGAGGAGCAGCTCCAGGGCGCCGTCCGGTCCATCGGCGGGGTCGCCGCCGACCTGGAGCCCCACAAGGTCGCCCCCGAGCAGGCCGTGCTCGGCGTCACCAGCGGACTGGTGCTGATCGCCGGGGAACTGCACCCCGCGCTGGTCGTGGAGCCGACCGCGCCGATCGTCCGGCCCGGCTCCAGCGGGATCGGCGACGACTTCCTGCCGCTGCTGATCGAGCAGGGCTTCATGCCGGTCACCGAACTGTCCAGCGTCCCGTCGGTCCTGCACGGCTGGTCGGTACTGCTGGCGATGGGCCAGCTGCACGCCGTCCTCCAG
This sequence comes from Streptomyces sp. NPDC048290, assembly GCF_040652095.1. Classification (NCBI taxonomy): domain Bacteria; kingdom Bacillati; phylum Actinomycetota; class Actinomycetes; order Kitasatosporales; family Streptomycetaceae; genus Streptomyces; species Streptomyces sp. NPDC048290. The sequence continues at coordinate 409,314 of NZ_JBEZLM010000005.1, forward strand.
CCGGGCCCGGCCGGCGGCCAGCCGGTGGCCTGGTGGCAGGCGCACCAGCCGCTCCAGGTCACCGACGGCTGGCGGTCCGCCGCCAACAAGCACCAGCAGGTGCTGATGTGCGCGGCCCCGGTGGGCTCGATCGGCCGCCAGCCGCGCGAGGACCTGCTGCGCGACGCCCTGGACAAGGCCGCCGCCAACGGCAAGCTGGTCGCCGCCGCGCTGCCCCTCGCGGGCACCTGACAGACCGTCCGCCCCGCCCCGCACTCTTCGGTATGTCCGGTAACCGCATCTCTTCGCGGTTCGGGTCGTTTGTACAGACGTGCACGCATACGACGTTCCGTCCCGTCCGTCCTATCCGTCGATCCCCGCCGGCCGAACGGCCCCGGACAACCCCGGCGGCCCCTCCACCACACCGATCTTCGACGCGCTCTACGCCGAGTACGTCAAGTCGTTCCGCACCCTGCCGGGCGACCGCAGCGGTGAGGAGAAGCTGGGGTTCACCGCGTTCGGCAACCTGCCACCGGGGATCGGGTCGTACGGGCTCGGCAGCGGGCTGTTCGGCGGCGGTTCGTTCAGCAGCAGCTACAGCGCGTACAGCGCGGGGGCCAACAGCGCGCGACAGGGCGGCGCCCAGCCGTCGCCCTGGCAGCGGGTCGGGCAGATCCCGGCGGCCCTGCCACCGGCACCGCGCCGGGGCATGTGAGCCATGACGCACGACTGAGGGGCGGTCCGTATCCACGGACCGCCCCTCAGTCGTGCCGGGCTACTTCTTCTTCGTACCGCGCTTCTCGCGCACCCGCACCGAGATGTGGATCGGCGTCCCGTCGAAGCCGAACTCCTCGCGCAGCCGGCGCTCCACGAACCGCCGGTATCCGGCCTCGATGAAGCCGGACGCGAACAGCACGAACCGGGGCGGCTTGGTCCCGGCCTGGGTGCCGAACAGGATGCGGGGCTGCTTGCCGCCGCGCACCGGGTGCGGATGGGCCGAGACCAGCTCGCCCAGGAAGGCGTTGAGGCGGCCGGTCGGGACCCGGGTCTCCCAGCCCGCGAGGGCCGTCTCGATCGCCGGGACCAGCTTCTCCATATGGCGGCCGGTGCGCGCGGACACATTGACCCGGGGCGCCCAGGCGACCTGGGCCAGCTCGGTCTCGATCTCCCGCTCCAGATAGAAGCGGCGCTCCTCGTCCAGCGTGTCCCACTTGTTGAAGGCCAGCACCATCGCGCGCCCGGCCTCCACGGCCATCGTCACGATCCGCTGGTCCTGGACGGAGATGCTGTCGGCGGCGTCGATCAGGACGACCGCGACCTCCGCCTTCTCGACCGCGGCGGCGGTGCGCAGCGAGGCGTAGTAGTCGGCGCCCTGCTGGAGGTGGACCCGCTTGCGGATACCGGCGGTGTCCACGAACTTCCAGGTGATCCCGCCCAGTTCGATCAGCTCGTCCACCGGGTCGCGGGTGGTGCCGGCCATCTCGTTGACGACGACCCGCTCCTCGTTCGCCACCTTGTTCAGCAGCGAGGACTTGCCGACGTTGGGGCGGCCGATCAGGGCGATCCGGCGCGGACCGCCGACGGCGGTGCCGAAGGACTGCGCGGGCGCGGTCGGCAGCACCTCCAGGACGGCGTCCAGCATGTCGCCGGTGCCCCGGCCGTGCAGCGCGGAGACCGGGTGGGGCTCGCCGAGGCCCAGCGACCAGAGATAGGAGGCGTCGGCCTCGCCGCTGGGGCCGTCCACCTTGTTGGCGCACAGCACCACGGGCTTCCCCGCCTTGCGCAGCAGCCGGACCACGGCCTCGTCGGTGTCGGTGGCGCCGACCTTGGCGTCCACCACGAAGACCACGGCGTCGGCGGCCTCGATCGCGTACTCCGCCTGGGCGGCGACGGAGGCGTCGATGCCGAGGACGTCCTGCTCCCAGCCGCCGGTGTCGACCACCTTGAAACGGCGGCCCGCCCACTCGGCCTCGTAGGTGACCCGGTCGCGGGTGACGCCGGGCTTGTCCTCGACGACCGCCTCACGGCGCCCGATGATCCGGTTGACCAGGGTCGACTTGCCGACGTTGGGCCGCCCGACCACCGCGAGGACGGGCAGCGGACCATGGCCCGCCTCTTCGATCGCGCCCTCGACGTCCTCGACGTCGAAGCCCTCTTCGGCGGCCAGCTCCATGAACCGCGCGTACTCGGCGTCGCCGAGCGCTCCGTGGTCGTGCTCGCCCGGCGAGCCCGCGGAGTGGATGTCGTCGTTCATGAAGTGCGTACCTCGTTCATCGTGGTGATCGTGGAGTGTTCCGCCGCTTCGTCGGCGTTCCCGCGGAACTGATCCACTACTCAGTGTCGCTCAGCGCCCGGTCAGGCGCCTGGCGTTTTCCAGGTGGGCGGTGAGCTGCTTCTGGATGCGCTCGGTGGCCGCGTCCAGGGCCTTGCGGGTGCGCCTGCCGCTGCCGTCGCCCGCGTCGAAGGGGTCGCCGTAGACCACGTCGATCCGGCTGCGCAGCGGTGGCAGTGCCTTGACCAGCCGTCCGCTGCGCTCCGCGCTGCCCAGCACGGCCACCGGGACGATGGGGGCGTTCGCCCGCACCGCGAAGTAGGCGAGTCCGGCGCGCAGCGCGGCGAAGTCGCCCTCGCCTCGGGTGCCCTCGGGGAATATGCCGAGGACGCCGCCCTGCTCCAGGACGCCGACGGCCCGGCTGATCGCGGTCCGGTCGGTGCTGTCCCGGTCCACCTTCAGCTGACCGATACCGGTCAGGAACGGGTCCAGGGGGCCGATGAAGGCTTCCTTCTTGATCAGGAAGTGCACCGGGCGGGGCGAGACGCCCATCACCATCGGACCGTCGACGTTGTGCGAGTGGTTCACCGCGAGGATCAGCGGTCCGGCGGCGGGCACCCGCCAGGCGCCCAGCACACGCGGCCGGAACAGCCCGTACATCAGCGGCACGCCGATCCGGCGGCCGATCTCGGCGCTGCGGGTGGTGGGCGACTCGGTCACTTCGCGGCTCGCCTCTCCTCGACCAGGGTGACCACGCACTCCACGACCTGGGTCAGGGTCAGCTCGGTGGTGTCCACCTCGACGGCGTCGTCGGCCTTGGCCAGCGGGGAGGTCTTGCGGCCGGAGTCGGCCGCGTCCCGCTTGACCAGCGCCTCGCGGGTGGCGGCGAGGTCGGCGCCCTTCAGCTCGCCGCTGCGGCGGGCGGCGCGGGCCTCGGCGGAGGCGGTGAGGAAGATCTTCAGATCGGCGTCCGGCAGCACCGTCGTACCGATGTCCCGGCCCTCGACCACGATGCCGCCCCCGGCACCGGCCGCGATGGTCCGCTGCAACTCGGTGATCCTGGCCCGCACCTCCGGCACCGCGCTGACCGCGCTGACCTTGGCGGTCACGTCCTGCGTCCGGATCGGCCCGGCCACGTCCGTCCCGTCGACCTCGATGGTCGGCCCGGCCGGGTCCACCCCGGAGACGATCTCCGGCTTCCCGGCCGCGGCGGCGATCGCCGAGGGGTCGTCGGTGTCGATCCCGTTGCTCACCATCCACCAGGTGATCGCCCGGTACTGGGCGCCGGTGTCCAGGTAGCTGAGCCCCAGCTGGGCGGCGACAGCCTTGGACGTGCTCGACTTCCCCGTGCCGGACGGACCGTCGATAGCGACGATCACGGGCTGGGCGGCGCCGTTTTCCACGGAGGGACACCTTCCTGGTGCGGTGCGAGGGGTTGTGGCGGGGTGAGACGGGTTGTGACGGGGTGGGACGGGATACGGGGGCGTGCGGGGGCCCTGCACAAGGTTACTGCGTACGGCTGACTCGTCCGGCCCGCGGAGGAGGAGGCCACCGCACCCTGTCAGTCCCGGCGGGCTGCTCCGGCCCGTCCGGTTCCATGGCGAGCCCGGTCACCTTCAGCCCGTCCGGCGTTTGAGGACGAGGCCCTTTCGGGGCCGAAGCGGGGGCGCGGGGGCGGCAGCCCCCGGACGTCCACGGCGACACCGGCCAGCACAGGGAACGCCGGACCACCCAAACCCCCTACTGCCGCACAGCCCACCCCCGCTCCCGCAACGCCCCCGACAGCACACCGACCGCCTTCGGCTCCACCATCAACTGCACCAGCCCCGCCTGCTGCCCCGTCGCGTGCTCGATCCGCACGTCCTCGATGTTGACCCCGGCGAGCCCCGCGTCCGCGAAGATCCGCGCCAGCTGCCCCGGCTGGTCGTCGATCAGCACCGCCACCACCTCGTACGCCCGCGGAGCGGACCCGTGCTTGCCCGGCACCCGCACCTGCCCGGCGTTGCCCCGCCGCAGCACGTCCCGCACGCCATCCGCGCCCCCCTGCCGTTTGGCCTCGTCGGCGGACTGGAGGGCGCGCAGCGCGCGGACGGTCTCGTCGAGGTCGGCGGAGACGTCGGTGAGCAGATCGGCGACCGGGCCCGGGTTGGCGGAGAGGATGTCGATCCACATCGCCGGGTCGGAGGCGGCGATCCGGGTCACGTCCCGGATGCCCTGTCCGCACAGCCGTACGGCCGTCTCCTCGGCGTGCTCCAGCCGGGCGGCCACCAGGGAGGAGACCAGGTGGGGCATGTGGGAGACCAGGGCGACGGCCCGGTCGTGGGCGTCGGCGTCCATGACGACCGGGACGGCGGCGCAGTGCGAGACCAGTTCCAGGGCGAGGTTGAGGACCTCGGTGTCGGTGTCCCGGGTCGGGGTGAGCACCCAGGGGCGGCCCTCGAAGAGGTCGGCGCTGGCGGCCAGCGGCCCGGACCGCTCCCGGCCGGACATGGGGTGGGTGCCGATGTACGCGGTGAGGTCGAGACCCTGGGCCTCCAGTGCGCGGCGGGGTCCGCCCTTGACGCTGGCCACGTCGAGGTAGCCGCGTCCGGCGCCGCGCCGCAGGGCGTCGCCGAGTACCGCGGCCACCTGGGCGGGCGGCGCTGCGACGACGACCAGGTCGACCGGCCCCTCGGGCGGCTCCTCGGTCCCGGCGCCGAGCGCGGCGGCGGTGCGGACGTGCTCGGGGTGGTGGTCGGCGAGATGGACGGTGACCCCGCGCCGGACCAGGGCCAGGGCGACGGAGGTGCCGATCAGGCCGGTGCCGATGACGAGTGCGGTTCTCACTGGGCGTGTCCTTGCGAAGGGCGGCTGCGGCACGGGAGCCGTCGCCTGGCGGCGGGCATCGGCTCACGCCCGTCCAGCGTAGTCAGCGCGGACATGCCGGACGCGCGCCGCCCGGCCGGTGAGACGGGGCCGGGCGGCGCGCGCCGGGGCCGGTACGGCTCGACGGTCCTCAGAGCCGCTGCTGCTGGATGATGTCCTCCAGCGATCCGGAGGGGACCTGTCCCTGCGGGGTGAGCTTGTCGACCGCCTGCGGCAGCACGGAGGCCAGTTCGTCGGCGGCCTTGTCGGGGCTGACCCCGGACTCCTGGGCCACCTTGCCGAGGGTTTCGTCGGGCAGCGCCTCCTTGATCTGGGCGCCGCTGACGGGCTTGTTCTGCCCCTGGCCTATCCAGGACTGCGCCTGGTCGACGAGGCCGGACTTCTTCAGCATGTCCAGCAGCCCGCCCAGCGGGTTCTGGGCGCCGTCGCCCGAGGCCGCGGCACCCGTACCGGAGGCCGCGGCGCCGGTCCCCGCCGCGCCGCCCGCCGCTCCGGTCTTGCCGGCCATCAGCGTGCCGAGCAGCGAGCCCAGGATGTTCACGGCACCGCTCCCACCGCTCCCGCCGCCCGCTCCGGCGGCGCTCTTCTGACCGCCGCCGAGCAGACCGCCGAGCAGGCTACCGAGATCGTTTCCCGCCATGATCGTGCCTTTCGAGAGGGCGGCCGGGCGCAGGACGCGACTCCGGCCCCGACTCTGCCAATGTCACGTGGCGGGTCCCGTTCCGCTACCCGGCGGCCCGTCGGGGCAAGGAACCGCAGGTCAGTGCCGTGGTGACGTCACGCGTCCCAGAGGGCGCCCAGCGTGACCAGTTCGCCCCGGTACTCGATCCGGTCGGCCCACTCGGCGGGCCAGCTCCCCGCGCCCGACCGGGCCCCGGCGAACGCACCGGCGAGCGCGGCGATCGAGTCGGAGTCGCCACGGGTGCAGGCGGCCCGGCGCACCGCGGTGACCGGCTCGTCGACGAACTGGAGGAAGCAGAGCAGCCCGGTGGCGAGCGCCTCCTCGGCGATCCAGCCGTCGCCGGTGGCGAGACAGGGGTCGGTCTCGGGCGAGACGGTCCGCAGGGCGTCCCCGAGCCGTTCCAGCACCGCGAGGCACTCGTCCCAGCCGCGGGCGATGTAGTGCGCGGCGGACGGGTCCTGGCCCCGCGTCCACAGATCGCCGAGCCACCGCTCGTGGTAGCGGCCCCGGTTGTCATAGGCGTACGACCGGAGCAGTCCGACCAGGCCGGTCGGTTCGGCGCCCTGGGCGAGCAGCCGTACGGCGTGGGCGGTGAGGTCGGCGGCGGCGAGGGCGGTGGGGTGGCCGTGGGTGAGGGCGGCCTGCAACTGGGCGGCTCCGGCGCGCTGTTCGTCGCTGAGGCCGGGGACCAGGCCGACGGGCGCGACCCGCATGTTGGCGCCGCAGCCCTTGGAGTGGATCTGGCTGGCGTCCTGCCAGGCGCGGTCCGGGTCGGTGAGCTGTTCGCAGGCGACGAGGCAGGTGCGGCCGGGCGCGCGGTCGTTGTCGGGTGAGTGGTACCAGGCGGTGAACTCCTCGCGCAGCGGCCCGGTGAGGGTCTCGGGCCCGAGCACGCCACGGTCCATGGCGGTGCGTATGGCCCGGCCGACGGCCAGGGTCATCTGGGTGTCGTCGGTGGCGAACGCCGGGCGGGGCAGTTCCATCTCCCGCCAGGGCCCGCACTTGGCGAGGATCGAGGGCACGTCGTCGAACTCGGTGGGGAAGCCCAGCGCGTCCCCGAGGGCGAGGCCGAGCAGGGAGCCGGTGGCGGCCTGTTTGCGGACGGTGGTCGCGGTCATCGGGGGTGTCCTTCCCGGGACGGTCGCAGCAGGGGCGGGTGGAGGGCGGTGGCGGGGCCCGCGCGGTAGAGCGCCGCGGGTTTGCCGCGTCCGCCGGTGAGCCGGGCGGCGCCGGGCACGGGGGCGACGAAGCCGGGGGTGGTGAGCACCTTGCGCCGGAAGTTGGGCCGGTCCAGCGCGGTGCCCCAGACGCTCTCGTAGACCTGCCGCAGCTCGCCGAGCGTGAACTCGGGCGGGCAGAAGGCGGTCGCGAGGCAGGTGTACTCCAGCTTGGCGCCGACCCGGTCATGGGCGTCGGCCAGCATCCGGTCGTGGTCGAAGGCGAGGCCGTGGGCGTCCGCGTGGGGCACCCAGCGGGCCAGGGCCGCGTCGCCGCCGCCGCGCGGTTCGGGCGGGCCCGGCAGCAGCGCGGCGAAGGCGACGGACACCACCCGCATCCGGGGGTCGCGCCCGGGTTCGCTGTAGGTGCGCAGCTGCTCCAGGTGCAGCCCGGAGACATCGGTCAGCCCTGTCTCCTCGGCCAGTTCCCGCCGGGCGGCCGTCTCGGCGGACTCGTCCGGCAGCAGGAACCCGCCGGGCAGCGCCCAGCGCCCGGCGTACGGCTCCTGCCCGCGCTGGACGAGCAGCACATGAAGGACGTCCGCGCGCAGCGTGAACACGGCGAGGTCGACGGTGACGGCGAACGGCTCGTAGGCGTGCTTGTCGTATCCGTCGAGCCCGCCCGGCCCACTGCCACCGCTCACAGCCACCCCGCACCTTCGATGGACCCCACCTTTAATAGTCAGTACGACTATAAAGAGCGACTATAAAGAGGTCCCGGAGGCGGCGGCAACCCCCTTGGTGCCGGTCCCCGCCGTCAGTCCCCCGCCCGGCGCCCCAGGAACGCCAGCAGCCGTTCGTCCGCCCCCGCGCCGGCCGGTACGGCGAGCGGCGCGGCGAACCGCACCCCCCGGTCCGCGTCCGCGACCACCAGGCGGGCGACCGGCAGCAGCTCGGCGGCCAGCGGCACCGGCAGCGGACGGGTCCGTCCGCACGCCCGCGCCACGTCCCACCCGTGCACGGCGATCTCCACCGCGCCGGTCGCGGCCAGCACCCGGGTCCCCAACGGCCGGTCCCCGATCAGCACCCGCCCCGGCGGTCCCGCCGCCCACGCCCCGAGCACCGCGCACGCCCGCCGCCGGAACCCGCACGCGGCGGCCTCCGGAGCCCCCGGGAACAGGCCGATCGTCCCGCCCGTCAGCCCCTCGTACAGGGCGTCCAGGGAGTCGTCCAGATGTCCCAGCAGCGCCCCGAGGTCCCATCCGGCGCACGGCGTGTCCCGCCCGAGGCTCGTCCCCTCCACCCCGGCCACGCTGCCCAGCGCGTAGGCGAGCGACCGCTCCAGCAGCTCCCCCGGATCGTCCAGTCCCGTCCCGGTCATCCGGCACTCCCTCCCGTGTGGTCCCGCACCCGCTTCCGTCCTCCCTACAGACCGGCCGGGCGGGCGAAAGACATCGGCCGGTCCCGGAGAATTCCAGGACCGGCCGTGAGGCGCCACCGCTGATGTCCGCCGCCCGGACGGAAACGGCTGTTACAGGTCGACCTCGTTCATCAGCATGCCGACCTCGGTGTTGGACAGCCGCCGCAGCCAGCCCGACTTCTGGTCGCCCAGGGTGATCGGGCCGAAGGCGACCCGGACCAGCTTGTCGACCGGGAACCCGGCCTCGGCCAGCATCCGCCGCACGATGTGCTTGCGGCCCTCGTGCAGGGTGACCTCGACCAGGTAGTTCTTGCCGGTCTGCTCGACGACCCGGAAGTGGTCAGCGCGCGCGTACCCGTCCTCCAGCTGGATGCCGTCCTTGAGCTGCTTGCCCAGGTCGCGCGGGATCGGGCCGACGATGTGCGCGAGATAGGTCTTCTTCACGCCGTACTTGGGATGGGTCAGCCGGTGCGCCAGCTCACCGTGGTTGGTGAGCAGGATGACGCCCTCGGTCTCGGTGTCCAGCCGCCCCACGTGGAAGAGCCGGGTCTCCCGGTTGGTGACGTAGTCCCCGAGACACTGCCGCCCCTCGGGGTCCTCCATGGTGGAGACCACACCGGCGGGCTTGTTCAGCGAGAAGAACTGGTACGACTGAGTGGCCACGGTCAGCCCGTCGACCTTGACCTCGTCCTTCTCCGGGTCGACCCGCTTGCCCTGCTCGGTGACGATCTCGCCGTTCACCTCGACCCGGGCCTGGTCGATCAGCTCCTCGCAGGCCCGCCGGGAGCCGTAACCGGCCCGCGCCAGCACCTTCTGGAGCCGCTCGCCCTCCTGCTCGGCGCCCGGGAAGGTCTTCGGCGGCTTCACGTCCTTCTTGCCCGCGTACCGCTCCCGGTTGCGCTCCTCCGCCCGCGCCTCGTACTCGCGCGAGCGCCCGGGGGCCGTACGGCCCCGCGCGGGCTGGCCCTGCTTGGGGCCGCCCTTGGCGCCGCCACGGGCCGCGCCGCCGCGCCCGGACTTCGGCCCGTCCTGGGTTCCCGCGGGGCCCACGTCGTAGCGGCGCTCCTCGGGGCGGGGCTTGCGGGGACGGCCCTGGCTCTGGCCCTGCCCCTGCTTCTGGTCCCTGTTGTTCCCGGCACCGCGGTGGTTACCGCGCCCGCCGCTGTTGCCGCTGCCGCTGCTTCGCATCAAAAGTTCCGTCTGGTTCCGTCTAGTCGTCCGCGTCGTCTGCGCCCGGGGCGTCGGGCGCGTCCGGGTCGAACGACGGCACCCCTTCCATCGTCTCGGCCTCGATCGCCTCCGCCTCCGGGAGGAAGGGCGCGAGTTCCGGCAGCTCGTCCAGGCCGCGCAGGCCCATCCGCTCCAGGAAGTAGTGCGTCGTCGTGTACAGGATCGCACCTGTTTCGGGTTCCGTGCCCGCCTCCTGGACCAGTCCGCGCTGCAACAGGGTCCTCATGACCCCGTCACAGTTCACTCCGCGCACCGCGGAGACCCGGCTGCGGCTGACCGGCTGGCGGTAGGCGACCACCGCGAGGGTCTCCAGCGCCGCCTGGGTGAGCCGGGCGTGCTGACCGTCCAGCACGAACCCCTCGACGGCCGCCGCGTACGCGGGCCGGGTGTAGTACCGCCAGCCCCCGGCGATCAGCCGCAGCTCGAAACCCCGGCCCTGAGCGGTGTACTCGTCGGCCAGCTCACGCAGCGCGTCGGCGATCCGGCGCCGGGGCCGCTGGAGGATCTTGGCGAGATGCTCCTCGGTCGCGGGCTCGTCCACGACCATCAGGACGGCCTCCAGCGCGGGCTTGAGCGCGAGATCGGCGACCGCTCCCGCCGCCGGGCTCTCCACGGCACCGTCCGTCATGACGTCCTCTCCTCCTTCGGTGGCTCGGGCGCCCGGTCGAACTCGTCGGTGACCAGCGACCCGGTGCCCGCCTCGCCGCCCGTCCAGCGCACCAGCAGCTCGCCGAGCGCGCTCTCCTGCTCCAGCGCGACCGCCTTCTCCCGGTACAGCTCCAGCAGCGCCAGGAACCGGGCGACGACGGTCAGGGTGTCGTCGGTGTCCCGCACCAGCTCCCGGAAGCTGGCCTCGCCCAGCTCCCGCAGCCGGGCGACCACGATCCGGGCCTGCTCCTGCACGCTCACCAGCGGCGCGTGGATGTGGTCCACGTACACCTGCGGCTTGGGCCTGGGCTGCATCGCCTTCACCGCGAGCCGCGCGAACCCCTCGGCCCCGATGCTGATCACCACGTCCGGCAGCAGCTCGGCATGGTGCGGCTCCAGCCCGACGGTACGGGGGTAGCGGCGGCCCTCGTCGTCGAGGCGCCCGCTGAGGATGTCCGCGATCCGCTTGTACGCCCGGTACTGGAGCAGCCGCGCGAACAGCAGGTCACGGGCCTCCAGCAGGGCGAGGTCGGCCTCGTCCTCCACCTCGGCGGCGGGCAGCAGCCGGGCGGCCTTCAGGTCCAGCAGCGTCGCCGCGACGACCAGGAACTCGGTGGTCTCGTCCAGGTCCCAGTCCGCGCCCATCGCCCGGATGTACACCATGAACTCGTCGGTCACCTTGGACAGGGCGACCTCGGTGACATCGAGCTTGTGCCGGGAGATCAACTGAAGCAGCAGATCGAAGGGCCCTTCGAAGTTCGCCAGCCGAACAGTGAAGCCCCCGTCGTCGCCGTCGACCCCGTCCGCCGCGGAGGCGTCGGGTTCGGGGGCGTCTGTCTTGGTGGCACGTGTCTCGAAGGCGGCGGCCGACTCGGGTGCACGAGCCTCCGAAGCACCGGGCCCGGGGCGATCCGCCCCGGATGCGCCCGGCTCGGCGACACCCGCCTCGACGGCATCCAGCTCGGGCGCGCCCGCCCCGCGGACAGCGGGCCCAGGGGCGCCGGGCTCAGGGGTTCCGGCGTCATGGGCGCCTGGCCCGAAGCCATCCGGCGCGGGACGCCCCGGCTCGGACAGAACGAAGCCATCCGGCGCGGGACTCTCCTGCTCGGACAGAACGACCTCGGAGGCGCCTGCCTCGAAGGCATCCGCCTCGGACGCGCCGCTCCCGGAGGTATCCGCCCCGAAGACGTCCGGCTCAAAGGGCTCGGCGGGCCGTCCGGCGGTCTGACCGGCCCAGGGCCCGCCAGACGGTTCGACCGGGAGGCCCGGCGGTCCGGGCATCTCCGCAGGGTCCGGCTCCACGAGCCCGTCGACGGACGACCGATCGCCGCCGTCCACCGCGTCCACCCCGGGCCCGGGACCCGCGGCCCCGGGTCCACGCCCCAGCGCACGCCGTCGCCCGGCACGGCTGTCACCGGGGGCAGAAGCGTCACTGGAGGTCATAGCCCCCGCAGGCTACCCCTACCGCCCGCGCAACCGTCGTACGAGGATGCTGGCGTCCCCCCGCGTCTCCAGGTCCGCGAGGACCACGGCGACCGCCTCGCGGACGATCCGGCCGCGGTCCACCGCCAGCCCGTGCTCGCCGCGCAGCACCAGCCGCGCGTGCTCCAGGTCCATCAGTTCCTCGGCGGAGACATACACGGTGATCTTCTCGTCGTGCCGCTCACGCCCGCTGGGGCGCCGTGCGCCGCCGCCGCGTCCGCGCTTCTTCGGCGCGGCGCCGGACGCGGTGTTCCCGGCGGGTGAACCTTCCTGCGCGGCCGTGGCGCCCCGGCGGGCGCCCCGCTCGCGGTCCCGCTCACGCCCCCGCGCCTCGGTCTCGGGCTCGGCGCCCGCGGCCACATGCTCGGGCCCCTCGCCGTCGCCGCCCTGGGCGGGCACGGAGTGCGGGGCGTCCTCGGCGGCCTGCGGGTCGCTCTCCCCGGCCGGCGCCGGCACCCGGGCCTCACCGCCCGCCCCGCGCCGCGGGGTGGACGGCTGGAGCGCCATGCCCCCTGTCGTACGGAAGAGTTCGTCGGCCCCCGGCAGACTCACTCGGCGTGACACCGGGCGAGCACCTCCCTGGCGAGCTGGCGATAGGCGGCGGCCCCGACGGAGTTGGAGGCGTAGGTGGTGATCGGCTCACCGGCGACCGTGGTCTCCGGGAAGCGGACCGTGCGGCCGATGACCGTGTGGTAGACGTGGTCGTCGAACGCCTCGACCACCCGGGCGAGCACCTCACGGCTGTGCACCGTGCGCGAGTCGTACATGGTGGCGAGGATGCCGTCCAGCTCCAGCTCCGGGTTGAGCCGCTCCTGGACCTTCTCGATGGTCTCGGTCAGCAGGGCGACCCCGCGCAGCGCGAAGAACTCGCACTCCAGCGGGACGATGACCTTGTGCGCGGCGGTCAGGGCGTTGACCGTGAGCAGACCGAGCGAGGGCTGACAGTCGATCACGATGTAGTCGTAGTCGGGCAGCAGCGGCTTCAGCGCCCGCTGGAGCGTGGACTCCCGGGCGACCTCGGAGACCAACTGCACCTCGGCGGCCGACAGGTCGATGTTGCTGGGCAGCAGGTCCATGTTGGGGACCGCGGTCTTCAGCAGCACCTCGTCGGCGGACATCCCCCGCTCCATGAGCAGGTTGTAGACCGTCAGATCGAGTTCCATCGGGTTCACGCCGAGACCGACCGACAGCGCGCCCTGCGGGTCGAAGTCCACCAGCAGCACCCGGCGGCCGTACTCCGCGAGCGCGGCGCCCAGATTGATGGTCGACGTGGTCTTGCCGACGCCGCCCTTCTGGTTGCACATCGCGATGATCTTCGCGGGCCCGTGGTCCGTCAGCGGACCCGGGATGGGGAAGTACGGCAGCGGACGCCCGGTCGGACCGACGCGCTCACGGCGCTGGCGGGCCGCGTCGGGCGCGAGGGTGGCCGCGTACTCGGGGTCGGGCTCGTACTCGGCGTCCGGGTCGTAGAAGTGCCCGTCGGGCAGTACGTCGTAGTCGGCGAAGTGGTTGTGGGGCACGCCACTTCCGTCGCCGGTCATGGCGTTCACGTGATGGCCATCCATGCTCTGGTGTGCTGACTGAGTCACCCCAGGCTTGAGGTGACCCTGGTGGGCTGCGAACGTGCGCACCGCTACGGAGCCGACAGCCTCGAACCCCGCGGGAGCCTGGCCCCGCGCGAGGCTTCCTGGTTGACCACCCCCGGGAGAAAATGTCGACTCATTCACAAGTCGTCTTACCTCCTTGGATGTGACCAGGAACATTTATCGACAGGTCAGCGTGGCACCATGCCGACGGTTGGCGACTCTATGGCGTGTCGGGCGTCCGCAGCAACACAATCCGCCGGACCCGGCAGGATGTGTCGGCAATGAAACATCCCTCTGTCAAGGGCGTACGGCCGTCGCACGGTGGGTTTCCCAGGTGTGCGAATCGGTCCAAGGTCGGTTCAAGGGTTACGTTCGAGGCGAGTTGACCGAGTGCGGCAAAGTGACCATACACACACCCGGCCGGACCTTGTCGGGCAAGGTCCGGCCGGGCGTGTGGGGTTGACGAACCGTGTTGACGAATCGCCTTTTGCCGGATGACGGCTTGACAGTGCCGCATCGCGGTCGGTCCACCGGCGTGTCGGGGGTGCGCGCCGGGGGCCGGGGGTCCGTCGGTGGTGAGCCGCCGGTCAGCCGAGGAGCGTCTCCAGGGCGAGGTGCTCCAGGCCGTGCGCCTCGGCGACCTCCTTGTAGACGACCTTGCCGTCATGGGTGTTGAGGCCCTTGGCCAGCGCGGGGTCGCGGCGCAGCGCCTCGACCCAGCCGTTGTCCGCCAGCGACACGATGTACGGGAGCGTGGCGTTGGTGAGCGCGTTGGTGGAGGTGTTGGGGACCGCGCCGGGCATGTTGGCGACGCAGTAGAACACCGATTCGTGCACCCGGAAGGTCGGCTCGGCGTGGGTGGTCGGGTGGGAGTCCTCGAAGCAGCCGCCCTGGTCGATCGCGATGTCGACAAGGACACTTCCCGGCTTCATCCGGGAGACCAGCTCGTTGGTGACCAGCTTCGGGGCCTTGGCGCCGGGGATGAGGACCGCGCCGATCACGAGGTCGGCCTCCAGGACGGCCTTCTCCAGCTCGTAGGCGTTCGACATGACCGCCTTGACCTTGGTGCCGAAGATCTTGTCGGCCTCGCGGAGCTTGTTGATGTCCCGGTCGAGCAGGGTCACGTCGAAGCCCATGCCGACGGCGATCTGGGTGGCGTTCCAGCCGGAGACACCGCCGCCGATGACGACCGCCTTGGCGGGGGTCACGCCCGGCACACCGCCCGGCAGCACACCGCGGCCACCGGCCGGGCGCATCAGGTGGTAGGCGCCGACCTGGGGGGCCAGCCGGCCCGCGACCTCGGACATCGGGGCGAGCAGCGGCAGCGCGCGGCTCGGCAGCTCGACGGTCTCGTAGGCGATGGCGGTGGTGCCGGACTCGATCAGAGCGTCCGTGCACTCCTTGGAGGCGGCCAGGTGCAGATAGGTGAAGAGGACCTGGTCCTTGCGCAGCCGGTGGTACTCCTCGGCGATGGGCTCCTTGACCTTCAGCAGCAGGTCGGCGGCGGCCCACACCTCGTCGGCGGTGTCCAGGATCTCGGCACCCGCCGAGACGTAGCCCTCGTCCGGGATCGAGGAGCCGAGACCGGCCCCGCGCTCGACGACGACCTGATGGCCGTGGCGCACCAGCTCGTGCACGCCGCCCGGGGTGATGGCCACCCGGAATTCATTGTTCTTGACCTCGCGGGGGATGCCGACCTTCACGTCGATCACGGTCCTTGGCTCAGAAGGG
Source organism: Streptomyces sp. NPDC048290 (assembly GCF_040652095.1). Lineage (NCBI taxonomy): Bacteria > Bacillati > Actinomycetota > Actinomycetes > Kitasatosporales > Streptomycetaceae > Streptomyces > Streptomyces sp. NPDC048290. Next base: position 424,366 of record NZ_JBEZLM010000005.1, read on the forward strand.
GTGCTTGTCCGATATACCCGGGCACACACGGGCACACCGGGAGACACCGCAGAGAACGTGCGGTAGAGCCAGTTTAATGAAGGCGTTCCCGCTGTCTAGCCTTTCATTGAGGCAATCTTCAGTGGATGTACTACGGATTTCGCAGGCATTAGCACCGTGTTCCAGGTGAAGGCGGGAGTGACAGCGTGTGTGGTGCGTGTGTGGTGCGTGTGTGACGGCGGGAGTGACGGCGAGCGGTGCCGTCATCCGGCGACCTCTCCCAGCACCTCCGCCCGCTCCGCCCGCTCCGCCCGCTCCTCACCCGGGGTGTCCTCCCCCAGCATGCGCTCGGCCGCACCGCGGTGCAGTCCGGCGGCCGTGGTGTCGCCCAGATGCTGGAGGGTGTCGGCGAGCCGCAGATGCAGTGCGGCCTGGAGCCGGGTGTCGTCGGCGCGGCGCGCCCACTCCACCGCCTCCTGGCAGGTGCGCAGCGACTCCTCGGGCCGTCCCGCGTACTCCTGGACCCGGGCCAGCTCGCTCAGCGCCCGCGCGTAGGCGCCCACGTCGTCCAGCCTGCGGTACCCGGCGAGCGCCGCCCGCCAGCCGCGCTGCGCCTCGCCGTAGCGGCCCGCGTAGGTGTGGGCGGTGGCGATCCGGCCGTACAGCCGGGCCACGTCCGCGCGCTCGCCACGGGCCAGCCGCTCGGCCAGCGCCCGGCCGAACCAGTCCGCCGCCCGCTCGTAGTCCCCCAGCTCCAGATGGGCGCCGCCGACGGATTCCATCGCGCGCCCGGTCGCATACGGGTCGTTCGCCTCCCGTCCGGCGTCCAGCGCGGCCCGGTAGCGCACCAGCGCGTCCGCCGTACGGCCGGTACGGGCGTCCAGATCGCCCAGGTTCAGCAGGGCCGCCGCCCGCTCCCGGGGCAGTCGGCGCCGCTCGGCGACATCCAGGACCAGCCGGTGGACGCCGTACAGGTCGGCCGCGGCGGCGTGTGTGCCGACGTGCGCCACCATCGCGCGGACCAGCTGGGACATCAGCCGGCGGGCCAGGGTGTCCAGCTCACCGTCGGCCACCGCGAGCCGGGCCGACGCCAGCAGGGCGGGGCGCCGGCCGCCCAGCCACTCGGCTGCGGCCCGGGGGGTGGGGAAGCGCAGGGCGCGGGGCATGCCCTGGAGCTTCTCGCGCGCCTCGGGGTTGTCGGTCTCGGTGATCGCCCGGCAGGACTGGAGCAGCCGTACCGTGCGCTCCAGCATCCGGGCGCGGGCGAGCTGGAGTTCGGCGGGCTTGTCGTGGGTCTCGGTGAGGGCGACCAGCAGGGGGTGCAGACACCCCGGGACCTCGTACTGCGGCAGGGTGCCGGGCGCGCGGTGCAGCAGCCCGTACGCCACGAAGTCGTCCAGTGTCTGGCGGGCGCCGCCGACCGAGCAGCCCGCGAGCGCGGAGGCGGTGTGCGGGTCGGCGAGACCGGCCGGGGCGAGGGAGAGCAGCCGCAGCATCCGGGCGGCCTGGGCCGGGAGCGAGGCGTGCACCAGCCGCAGGACCCGGGCCAGCGCGCCGCCCTCGTCGCCCTCGGCGTGCAGATGCTTGCCGAGGTCGGCGACGGCCGCCTTCGGGCGGGCCGCCAGCCAGCCCCCGGCCAGCGTCAGCGCGGCGGGCTGCGCCTGGCACGCCTCGACGAGCGCCTCGGCGGCCTGGGGGTCGACGGTGATCCGTACGGAGCCGGTGTGCCGCGACAGCAGTTCCACGGCGGACTTGGTGTCCAGGCCGCCGAGGGTGCACGGGCGGACATCGGCGATCCCGGTGAGCGGTCCCCGGGCCACGGCGACCACCAGGCACTCCGGGGTGTCCGGCAGCAGGGCGTCGACCTGCTCGGCGTCGGCGGCGTCGTCCAGCAGCAGCACGGCCCGGCGACCGGTGAGCGCCTCGCGCAGATCGGCGGTGAGATCGTCCTCGGCGGCACCGGGCGGGGTGGGCAGCGCGAGCGCGGTGAGCAGGTCACGGGCGGCGCGGGCGACGGGTACGGGGGTGCCGTCCGGCTCGGTCAGCCGGGTGCGCAGCACGCCGTCCGGGTAGCGGTCGGCGATCTCCGCGACCAGTTCCCCGGCGAGCGCGCTGCGGCCGGAACCGGGCTTCCCGGCGATCAGCAGGACCCGGGCGCGGGGGGCCTTGGTCCCGGCGAGGGTGTCCAGTCCGGCGCGCTCGATGTCGGCGCGCAGTTCCTTCAACTCCCGTGTCCGGCCCAGGAATCCACGGTCCTGCGACGGGTGTCCCGACGGCTCGGCCGGCCGCGCCGGGCTGACCGGGGAGCACTTCGTGGTCTGCCCGTTCGGTGCGGGCGAGCCGCCGTCCGTGTCCACCGCCTGATCCGTCACGGGCCACACTCCCGTCCACCGGCGTCTGCGCCTGTCCCTGGCTGGTCGCGACGAGCCTAGTTCACCCTCCGCAAGGCCCCCGGCAAAGCGCCGGGCGGGTCCCCCGATCGGATCAGCGGATGGTCATACCGTGCGCCAGGGGTGTGCCGGGGTGTCTCTCCGGCACGGGTCCGTCCCCGGGGTGCGGGCCGTGGGTGACCGGCCGCGCGGTTTCCCGCGGCCCTGTTGGCCGCGGGGCCTCGTTCGACCGCGGCCCGTGGACGCCCGATCGCGCAGTTCCCCGCGCCCCCTGTGCCCGCATCGCTGCGGGCAGTGACACCCCGCCCCGTCCCGTGGCGACACCGGCCGCCACCCAGCTGCGCTCCATGGCGGGCTGGTCGCGCAGATCCCCACGCCCCTCTAACTGCGGGCAGTCGTGCCTCCCCCAGAGGGGGGACCCCCAGGGCGGCACGGGTGGGCGCAGCGGCACCCGCCAACGCGGTGAGTGACACCCCCACCCCGGCCACCTCACGGCGACGCCGGTCGTCGTTCGGGTGCGGCTCGTGGAGGGCTGGTCGCGCAGTTCCCCGCGCCCCTTAGGTGCGCCGCAGCGCAGGGCAACAGACCCTCACGACTCGAACGGCCGCGCAGGCCACGCCGCCTCAGCCGACCGCAGCGCGTCCAACCCCCCGCCCTCCTCACCCCGCGCAGCCACCAGCGACAGCACCCCCACCACCAGGCAGTTGTTGTGCAGCTCCCCCGCGAGCACCCCCCGTACCAGCTCCCCCACCGGCACCCGGCACAGTTCGAGGTCCAGTTCCTCCCCCTCCGCCTCGTACCGCTCGCCCTCGACCTCCGACAACCCCCGCGCGAGAAACACCCGTACCGCCTCATCGCAGCCGCCCGGCGTCGTGTACACGTCGGTCAGCACCCGCCAGTCCTCCGCCTTGACGTGCGCCTCCTCGTACAGCTCCCGCCGCGCCGCGTGCAGCGGGTTCTCCCCCGGCACGTCCAGCAGGCCCGCCGGGATCTCCCACAGCTTCTGCCGCACGGGATGCCGGTACTGGCGCAGCACCAGCACCCGGTCCGCCTCGTCCAGCGCGAGCACGGCCACCGACCCGGGATGCACCTGGTAGTCCCGCCGGGCCACGCTCCCGTCCGGCATGACCACCTCGTCCGTCCGCACGGAGGTCTTCTTGCCCACGAACGGCGTCGCGGTCCCCCGGACCTCCCATTCCTCGGGGCTGTCCTCGATCGTCGTGCCGTGCATTCCGGGTGCCCTCCCACGCGCGAACAGAAAAAGGAAGCCGGGGTGCGCCCCTCTCAGGAACCCACCCCGGCCACCCACCGTACAACCGGCCGTTACACCGACCGCTCCGCCGCGGCCCCCTTGCGCTCCACCGCCGCCTTCACCAGCCCGGCGAACAGCGGGTGCGGCCGGGTCGGCCGGGAGCGCAGCTCGGGGTGGGCCTGGGTGGCGACCAGGTAGGGGTGGACCTCGCGCGGGTACTCGACGTACTCGACCAGCTTGTTGTCGGGGGACGTGCCCGAGAAGACGATCCCGGCCTTCTTCTCCAGCTCCGCGCGGTAGGCGTTGTTCACCTCGTAGCGGTGCCGGTGCCGCTCCTCCACGTACTCCTTGCCGTCGTACACCTCGCGCACGATCGAGCCCTCGGCCAGCTTCGCCGGGTACATGCCGAGCCGCATGGTGCCGCCCATGTCGCCCTCACCGGCGACGATGTCGAGCTGCTCGGCCATGGTGGAGATGACGGGGTGCCCGGTGGCGGGGTCGAACTCGGTGGAGTTCGCGTCCGTGATCCCGGCCAGGTTGCGGGCCGCGTCGATCACGATGCACTGGAGGCCCAGACAGAGCCCCAGCAGCGGGATCTTCTGCTCACGGGCGTAGCGGATCGCGCCGACCTTGCCGGACACGCCCCGGTCGCCGAACCCGCCGGGGATGCAGATGGCGTCCACGTCGGAGAGCTGCTCGGCGGCCCCGGCCGGGGTCTTGCAGTCGTCGGAGGTGACCCACTTGATCTTGACGCGGGTCTTGTTGGCGAAGCCGCCCGCGCGCAGCGCCTCGGTGACCGAGAGATAGGCGTCGGGCAGGTCGATGTACTTGCCGACCAGGGCGAGGGTGATCTCATGACGCGGGTTGTGGACCCGGTCGAGCAGATCGTCCCAGGTCGTCCAGTCCACGTCCCGGAACGGCAGGTCGAGCCGGCGCACGGCGTACGCGTCCAGCCCCTCGGAGTGCACGACCTTGGGGATGTCGTAGATGGAGGGGGCGTCCGGACAGGCGACGACCGCGGCCTCGTCGACATCGCACATCAGCGAGATCTTGCGCTTGATGGCGGTCGGCACCTCACGGTCGCAGCGCAGCACGATGGCGTCCGGCTGGACACCGATGTTGCGCAGGGCGGCCACCGAGTGCTGGGTCGGCTTGGTCTTCAGCTCGCCGGAGGGGCCGATGTAGGGCAGCAGCGAGATATGGACGACGAACACGTTGTCCCGGCCCACTTCGTGGCGGACCTGACGGACTGTCTCCAGGAACGGCAACGATTCGATGTCGCCGACCGTGCCGCCGACCTCGGTGATCACGACGTCCACGTCGTCGGCGGCCATCCGCCGGATGCGGTTCTTGATCTCGTTGGTGATGTGCGGGATGACCTGCACGGTGTCGCCGAGGTACTCGCCGCGGCGCTCCTTGGCGATCACCGTCGAGTACACCTGGCCGGTGGTGACATTGGCGGAGCCGTCGAGGTCGCGGTCGAGGAAGCGCTCGTAGTGGCCGATGTCGAGATCGGTCTCGGCGCCGTCGTTGGTGACGAACACCTCACCGTGCTGGAAGGGGTTCATCGTGCCGGGGTCGACATTGATGTAGGGGTCGAGCTTCTGCATCACCACGCGCAGACCGCGGGCCTTGAGCAGCATGCCCAGGCTGGAGGCCGTCAGACCCTTGCCGAGCGAGGAGGCGACACCCCCGGTGACGAAGATGTGCTTGGTCGTCGTGGCTGTGCTGTTTCGAAAAGCAGCGGGCGGCATGGCCAAAACGGGGCTCCCGTGGTCGCGGTCTGGGGGTGCGGTGGCGCGTGCGTACCGGATCGCGTACGAGCTTCCCTGCGGGATTCCTTCGGAGATTCCGCCGGGGACCGCGTACGGCCGCCGGGGGCGCCGTCGCTGCGGTTCGGGGGTTCTACGCCCACCGGTCCACGGGCTACCAGGGTAACAGCGCCCCGGGGCGATACGGCCCGGCCACACCCCCGCCACGCTCCGCGTACACATCGACACCTACACGGCACATACACGGCACTCACCTCCACACCCGTGCGGCCCTGGCACAGCACCCGCATCCGCCCATGTGCCGCACCAGCACACCGTGCGCATCGGCACAAACGCGCCACAACCACCGCACCCGCGCGGCGCGCCTCACACGCCTCTCACCGCTCGCTCACCCGATCGGCTCACCCGCGTTGCCCGGAGCGGCACGCAGATCATCTACGTGCGTCGTATCCTGCTCGGACACTCGCTGCCGAGCCCACTGGAACAACGGCACCACCCCCCGCCCGTTTTCCACCGGAATTCCACCGGAATTCCATGGGAACAAGCCGGAACAACGAGAGCTCGTCAGTTCGTTGAGCACAGACTGCCGTTCTGCACATCGGCGCCGACCGGCCGTTTTGCTTCATCGTTCAACGACACATGACATTTCCCCTTGACCGCACCAAGCGACAGCCCCTTCACGGGGTGACGTGGCCGTTCGACTGGAGTTGCACGTGGCCGGGCGCATCGAAGACTACGCACTCATCGGAGACATGCAGACCGCCGCACTGGTCTGCCGGGACGGCACAGTGGACTGGCTGTGCCTGCCCCGCTTCGACTCACATGCCATCTTCGCCGGTCTGCTCGGCACCGAGGATCATGGATTCTGGCGGATCGGCCCGTCCCACGCGCCGGACGCCGAACCGCCCTCGGCGACCCGGCGGACCTACCGGGGCGACTCCCTGATCCTGGAGTCGGAGTGGGACACCCCGCGCGGCTCGGTCCGGGTGACCGACTTCATGCCCCCGCGCGACGGGGCGCCCCAGGTCATCCGCATCGTGGAGGGCATCTCGGGCCGTGTCCCGATGCGCTCCACCCTGCGTATGCGCTTCTCCTACGGCCGGATCGTGCCCTGGGTCCACAAGCACGACGGGCGCACGGTCGCCGTCGCGGGCCCCGACTCGGTCTGGTTCGACACCCCGGCCGAGACCTACGGCAAGGCGCTGACCACGTACGCCGACTTCACGGTCGCGCCGGGCGAGCGGATCGCGTTCACCATCTCCTGGGAGCCGTCGCACAAGGAGCCGCCCGCCCTGCCCGAGCCCGAGCTGTCGCTCACCGCGACCGAGGACTTCTGGCGCGAGTGGGTCGAGCACTGCACGTACCACGGCCCGTACCGGGAGGCGGTGGTCCGCTCCCTGATCACCCTGAAGGCGCTGACGTACGCCCCCACCGGCGGCATCGTGGCCGCCCCCACCACCTCCCTGCCGGAGGAGATCGGCGGCGTCCGCAACTGGGACTACCGCTACACCTGGCTCCGGGACGCCGCGATCACCCTCTCCTCGCTGCTGCGCACCGGCTACCGCGAGGAGGCCCGCGCCTGGCGCGAGTGGCTGCTGCGCGCGGTGGCCGGCGACCCGGAGAACCTCCAGATCATGTACGGCATCGCCGGCGAGCGCGAGCTGGGCGAGGCCGAGCTGGACTGGCTGCCCGGCTACGAGAACTCGGCCCCGGTCCGGGTCGGCAACGGGGCGGCCCACCAGCTCCAGCTGGATGTCTACGGCGAGGTCACCGAGGCCCTGCACCTGGGCCACATGACCGGTCTGGCCCGCAGCGACTACGCCTCACTGCTCCAGCTCAAGCTGATCCACTACCTGGAGAACCACTGGAACGAGCCGGACGAGGGCATCTGGGAGGTGCGCGGCCCGCGCCGCCACTTCGTGCACTCCAAGGTGATGGCCTGGGTCGCGGTGGACCGCACCATCAAGCTGATCGAGTCCGGCGACGCGGACGGCCCCCTGGACCGCTGGCGCGACCTGCGCGACGACATCCACCGGGACGTCTGCGAGAAGGGCTACGACAAGGAGCGCAACACCTTCACCCAGTCCTACGGCTCCAAGGAGCTGGACGCCTCCCTGCTGCTGATCCCCCAGATGGGCTTCCTGCCCCCGGACGACAAGCGGGTCATCGGCACCATCGAGGCCATCCAGCGCGAGCTGTCCACCCCGGACGGCTTCATCCTGCGCTACCCCACCGAGGGCCCCGACGCCGGAGTCGACGGCCTGCCCGGCGACGAGGGCGCCTTCCTCGCCTGCTCCTTCTGGATGGCCGACGACCTCGCCATGATCGGCCGGGTCGACGAGGCCCGCAGGCTCTTCGAACGCCTCCTCGCCCTGCGCAACGACCTCGGACTGCTCGCCGAGGAGTGGGACCCGCGTCTCAAGCGCCAGGTCGGCAACTTCCCCCAGGCGTTCAGCCACGTCCCGCTGATCGACACGGCCCTGCGCCTGACGGCATCGGGCGCGTACGGCGGCTGACCTCGCCGGACACCCCCGGTGGCGGTCCCGGAGCAGTTCCCGGGGCCGCCACCACCGCCCATCACCGCCCTGAACTGTCACCACCCCGTCCACGCGGGTAGCGTCCGCTCCATGGACAGCCGCACGGACCCCCGCCCCGACCACCGGACCGACGCCCCCCGGTACGACCAGCGGCATGACCACCGGACCGATCAGCGGTACGACAGCTCCGGCGCCGGTATCACCGTGCAGCGCGCCCTGGAGCTGCCCGGACTGCGCAGCGGGCTCCCCGAGGTCCTCGCGGGCGCCGACCGGCTGCACCGCACCGTGCGCTGGGTGCACGCCGGTGAGGTGCCGAACATCGCCTCCCTGCTCAAGGGCGGCGAACTCCTGCTCACCACCGGCTACGGCCTGGGCACCCGCCCCGCCGAACAGCGCGCGTTCGTCCGCACCCTCGCCGAGCGCGGGATCGCCGCCCTGGTGGTCGAGCTGGGCCCGCGCTTCACCCGGCTCCCGGCGACGCTGGTGGAGACGGCCCGTACGACCGGGCTCCCGCTGATCCAGCTGCACCGCGAGGTCCCGTTCGTGACGGTGACCGAGGAGATCCACACCGAGATCGTCAACGGCCACTACGCCCTGCTCCAGCGCGCCGAGGACGTGGTCCGCCGGTGCACCGAGGCCCTGCTCGGCGGCGGCGGGGTCCCGCAGGTGCTGGCCGTCCTGGCGGACTTCAGCGGCAACCCGGTCTTCCTGGAGACCCCCGAGGGCCTGCTCCTGTACGCGGCCGGGTCGGGCCCCGAGGGCGCCGAGCCGCTCCAGGTGTGGGAGGGGCTGCGCGGCCAGCACAAGGAGACCCCGCCCCCGGCGGGCTCGGTCCTGGTGGACGTACCGGGCGGCGGCCATGGATCGGGCGCGGTACGGGCCCGGCTGGTGACCCTGCCGGTGCGCGGGGCGCTCGCGCCGGTGCACCGGATCGCCACCGAGCGGGTCGCGGAGATCCTCGCGGTGGTGCTGATGCAGGCCCGCCAGGAGGAGGAACTGGCCGCCCGGGGCCGCGGCGACTTCCTCACCGACCTCGCCGAGGGCCGGATCGCCGCCGACGACGCCCCGGCGCAGGCCCGGGTCCTGGGCTTCAAGCCCTCCGCCGGTCCGCTGCTGCCGGTGGTGATGCGGCTGGGCGACCCGATCGCGCAGGGCGGCGGCTGGGCGCTGCTGGCCCGCGCGGTCGCCGAGGAACTGGCCTCGGTCGGAGTGCCGGTGCTGCTGGGCGTGCGGCCGGTGGAGGGCCGGGTGCCGCTGCTGGTGGGGCTGCGCGCCGAGACGGAGCGGGCCACGGTCGCCGACCGGGTGGCGGCGGCGCTGCGGGCGGGCGTCGAGCGGGCCGGGATGCAGCGGCCCGGGGCCCGGCCGCCGGTGGTGGTCGTGGGTGTGGCGGGCGGCTGGGCGGCGGCCTCGGCGGGCCTGCGGCACGCGGCGGAGACGGCGACCGCCGCCCAGGGGCTCGCCGACCGGCCCTGGTACGACGCCCGGCGCCTGGACATCGACCTGCTGCTGTGGCGGCTGCGCGACCATCCCGACCTGGCCGCGTTCGTGGACCGGGCGATCGGCCCGATCCGGGACCACGACCGCCGCTCCAAGCCGCCCCTGCTGCCCACTCTGGAGACCTATCTCGCGCACGCCGGGCGCAAGGCGGAGACGGCCCGCGAACTCCACCTCAACCGCCAGACCCTGTACAACCGGCTGGCCCGCATCGGCGAACTCCTCGGCACCGACCTGGACGACCCGCAGACCGTGCTCGCCCTCAGCCTGGCCCTGCGCGCCCGCCGGCACGTGGGCTGACCGGCGCGCAGATCAGCCCGGACCACCGCGAACGACTGCGCCGAACCGACCGGCACTCACACCGACGCCCGCCACCGCGCCGAACCCATCGGCGCTCACACCGACGCCCGCCACCGCGCCGAACCCACCGGCGCCGACACCAACGCCCCCGCCTCACCGAACCCACCGGCGTCCACACCAACACCCCCGCCCCGCCGAACCCCCCACCGCTCACACCATCGCGCGCGGCTGCGTCAACTCGTCGTACACACTCAGCACCTGAGCCACCGTCTCGTCCTCGGTCGGCCAGGTCGCCGCCTGCCGTTCCCCGTTGCGCCGCAGCTCCTCGCACCGCCCGGCGTCCCCGAGCAGCCGTACGACACCGGCGGCGAGCGCTTCCGCGTCCCCGTACGGGACGAGTTCCGCGGCGTCCCCCACCAGGTCCGGGATGCCCCCTACGGCGGCGGCGACCAGCGGCACCCCGGCGTGCAGCGCCTCCTGGGCGAGCACCGACCGCGACTCCCACCGGCTGGGCAGCACCACCAGATCGGCGGCGGCGAGCAGTTCGGCGATGTCGTCGCGCCGGCCGAGCAGCCGCACCGGCAGTTCCTCGTCCTCGATCCGGCGCTGGAGCGGCCCCCGCAGCTCGCCCTCACCGGCGACGACCACGAACGGCGCGGGGTCGAGGAGCCGCCAGGTGCGGGCCGCGTCCAGCAGCACGTCGTACCCCCGGTTCCGTTCGAGCGGGGCCACCGCCAGCACCAGCGGCCGTCCGGTGGCCCCGAGTTCGGCGCGCAGCTTCGCCGGATCGCACTCGTCCCCCGGTGTCACCCACGTCCCCGGCAGTGCGGCGGGCGCCAGCCGGGCGTCCCGCGCGCCGCGCCGCCGGGCCCGGTCGACCAGATCGGACGACGTGCCCAGCACCACGGCCGCCGCCCGCACCACGCGCCGCTCCAGCAGCCGCAGCAGCCGCGCCCGCGCCCCCTCGACCCGGGCCCGGCTGTGCCAGGTCACCACCAGCGGAATGTGCCGCCCGCTGAGCGCCAGCGCGGCCCGGAACGAGGCGTGCAGCCCATGCGCGTGCACCAGATCGGCGTCCGCGCACGCCGCCCGCAGCGCCGCCACCGACGACGGGTCGCTGCCGCGCGGCACATGGGCGTGATCGGCCCCGGCACCGCTGAAGTCGTACTCCCGCTCGGCCTCGACGGGGGCGCACACCGTGACCCGCACGCCCCGGGCGACGAGCCCGGCGGCCAGCGACCGCACATGCGCGCTGCTTCCGGCGTGCCCGCCGCCCAGCACCTGCACGGTGCGCAGCGTCGACTGGCCGTGCGGGTGACTGCTCACGGGGGTCACGTGGCCGGGGCTCCTGGGTCGGCATCGAACGGTCACGAAGCAACGTACAGAAGGTTCGACCCCGCACCGTGCACCGCGCGGCCCCCTCCCTGCACCCTCCCAAGGATGCCAGCACGCCCACCGGTTCCCGCAACGCCCGAGGTCATGGGGGGTCACACGGAGCCCGCACGATCCACTCACACGAGTGACCACGGACTGCGCCCGAGCCGCCCCCCACCGCACGCCCCGAGGACCCGTCCTACGACTCCCCGCGGGCCGCCGCGAGCAGTTCCTCCGCGTGGGCCCGTGCCGTCTGCGAGTCCTCCTGGCCCGCCAGCATCCGCGACAGCTCCCTGATCCGGTCCTCGCCCTCCAGCACCTTCACCCCGGAGCGGGTCACCGACCCGTCGTTGGTCTTCTCCACCAGCAACTGCCGGTCGGCGAACGCGGCGACCTGCGGCAGATGCGTCACGACCACCACTTGAGCGGACCGGGCCAGCCGCGCCAGCCGCCGCCCGATCTCCACGGCCGCCTTGCCGCCGACGCCCGCGTCCACCTCGTCGAAGAGATACGTGGGCACCGGGTCCGTCCCGGCGAACACCACCTCCACCGCGAGCATCACCCGGGACAGCTCACCGCCGGACGCGCCCTTGGCGATCGGCCGGGCCGGCGCCCCCGGGTGCGGGGCGAGCAGCAGCTCGACCTCGTCGACGCCGGACGGCCCGTAGGCCACGGTCCGGCCGCCGATCTCGACGCCCTCCGCGTCCTCGGTCTGCCGCAGCGCGAACGACACCCGGGCGTGCGGCATGGCCAGCGACGCCAGCTCGGCGGTCACCGCGGCGGCGAACCGCTCCGCCGCCTCCTGCCGTGCCTCGCTCAGCGCCTGCGCCAGCCCGCCCAGCTCACCGCGGAGCGCGTCCCGCTCGGCGGTCAGCTCGTCGATCCGCGAGTCGTCGCCGTCCAGCTCGGTCAGCCGCGCGGCGCCCTGCTCGGCCCAGTCCAGCACGGCGGCGATGTCGTTCCCGTACTTCCGGGTCAGCCCGGTCAGCGCCGCCCGGCGCTCCTCAACCGCCGCCAGCCGCAGCGGATCGGCGTCGAGATCGTCGGCGTACCCGGCGAGTTCGCCCGCCACATCGCCCAGCAGAATCCCGATCTCCCCGATCCGGCCGGCCAGCGCCGCCAGCGCCGGATCGTGCGACCGTACGGCCTCCAGCGCCCGGTGGGCGCCCGCGACCAGCGTCGAGGCGTCGACCCCCTCGGGGTCCTCGGGGTTCCCGGCGAGAGCGGCGTGCGCGACGGTCGCCGCCGACGCCAGCGCCTCGGCGTGACCGAGCCGCTCGGCCTCCTCGGCCAGCTCCACATCCTCCCCGGCGCGCGGCTCGACCCCGGCGATCTCGTCCAGCCCGTAGCGCAGCAGATCGGCCTCCTGCGCCCGCTCCCGCGCCCGGGTGGTGATCTCGGCCAGCTCGACGGCGACGGCCCGCACCCGCCGGTACGCCTCGGCGTACTTGGCGAGCGGTACGGCGACGGCGTCCCCCGCGTACCGGTCGAGCGCCTGCCGCTGCCGGGACAGCTTCAGCAGCCCCTGCTGATCGGTCTGGCCGTGCACGGCGACGAGTTCGTCGGCGAGTTCGGCCAGCATCCCCACCGGTACGGACCGCCCGCCGACATGCGCCCGAGACCGCCCTTCGGCGGAAACGGTACGGCTGATCAGCAGCGCCCCGTCGTCCAGCTCGGCCCCGGCCTCCTCGGCCCGTACGGCGGCCGACGCGCCGCGGGCGAGCGTGATCCGCCCCTCGACGACCGCCTTCTCGGCGCCGATCCGCACCAGTGCCGCGTCCGCCCGGCCACCGAGCAGCAGCCCGAGGCTGGTCACCACCATCGTCTTGCCCGCACCGGTCTCCCCGGTGACGGCCGTGAACCCCGGCGACAGCTCGACCACGGCGTCGTCGATGACTCCGAGCGACCGTATCCGCATCTCCTCCAACACGGACACGACCTTACGAGGTCCCCCCCACCCCATGCGACCGCCCCACCCTCCTGAGGGGTGCTGCGGGTACCCCCTCTTGGGGATGAACTACGCAACCAGCCACTTCCCAGGGGCGCGGGGAACTGCGCGACCAGCCACATCACACCCGCAGCCACTCACCCATACCCGCCACCACCCCCTCAGGGGCGCGGGGAACTGCGCGAGAAGCCCCACCGGACCCGCACTCGCCCACCCCGAAACCACCCTCCCGGATGAAACGCCCGGTGTCAGTGAGGCGCCCCCCTCCACCCCGACACCGGCAACGCGAACTTCGCCACCAGCCGATCAGTGAACGACGCATGATGCAGCCGAGCCAACCGCACCGGCACCGCCCCCCGCCGCACCTCCACCCGCGCCCCCGCCGGAAGCTCGACGGTCCGCCGCCCGTCACACCACAACACCCCCGGCGGAATATGCGGCAGCACCTCCACCGCCAGCACCGAATCCGGCGAGGTCACCAGCGGCTTGGCGAACAACGCGTGCGCGCTGATCGGCACCATCAGCAACGCCTCCACCTCGGGCCACACCACCGGCCCCCCCGCGGAGAACGCGTACGCCGTGGACCCGGTCGGCGTGGACAGCACGATCCCGTCACACCCGAACCCCGTCACCGGCCGCCCGTCGATCTCCAGCACGACCTCCAGCAGCTTCTCGGCGGTGGCCTTCTGCACCGCCGCCTCGTTCAGCGCCCAGTCGGTGTGCACGATGTCCCCGTTGCTGTGCACCACGACATCGACGGTCATCCGCTCCTCGACCTCGTACGCCCGGGTCACCACCCGGTCGACGACCTTGTCGAGATCGTCCCGCTCGGCCTCGGCGAGGAACCCGACCCGCCCGAGGTTCACCCCGAGCATCGGCACCCCGGACGCCCTGGCGAACTCGGCGCCGCGCAGCAGCGTCCCGTCGCCCCCGAGCACGATCAGCAGCTCGCACCCGTCCAGGCACAGCGGGGTGGCCTCCTTGATCAGCTCCACTTCCGCGGGCAGCGGCAGATCCCGTGCCTCGTGCTCCAGCACCCGCACCCCGATACCGGAGCGGAGCAGTCCCTTCACCACCAGTTCGGCACTGCGGATGGCCGCGGGCCGCCCGGTGTGCGCCAGCAGGAAAACAGTCCGAGAACCAGAACGAGATCCAGAACCGGAACCGGAACCAGGGTTCGTTGTCAACGCGGCCCCTCCGCCACTGCACGGTCAACGTCGGCCGGGTCCAGTTCCGGAGCCCCGGCCCGCAGCCACAGAAAGTATTCGACATTCCCCGAGGGTCCGGGCAGTGGACTGGCCGTCACTCCCCGCACCCCGAGTCCCAGCTCCCCCGCCCTGGCGGCCACTCCGCGCACCGCCTCGGCCCGCAGCTCCGGACTGCGGACCACTCCCCCGCTGCCCAGCCGTTCCTTGCCCACCTCGAACTGGGGTTTGACCATCATCACCAGATCGGCGTCCGGCGTCACGCACCGGGCCAGCGCGGGCAGCACGAGCCCGAGCGGAATGAAGGACAGATCCCCCACGACCAGTTCCACAGGCTCCCCATCGATCGCGTCGAGCGTCAACTCGCGTACGTTCGTACGGTCCTTGACGGTGACGCGTTCATCGCTCTGCAAAGTCCAGGCGAGCTGGCCGTACCCGACGTCCACGGCGACCACCTGCCGGGCCCCGGCCCGCAGCAGCACATCGGTGAACCCGCCGGTGGAGGCCCCGGCGTCCAGCGCCCGCCGCCCGTCCACCACCAGCCCCGCCGGTACGAAGACGGCCAGCGCCCCGGCGAGCTTGTGCCCGCCCCGGGACACGTACTCGGGATCGCTGTCGTCGGCGGCGACGACGATCGCCGCGGCCGTCTCCACCTGGGTGGCGGGCTTGGTCGCGAGGGTCCGGCCGACACTGACCCGCCCGGCGGCGATCAGCTGACTGGCGTGCTCCCGCGACCGCGCGAGCTTCCGGCGGACCAGCTCCGCGTCCAGACGGCGGCGTGCGACTCCTGCCACGTTCGGTTCAGCTCCTGCTCTGGGGGTACGGCGGCGGGGGCGCCGGAGGTCCCGGACGGGCGTCGAGCGCGGTCAGCGCGTCACGCAGCCCCCGGTGCACATCCTCGTACACCTCGACATGCCCGTCCGTCGCCAGGTGGTCGGCGTCGGCCAGCCGCTGGAGCTGGGCGTCGACACCGGCTTCACCGGTGGGCTCACGGGGCACGTCCAGCGGCGCGGGAGCGGCGGGCTCGTACGCGCCGGCCTCCTCGCCGGCGTCACCGGCGTCGCTCTCGGCCTCCGACATCGACTCGCTCATGCCCCGACGCTACCGCGTGGCACTGCGATACCGTCGCTCACGATGGCGACGATCGAGGAGTGCCGCGACGCACTCGACCGACTCTCGGACCGGATGCGGAGCGCCGAGGGCGACCTCCGCGCGGCTGCCGACCTGGACCGTTCGGTGAGCTGTCACCTCACCGACCTGGAGGTCACCTTCGCCGGCCGGACCGCGGACGGCGGCCTGCGGATCGACGACACCCACACCGGGCCACCGCGCGAGAAGGCCCAGATCAGACTGGTCCTGACCGGCGACGACCTGATCGCCCTGGTCGACGGCGAGCTGAACTTCGCCCGCGCCTGGGGCTCGGGCCGGGTGAAGCTCACCGCGGGCCTGCGGGACCTGCTGCACCTGAGAAAGCTCCTGTAGCGCCCCCTTCAGGGGCCCTCCCTCAGGAAGCCCCCTTCAGGAAGCCCCCTTCAGGAAGCCCCCTCCTTCAGGAAGCCTTGGCCTCCACAGCCACCGCCGCCCGTGCCCGCCGCGCCGCCGGAACCACCAGCGGCGTACCCGTCTCCGGATCGTCGATGACCTGGCACCGCAGCCCGAACACCCGCTCGACCAACTCGGCGGTGACGATGTCGCGGGGCGCCCCCTCGGCGATCACCTCCCCGTCCCGCAGCGCGATGAGATGCGTGGCGTACCGCGCCGCGTGATTGAGATCGTGCAGCACGGCGACCAGCGTCCGCCCCTGCTCCTCATGCAGCTCGGCACAGAGGTCGAGAACATCGATCTGGTGCTGGATGTCGAGATACGTGGTCGGCTCGTCCAGCAGCAGCAGCGGCGTCTGCTGGGCCAGCGCCATGGCGATCCACACCCGCTGCCGCTGACCGCCGGACAGCTCGTCGACATACCGTTCGCCCAGCTCGGCCACGCCCGTCTGCGCCATCGACTCCTGGACCACCCGCTCGTCCTCCGCCGACCACTGCCGCAGCAGCCCCTGATGCGGATACCGGCCCCGGCCCACCAGATCGGCGACCGTGATCCCGTCCGGCGCGATGGACGACTGCGGCAGCAGCCCCAACGTCCGGGCCACCTTCTTCGCGGGCATCGACTGGATGACCTGCCCGTCCAGCAGCACCCGGCCCTCGCTGGGCCGCAGCATCCGCGACAGCGCCCTCAGCAGCGTCGACTTGCCGCACGCGTTGGGACCGACGATCACGGTGAAGGAGTGGTCGGGTATCGCCACGGACAGCCGCTCGGCGATGACCCGCTGGTCGTAGGCGAGGGTGACCTGCTCCGCGGTCAGACGGTTCACGGTGCTTGCTCCTTGGGAGGTACTTGTTCCGGACGCCGGTACGGCGACGGGGCTCGGGTCGGCGCCCGTACGCGCGCTCATCGCGGCGCCTGCGCTGCCGCTTGTCTCCGCACTCAACTCGCCGCCTCGGCGCCCGCTCGTCTCCGCACCTCGACCGCCGCTCGCCTCCGCGCTCAACTCCCCGCCCCGGCGACCGCTCATCTCCGCGCCTCGACCGCCGCTCACCTCCGCGCCCAACTCCGCACCCCGGCCGCCGCTCGCCTCCGCGCCTCGACCGCCGCTCGCCTCCGCGCTCAACTCCGCACCCCGGCCGCCACTCGTCTCCGCGCTCATCTCCGCGCCTCGACCACCGCTCACCTCCGCGCTCAACTCCGCACCCCGGTCGCCGCTCATCTCCACGCTCAGCTCCCCGCCCCGGCAACCACTCGTCTCCGCGCCTCGACCACCGCTCGCCTCCGCGCTCATCGCCCCGCCCCGGCCACCGCTCGTCCCCCCGCTCATATCCGCCCCGCCCGCCGCTCGGTCACCAGCAGCCACAGCAGATAGCCACCGCCGAGCACCCCGGTGACCACGCCGACCGGCAGCTGATCGGCGCCGAAGACCCGCTGTGCCGTCCAGTCGGCGGTGACCAGCAGCGCGGCGCCCATGCACAGCGACGGCACGAGATTCGGGCCGGGTGAGCGGGTGAGCCGCCGGGCCAGCTGGGGTGCGGTGAGCGCCACGAAGCCGACCGGCCCGGCGGCGGCGGTGGCCCCGGCGACCAGCAGCACGGCGGCCAGCATCAGCACCAGCCGCACCCGCTCGACCCGCACCCCGACCGCGTACGACACATCGTCGCCCATCTCCAGCATCCGCAGCCCGCGCCCGTTGACCAGCACCAGCGGCACCAGCACCGCGCACAGCGCCAGCAGCGGCCAGACCTCCTCCCAGCCCCGGCCGCCCAGCGAACCGGTCATCCAGACCATGGCCCGGCTGGCGTCCACGATGTCCGCCCTGGTCAGCAGATATCCGTTGACGGCGGTGAGCACGGCCGAGACACCGATGCCGACCAGCACCAGCCGATAGCCCTGCACCCCCCGTTTCCAGGAGAGGAGATAGATCGCCGCCCCGGTTACCAGCCCCCCGACCAGCGCCCCCATGGTGACCTGCCCGGCGCTCCCGGACACCAGCACGATCATGATCAGCGCACCGGCGGTCGCGCCCTGCCCGAGCCCGAGCACATCCGGACTGCCCAGCGGGTTGCGCGTGATGGACTGGAACAGCGCCCCGGCCAGCCCGAGCGCGGCCCCCACCAGCAGCCCCACCAGCACCCGCGGCAGCCGCAGTTCCCGGACGATGAACTCCTGCCCGGCATCGCCCCGCCCCGCCAGCGTCCTGAGCACCTCACCGGCCGGGATCGGGAAGTCCCCCGTACCGACCAGCAGCACCCCCATCACCAGCGCGACCACCACCAGCACGGCGGTGACCCCGGCCACCCGCGCGTCCACCCGCACGGAGACCCCACCGAACGCCCAGACGGACCCCCGGACCCGACCTGCCCTCATGGCCGGAACGGCACGTTCCCCGGCGGCCGTGTCCACCGCGTCCTTCGCCACGCCCCTCACAGCTGCGCCGTCCTCCGCCGTCGTACGAGATAGATGAAGACGGGCCCGCCCAGCACCGCCGTGACGATCCCGACCTGCACCTCCGCGGGCCGCGCCACGACCCGCCCGATCACATCGGCACCGAGCAGCAGCACCGGCGACAGGACCGTGGCGTACGGCAGGATCCAGCGCATGTCGGGACCGGTGAACGACCGCACCACATGCGGCACCATCAGACCGACGAACACGATCGGACCGCACGCGGCGGTCGCCGCCCCGCACAGCACGGTCGCGGCCAGCATCGACAGCGCCCGGGTCCGGTTGAGGTGGGCGCCCAGCGCCTTGGCGGTGTCGTCGCCCATCGCCATGGCGTTGAGCGGCCGGGCCAGCCCGAGCGCCAGCAGCGTGCCGAGGACGAGGAACGGCAGCACTTGGAGGATGGTGTCGCCGGTCGCCGCGTTCAGCGAACCGACGGTCCAGAAGCGCATCTTGCCCAGCGCCGCCTGATCCATGATCATCACGGCCTGGAGATAGCCGTACAGGGCTGCGCTGATTGCCGTGCCCGCGAGGGCGAGGCGGACCGGGGTCGCCCCGCGGCTGCCGCCGAGGAACCACACCAGCGCGCCGACCAGCGCCGCCCCCGCGAACGCGAACCACACATAGCCGATCAGGCTGGTGACCCCGAGATAGGTCATGGCGGTGACGACCGCGGCGGACGCCCCGGCGTTGATGCCGAGCAGCCCCGGATCGGCCAGCGGATTACGGGTCAGCGCCTGGAGCACCGCGCCCGACAGCCCGAGGGCGGCTCCGGCGAGCAGCCCGAGCACCGTCCGCGCCACCCGCTCACCGACGACCACATCGGCGTACCGGCCCGAATCCTGGAACAGACCGTGCCACACCTCGCCCGGGGAGAGCGGTTTCGCGCCGATCGCGATGCTCGCCAGGGCGACCAGCACCAGTACCGCCAGCGCGACCAGCAGCCCGACGCCTCGGATCACCTGACGAGTCGGCGGCACGGGAACGGCTGCCACGCGCGGCTTGGGAGGACTCTCAACCAACACGGAGGTTAGGTTAGCCTACCCTCGTCAGCGCGCCGCCCCGCTGACCTCGGCGGCACCGCAGGCACCCCACGCACCGGCCCACTCAAGCGACCGTTGGCCCGCCCTCGCCCCCCGCACCCTCACAACCCCAGCCGAGCCAGCCCCTTCCCCCCATCCAACGCACACGCCCCATCCCCCGCCGCCGTCCAAGCCGCCGCGCACAACGCCCGCAGCCCGTCCAGCGCCGCCCCCTCACCGTCGAGTTCCAGCCGCTCGGCACCCGCCGTCGCCGTCCATCCCCCGCACCGGAAGCCGTCCCCGACCGGCGTGACCTCCGGCTGCCCGGTGAGCATCCCGCGCAGATCGGCGTCCACATACGTCGGCCGGTGCCGCGGCGGCGCGGCCAGCAACTGCGCCCCGTCCGTCACCCCGGTCAGCACCAGCAGCGCGTCGACATCCCCGTTGAACGCGCCCTCGATGTCCGTGTCCAGCCGGTCCCCCACCACCAACGGCCGCCGCGCCCCGGTGCGCAGGATCGTCTCCCGGTGCATCGGCGGCAGCGGCTTCCCCGCCACCTGCGGCTCCGCCCCCGTGGCGATCCGCACGACCTCCACCGCCGCCCCGTTGCCCGGCGCGATGCCCCGCGCGCTCGGAATCGTCAGATCCGTGTTCGACGCGAACCACGGCACCCCGCGCGCGATGGCGTAACACGCCTCCGCGAACCGCCCCCACGCCAGCTCCGGCCCGCCGTACCCCTGCACCACCGCCGCGGGATCGTCGTCCGCCGACTCCACCGGCGTCAGCCCGCGCTCGCGCAGCGCCACCCGCAGCCCGTCCCCGCCGATCACCAGCACCCGCGCCCCCGCGGGCAACTGCTCCGCGATCAGCCGCGCGACCGCCTGCGCCGAGGTGATCACATCCCCGGCCGCCGCCGGTATCCCGAGCGCGGTCAGATGCGCCGCCACCGTGTCCGGCGTCCGCAGCGCGTTGTTGGTGACATACGCCAGGTGCATC
This sequence comes from Streptomyces sp. NPDC048290, assembly GCF_040652095.1. Classification (NCBI taxonomy): domain Bacteria; kingdom Bacillati; phylum Actinomycetota; class Actinomycetes; order Kitasatosporales; family Streptomycetaceae; genus Streptomyces; species Streptomyces sp. NPDC048290. The sequence continues at coordinate 444,625 of NZ_JBEZLM010000005.1, forward strand.
CCGCCGTCCCGCGCGGTGGCCAGCGACTCCACGGCGTGCGCGATCGCGTTCCCGCCCGCGTACACCACACCGTCGAGATCGAGCAGCGCCGTGTCGTACGCCTCGCTCAGCGCCCGCGCACTGCCCCCGGGCCTGGTCCTGACGCCCTGCCTCATCGCACCCGCTCCTCGCTCCACCGGCTTTCCCCCGATCATCCCCCATGGCACTGACACACGTACGATGCCGGGATGAATACAGCAGGTCACTCGGAAGCGACGGAGCGCCGGGGCCTGGAACTGACCCCGTTCCGCGGCCTTCGTTACGACCCCGACCGGGTCGGCAGCCTCGCCGCCGTGACGTCCCCGCCCTACGACGTCGTGGTCCGCCCCGACGGCCTCCACCAGCTCCAGGCCGCCGACCCGCACAACATCGTCCGGCTGATCCTCCCGCAGGCCGAGACCCCCGAGGCCCGCAACGCCCAGGCCGCCGCCACCCTCACCCGCTGGCGCACCGAGGGCACACTGTCCGCCGACCCCGAACCCGGCCTCTACCTCTACGAACAGAGCGACGGCGAGGGCCTGCTGCAACGCGGAATCATCGGCGCCCTGCGCGTCACGGACCCCGAGGACCGGATCGTCCTGCCCCACGAGGACGTGATGCCCCACCTGGTGGCCGACCGAGCCGCCCTGATGCGCGCCACCTCCGCCAACCTGGAGCCACTCCTCCTCACCTACCGCGGCGACGAGCACACGACAACCGCCGAGATCATCGAACGCACCACCCAGACCTCCCCGCTCTTCTCCACCACCACCGAGGACGGCTACCACCACCGCCTCTGGTCCCTCACCTCCCCCACCGACCTCACGACGATCACCACCGACCTGGCCCGCCACCAGGCCCTGATCGCCGACGGCCACCATCGCTGGGCCACCTACCGCCGGCTCCGCGCGGAGCACCCTTCCCCCAGCCCCTGGGACGACGGCCTGGTCCTCCTCGTGGACACCGCCCGCTACCCCCTACGCGTCCGGGCCATCCACCGCTACCTCCCCCACCTCCCCGTCCCGGACGCCCTGGCGGCCCTGAAGCCCCACTTCCGCATCCGCTCCCTGCGCGCCCCCCTGGACCAGGCCCTAGCCGCCCTGTCCGAGGCAGCGGCCCACAGCAACGCCTACCTCCTGGCGGGCGACGGCACCTACCACCTGGTCGACCAGCCGAACCAGGCCCTCCTCGCCCGCACGGTCCCCACCGACCGCCCCTCCACCTGGCGCACCCTGGACGCGACGGTCCTGCACAGCACCCTCCTGGACCACCTCTGGCAGATCCCGGAGGACTCCCCGACCCACATCGCCTACATCCACGACACGGCGGCCACCGTCACCAAGGCCGAACAGGACGGCGGTACGGCCGTCCTTATGCACCCGGTCCGCGAGGAACTGGTCCGCGACCTGGCCCGCCAGGGTGTCACCATGCCCCGAAAGTCGACATCCTTCGGCCCAAAACCGGCCTCGGGCCTGGTCCTGAGAGCCCTGGACCTCTGACACCCCCCGAAGCACCAACAAAAAAAGGGGGTGGGCTTCCCGACCAACCGGGAAACCCACCCCCACCTCACATCAGCCCGCGCTACCCCCGGGCTCCGACCCCGACCCCGTCTCCTTCTCCACCGCATCACCGGAGGAGGAGTCGGTCTCCTCGTCCAACGCGTCCATGAACTCCACCCCGTCCAGCTCAGCGAGCCGGTCCGACGCGTCCGTACCACCGTCCCGGTCCGCCTCGACGGCCTTGGCGAACCACTCCCGCGCCTCGTCCTTCCGCCCCGCCTCCAGCAGCGCATCGGCATAGGCGTACCGCAGCCGCCCGGTCCACGGCTGTACGGAGTTCGACGCCAGCTCAGGACTCTGCAAGGTCACGATGGCCGCGTCCAGCTGCCCCATGTCCCGCCGCGCCCCGGCCGCGACCAGCCGCATCTCGACCTGCCCGGCCTTGTCCAGCTTCTGCACCTCCGGCGCCCCGGCCATGTCCAGCGCCTTCTCCGGCCGCCCGAGCCCACGCTCACAGTCGGCCATCACCGGCCACAGATCGGCATTCCCGGTCATCCGCCGAGCAGCCCGGAACTCCGCGAGCGCCTCCCCGTACTTCTGATGCGCATACGCCGCGAACCCGGCCGCCTCCCGTACGGCAGCGACCCTCGACGCCAGCCGCAACGCGACCCGCGCATACCCATAGGCCCCCTCAGGATCCTCATCGATCAGCCGAGCGACCATCACCAGGTTCTTGGCGACATCATCAGCAAGCGTCTTCGGCAGACTCAGCAACTCCTGCCGTACGTCCTTGTCGATCTCCTCGCCGGTCACATCCTCCGGGATGGGCAGCCGCTTGATCGGCTCACGGTCCCGGTCACGCTCCTCACGGAACCGACCCCCACCACCGGCAGGCCCCCGCCGGTCGTCCCGCCCCCGGAACCCACCACGGTCGTCCCGCCGGGGCCCGCCCCGCCGGTCATCCCGAGCACCACGGTCGTCCCGCCCACGGAACCCTCCGCGCTCCCCACCGTCCCGCCGGACCCCGGACCGCTCACCCCGATCGTCCCGCCGCTCAAAACGACGCTCGTCCCGTCGATCATCCCGCCGGTCATCACGCCGCTCGTCCCGACGGTCGTCGCGCCGGAAGGCCGGCCGATCCCCACGGTCATCCCGCCGGAAGCCCGGCCGCTCTCCGCGGTCATCCCGCCGGAAACCCGGACGCTCCCCACGATCATCCCGCCGGAACGCCGGCCGATCCCCCCGCTGGTCCCGCCGATCGTCCCGACGGAACCCGCCACCACTGCGCTCACCACGATCGTCCCGCCGCTCATCACGCCGGACGTATCCCCCACGGTCGTCACTACGCCGCTCATCGCGCCGATCGTCACGACGGTCGTCCCGCCGCGGATAACCCCCACGGTTGTCGTCCCGCCGATCATCACGCCGGTCATCCCGCCGGAACCCACCGCGGTCGTCGCTCCGCCGGTAACCTCCCCGATCACCGTCACGACGATCGTCCCTACGGTCGTCCCGGCGATCATCCCTCCGGTCATCACGACGGTCGTCCCGCCGGAACGCCGGCCGGTCCCCGCGGTCGTCCCGCCGGAACCCACCCCGACTCCGCTCGTCCTCACGCCGAGGGCCCCGCGCACGATCGTCCCGCTGGTACGACGGCCTGGACCCCCGATCGCCACCATCACGCCGGTCGTCCCGCCCACGGAAGCCACCGCGGTCACCCGGGCGGTCAGACCGCTCGGAACGCTCGCCGCGCCCCGCACCACGGTTGTCGTCCCGCCGCCCGTCACCGGGACGGCGATAGCCACCACGGTCGTTGTCCCGCCGGTCGTTGTCCCGGCGGAACCCGCCACGGTCACCGCGGTCACCGCGACCGGCACTACCACGGTCGCTGCGCTCCCCCCGGTTCCCGCGGTCACCACTGTCCCGTCGCCGCTGGTCGCGCTCCGGTCGATCGTCGGGAGAGTTGGTGGACATCGGTGACTCCTGTCTTCGGTACCGCAAGCATTGTAAAAACAAAAGGACCCCTGGTCCCAGCTGAACGCTGGGACCAGGGGTCCTCCAAAGATTGTTCGGCGGCGTCCTACTCTCCCACCGGGTCCCCCCAGCAGTACCATCGGCGCTGTAAGGCTTAGCTTCCGGGTTCGGAATGTAACCGGGCGT
>NZ_JBEZLM010000006.1:0-19496 GCF_040652095.1 Streptomyces sp. NPDC048290
TGGGGGGACCCGGTGGGAGAGTAGGACGCCGCCGAACAAACTTTGAGGGGAAGCCCCGCATCTTCGGATGCGGGGCTTTTCTGCGTTTCCGGTACGACACCGGAGAGTTCGGTGGGCGGTCAGGACGGGGTGACCAGTCTGGTGTCGTAGGCCAGGATGACCGCCTGGATGCGGTCTCTGGATTCTGTCTTCGCCAGGACGCGGCTGACATGGGTTTTGACCGTTGATTCGGCGAGGTGGAGGCGGGTGGCTATCTCGGTGTTCGTCCAGCCCTGGCCGATGACCGTGAGGATTTCGCGTTCGCGGTCCGTGAGGGCGGTCAGCCGGGGGTCCAGTTCGGGGTCGGCCGGGGTGCTCGTGGGGAGATGGTGGGCGTAGGCGTCCAGGAGGCGGCGGGTGAGGGCGGGGGCCACCACCGCGTCGCCGGTGGCCACCGCGCGGATGCCGGAGAGCAGCTCCTCGGGCTGGGCGTCCTTCACCAGGAAGCCGGAGGCTCCGGCGCGCAGGCCCGCGAAGGCGTACTCGTCCAGGTCGAAGGTGGTCAGGATGAGGACCCGGGAGCGGTTGCCGGTGGTGATGATCCGGCGGGTGGCCTCGATGCCGTCCAGGCCGGGCATGCGGATGTCCATCAGGATGACGTCGGGGGAGAGTTCGGCGGCCATCCGGACCGCTTCCGTGCCGCCCGTCGCCTCGCCGAGGACGGTGATGTCGTCCTGGCTCTCCAGCAACATGCGGTAGCCGAAGCGCTGGAGGGGCTGGTCGTCGGCGATGAGGACGGTGGTCACTGGGCAGGTTCCTTCGGGAGGTGCAGGTGGACGCGCCAGCCCCGGTCGGGGCGCGGTCGGGGGCCGGCTTCAAGTGTGCCGCCGTACAGGGAGGTTCGCTCGCGCATTCCGGGCAGGCCGTGGCCCTCGGCCGGTGGGCGGGTGGGGGGTCGGCCGGTGTCGGTGATGGTGGCGGTGACGGCGCCCTGGTCGTCGTAGACGAGGGTGATGTGGGCGGTGGCTTCGGGGCCCGCGTGTTTGAGGGTGTTGGTCAGGGCTTCCTGGATGACCCGGTAGACGGTGAGTTGGCGGCCCGGGGGGAGGGGGGTCGGGGTGCCCTGGGTGGTGAGGGTGGTGGGGAGGCCCGCGGTGCGGACGCCCTCCACGAGGGGGGTGAGGTCGGTGAGCGTGGGTTGGGGTTCGGTGCTGTCCGGGGTGTCGTCGAGGATGTCCAGCAGGCGGCGGAGTTCGGAGAGGGCCTGGCGGCTGGTGGTGCCGATGGCGTGCAGGGCCTCGGCGGCGCGGTCGGGGGACTTGGCCGCCGCGTAGCGGCCACCGTCGGCGAGGCTGGTGATGACCGAGAGGTTGTGGCCGATGATGTCGTGCATCTCGCGGGCGATCCGGGCGCGTTCGGCGGCGGTGGCGAGGCGGGCCTGCTGGTCGCGTTCGATCTCCAGGCGGCGGGCGCGGTCCTCCAGGGCCTCGGTGTAGTCGCGGCGGGTGCGGACGGCGATGCCGATGGCGATGGCCAGGGCGAGGAGCATCAGCCGTGGGGCGATCTCCTGGTCCCAGCTGGCCTGGCCGTGGCGGGCGCTCATCAGGACGATCGACGCCGAGACCAGGGCCGTCGCGGGCCACAGGGCTTTGAGGGGGGAGCGCAGGGCGATGTGGAAGACGGCGAGATAGGCCAGCTCGGTGGCCTGGAAGTTGGCGCCGGTCCAGGCGTTGACGAGGCTGAAGGGGGTCATCGCCAGCAGGACCGGCAGGGGGTGGTCGCGGCGTTTCAGGAGCGGGGCGGTCAGGCCGAGGCAGAGGGTGAGGGCGAGCCAGCCGGGTGTGTGGCTGTTGTGGGTGACGGTGAGCCAGCCGCCGCCGAAGTAGTCGATCAGGGCGGCCGTCGCCCAGAACGCGGTGAAGTGCGCGTCCCACACCAGCGGATGGCGCCGGTCGAAGGCGCGGATCCGGCGCAGGACGCGATGGACGTGATGGGTGAGGGGCTCGGTCGTCCGGTCGTGTGCTGCCACGGGGTCCATGGTGGCGGCTGGTCCGTCCGTGGTCATGGTCCGATCCTGCGGGACGGGGGGCTCGGGCGCGTCGGACCGGGGGCGGTATTCCAGGTGAGGGGTGTAGTACCGGGGTATTACGGTGGCCGTCATGAGCACCGACATCGAGGAGCGGGCCGGTGGCACCGAGGGCCGGTACGTCGTACGGGCCATCCGGGGCGACGAGTGGCCCGCGATGAGGGAACTGCGGCTGGCGGCGTTGCGCGATCCGGTCGCGCACCTGGCGTTCCTGGAGACCTACGAGCAGGCCGTCGTCCGGCCGGAGTCGTTCTGGCGGGAGCGGGCCGAATGGTCCGCCGAGGACGCGGACGGGGCCCGGCAGATCATCGCGGAGGGTCCGGACGGGGCGTGGGTCGGGACGGTGACCGTGCTGATCGAGGAGGCCGGGACCGAGGACTGGGCCGGGTTCCCGGTCGAGCGGCGGCAGGGGCATGTGGTCGGGGTGTTCATGCGGCCCGAGGCGCGTGGCTGCGGGCTGACCGAGCTGCTCTTCGACGAGGCGCTGGGCTGGGCCTGGCGGCGGGGCGTGGAGCGGGTGCGGCTGATCGTCCATGAGGACAACGGGCGGGCGCGGGCGCTGTACCGGCGGCTGGGGTTCGTGCCGAGCGGGGTGACCGTGCCGTTGGCGGGGGACGAGTCGGGGGAGTCCGAGCTGGAGTATGTGCTGGAGCGGCCCTGAGACTTCGTACGACTTCAGGGGTAGTACCGCGTGCGGTGTCAGGACACCGGGAGTTCCTCGCCGGGCCAGCGGGTGCGGGCCTGTTCGCGGGAGCGGAGCAGGGCGAGGGTGGGCAGGCCGCGGCCGGTGCCGTGGCTGAGCAGTGCGGGCAGTGCGGGGATGGGGGCGACGGCGGCGAGGTCGTCCAGGATCAGCGAGAGTGGTGGGTCGAGCCGACCGGAGGATGACCGTTCGGCCATGTGCCGGCCGTGCTCGACCACGCTGGAGACGAGGGCCGTCAGCAGGGGCATCGCGCCGGGATTCGCCCTGGGGTCCTCGATGGATTCACCGACCACATAGAGCGTGCCCCCTTCGTGCACAAAAGAATCCAGTGCGAGGGCATCGGCTCGGTTGGGTGTGCAGGCTTCCCGGACATTCACCGTGAACAGGGCCGACAGCGCGCGGCCCGCCAACTCCTGGGCGATGTCCCGGCGTTCGGGGTGCGAGGTGAGCGCGGCTTCGAGTTCGCCCGCGGCGCCGGGGGCGGCCTTGGGGTGGGTGCGCAGGGTCCGTACCGCGTCCTGGATCTGGTTGCCCTGGGCCCAGCGGTGGACGTGGCGGACGGTACGGCCGTCGAGGGCCGCGGCGTGCAGACAGCTGCGCAGCAGGGTCTCGGCGGTGTCGGCGACGGCCTGGTCGAGGCGGGCGGTGGGGCGGACCGGGGCGAGCAGGGCGGTGGCGCGTTCCGCGGCGGTGGCCTTGTTCTCGCAGCCGCTGGTGGGGGACCAGTGGAGGCGGGCCGGGGTGTCGCAGCGGTGGGTGGGGTCGTAGAGGTGGACCGGGCCGAGTTTGGCGCGGGCGTCCTTGGTGTCCTGCCACAGGGCTGGGTCGGAGGTGACGACCAGGGCGGGGCCCTCGGCGTCGCGGAGCGCCTGGGCGGCAGTGGTGCGGCGGTGCTCGGGGGGTGCGAAGCGGAGGGCGGGGCTTTCCCAGGGGGCGGGGGTGGGGGCAGGAGTGGCGGGGGCCGGTGGGGGTTGCTGTTCCTGGGCGGTTCTGGGGGTGGGGACCTCGTACGCCGGTTGCTGGAGCGGCTTGGTGAGGGGGTCGGGTGGGGTGGTGAGCCGTTCGCGGCGTTCGGGTGCGGTGCTGAGTTGTTCGAGGCGTTCGGCCCGTCTGCGGGCGCGGCCCGCACGGTAGCGGGCGGTGGTGCCCAGGACGAAGATGGTGAGGACGATCAGGACCATCAGCTGGCCGATGAACAGGCCCCAGAACAGGCCGTACCCGGAGAGCTGGGTGGTGGGGGTGTCGGGCCAGGCGCCGGGCATGTCGTGCGGCTCGGTGGCGAGTTCGCGTATGGCCAGGGGCGTACGGACGAAGGTGACGCCCTCGGGCCAGGTGCCGTGGGCGAACCAGCCGGACAGCAGGGTCGCGGACCAGACCATCAGGGTCATCCCGAGCAGGAATGCCAGCAGGCCGACCAGCAGCCCGTCCGGGATGCCGCCCTGGCCGTCCTGACGGTGATCGTCGCGTCCCATCGCCGCCGCTCTTTTCTGCCGTGTGCTGTCTAGGCCACCGTCGACTCGGAGTCCCCGAGGTGCTGTTCCACGAAGGCCGCGGCCCGCTCCTCGGCCTCCAGTTCGGCGGCGCGCAGGGCGTCGTCGGCGCTCTGGTCGGCGGAGGACTCGGTCATCGCGCGGTCGGTGAAGACCAGGGGGCGTTCGGTCTCGGTGATCAGGTGTTTGACCACCTGGACATTGCCGTTGACGTCCCAGACGGCGATGCCGGGGGTGAGGGTCGGGATGATCTCCACGGCCCAGCGGGGCAGTCCGATGACCTTGCCGGTGGCGCGGGCCTCGTCCGCCTTCTGGGCGTAGATGGTCCGGGTGGACGCCATCTTGAGGATGGCGGCGGCTTCCTTCGCCGCGGCTCCGTCGACCACGTCGGAGAGATGGTGGACGACGGCGACGAAGGACAGGCCGAGGCGGCGGCCGAACTTCAGCAGCCGCTGGAAGAGCTGGGCCACGAACGGGCTGTTGATGATGTGCCAGGCTTCCTCGACCAGGAAGATCCGCTTCTTGCGGTCGGGGCGGATCCAGGTGTGCTCCAGCCACACCCCGACGATCGCCATGAGGATGGGCATGGCGATGGAGTTGCGGTCGATGTGGGAGAGGTCGAAGACGATCAGGGGCGCGTCGAGGTCGATGCCGACCGTGGTGGGGCCGTCGAACATGCCGCGCAGGTCGCCGTCCACCAGCCGGTCGATGACCAGGGCCACGTCCAGGCCCCAGGCGCGGACGTCGTCTATGTCGACGTTCATGGCCTCGGCGGACTCGGGCTCGGGGTGGCGTAGCTGTTCGACGATGTCGGAGAGGACCGGCTGGCGTTCGACGATCGTCTCGTTGACGTAGGCGTGGGCGACCTTGAGGGCGAAGCCGGAGCGTTCGTCGAGGCCGTGGCCCATGGCGACTTCGATGATGGTGCGCAGCAGGGCGAGCTGGCCGGTGGTGGTGATCGACGGGTCGAGCGGGTTGAGGCGGATGCCCATGTTCAGGGCGGCTGTGGGGTCCAGGCGGATGGGGGTTATCCCCAGCTCCTCGGCGATGAGGTTCCATTCGCCGACGCCGTCCTCGCCCTGGGCGTCCAGGACGACGACCTGGCGGTCGCGGAAGCGGAGCTGGCGCAGGACGTAGGTCTTCTCCAGGGCCGACTTGCCGTTGCCGGACTCGCCGAGGACCAGCCAGTGGGGGGCGGGCAGTTGCTGGCCGTAGAGCTGGAAGGGGTCGTAGATGTAGCCCTTGCCGGAGTACACCTCACGGCCGATGATCACGCCGGAGTCGCCCAGGCCGGGCGCGGCGGTCGGCAGGTAGACCGCCTGGGCCTGGCCCGTGGACGTGCGCACCGGGAGCCGGGTGGTCTCGACCTTGCCGAAGAGGAAGGACGTGAAGGCGTCGGTGAGGACGGACAGCGGGTCCCGCATCTGTGGGCCTACCTTCTGATGCCGGTGGCGAACGGGAGGGTGTTCACGAAGGCCCGGTGGTGCTCGCGGTCGCACCACTCCAGCTTCAGATACGACTTTCCGGCCGAGGCCCTTATCGTCCGCTTGTCGCGGCCGAGGGCTTCGGGGGTGCGGGAGGAGACCGTGATGTAGCCGACCAGGTTGACGCCGGCGGCGCCGCTGGCGAGGTCTTCGCCGCGCTGGTCGAGGCGGTCGTGGGCGGCGATGTCGCGGGGGTCCACGGTCCGGTTCATCTTGGCGGCGCGGGACTGCTCGGCGACGTCGTTGGTCTTCTCGGTGAGCATCCGCTCGATGGCGACCTCGGTGGGTTCGAGGTCCATGGTGACGGCGACCGTGCGGATCACGTCCGGGGTGTGGACGAGGAGCGGGGCGAGGAAGTTGACGCCGACGGGGGTCATCGGCCACTCCTTTACCCAGGCGGTGGCGTGGCACCAGGGGGCGCGGGTGCTGGACTCGCGGGTCTTGGCCTGGAGGAAGGTGGGCTCCATGGCGTCGAGTTCGGCGGGCCAGGCGTTGCGCTTGGTCATCGCCTGGATGTGGTCGATGGGGTGGTCCGGGTCGTACATGGAGTGCACGAGGGAGGCGAGGCGGCCCTGGCCGAGGGGCTGGCGGACCCGGATGTCGGCTTCCTGGAGCCGGGAGCAGATGTCGGTCAGCTCGCGGGCCATGACGACGGCGAGTCCGGCGTCGCGGTCGGCGCGTCCGCCGTGCGGGCGGGCGGCGCGGGCCATGGCCTGGGCCTCGGCGGCGAGTTCGCGGGTGAAGTGCATACAGGCCACGAGGTAGGCGCGGTGCTGCTCGCTGCTGGTGGAGACCATCGACTGGAGCTGGTCGTAGGACTGCTGGAGCCAGCCGGGGGACTTCTCGTCGCCACGGACGGCGACGTCCTTGGCGTGGGCGTCGGGGTCGGCGGGCAGGGTGCGGGCCAGCATCTGGAGGCGGGTGACGAAGCCGTCTCCGTTGGCCACATGCTTGAGGAGGGTGCCGAAGCGGTCGACGAGGGCTTCCTGGTCCTCGCTGTCGCGCAGTCCGACGCCGGGGCCCTCGATCTCGATGGCGGCGGTGACGGTCTTGCGGTCGGCGTGCAGGAGGACGGCGATCTCGTCGGGGCCGAAGGGGGCGGACAGCCAGGTGATCCGGCCGATGCCGGGGGGCGGGCCGACCTCGACCTCGCGGCCGTCGATCCGGGTGCCCGCCTCGACGGCGCCGGAGCGGTAGGTGGTGTTGGCGCGCAGGGTCCGTTTGAAGCTGCGGTTGATCTCGAACCACTTGTAGAACGTGCGGCGCTTGTAGGGCACGTAGACGGCGGCGAGGGCGATCACCGGGAAGCCGGTGAGCAGCATGATCCGCAGGGAGAGCACGGGGACCAGGAGCCCGCACATCATGCCGAGGAACGCGCCGGCGATGATCAGCGCGATCTCTCCGGTCTCGCGGTTGCGGCCGACGATCGCGTTCGGCCGGGCCCGGCCGATGAGATACGTACGGCGGGGCGTGACCGGATGGGACAGATGGGACTCGGTCGTCAACGCCCTTCACCTCCCGTGCGGTTGTTGCTGCTGTTGCGGGTGTTGCGCGCGTTGCTGGCGTGCGGGGTGTTCACCGGGGAGCCGGAGCGTGGGGCGGGGGCGGCGGAGGGGGGCGTGCCGCCGCCGGGGGCGCGGGTGCTGTGCGCGGCGACGCCGCCGGCGGTCTGGTTCGCGGGGCGGGGGGCGGCGCCGCCGCTCTGGCCGCCCTGGTCGGCGCGGGTGCTGTGGGTCTTGATGCCCTGGGCGACGAGGGTGGCGGGGGAGCTGATCACGGCGGCGGCCTTGCCTTCGGCGCCCTGCATGAGCCGGTTGTTGCGGGAGCCGGCGATCTCGTCGCCGAAGCCGGGGACGAAGCGGTAGATCATCGCGGAGGCGAAGATGGCCAGCAGGATGATCGCGAGGCCGGAGACGACGGCGGAGAAGGCGTCGGGTCCGTCGTCGGCGGAGAGCGCTCCGGCGAGGCCGAGGACGATCACGATCACCGGTTTGACCAGGATGACGGCGATCATGATGCCGGCCCAGCGGCGGACGTGGCTCCAGAGGTTCTTGTCGACCAGTCCGGCGTACACGACCGTGCCGAGCAGGGCGCCGACGTAGAGCAGCGCGGCGCGGATGACCAGCTCCAGCCAGAGCACTCCGGCGGCGACGATGGAGACCAGGGAGACCACGATCAGCATGATCGGTCCGCCGCCGATGTCCTGGCCCTTCTCCAGGGCGGCGGCGAAGTTGCCGAAGAAGACATCGGTCTGGTCGCCGGTGGCCTTGGCGAGGACCTCGCTGATGCCGTCGGTCGCGGAGACGACGGTGTAGAGGATCAGCGGGGTGAAGGCGGAGGCGAGGACGGTCAGCCAGAGGAAGCCGATGGCTTCGCTGACGGCGGTGGCGAAGGGGACGCCGCGCACCGCGCGCTTGGCGACGGCGAGCAGCCAGAGCAGCAGGGTGAGGATGGTGGAGGCGGCGAAGACGACGGCGTACTGCTGGAGGAACTTGTTGTTGGTGAAGTCGACGTTGGCGGTGTCCTGGACGGCGGCGCTGAGTTTCTCGACGGTCCAGGAGGCGGCGTCGGCACAGCCTTGGGCGAGGGAGGCGAGGGGGTCGGAGGTGGTGGGCTCCAGCGTGGTGCTGCTGGTGCCCTGGTCGCCGCGCTGGCAGTACTCGGCGGCGGGGCCGCGGATGAGGTCGCAGTCCCCGGTCCCGGACGGGCTGGGGCTGGCACTCGGGCTCGGGCTCGGGCTGGGCGGGGTGGGGGGTGCGGCGACCGCGCGGGTGGCCAGCAGCACCGCGGTGGCCTGGAAGGCGGCGACTGCGGCCGTCACCTTGAGGGGCAGGCGCTTAGCGCGCATAGGTGAACCCTCCGAACTCCTCGACGGCCTTCGTCATGTCCTCGGCGGTGGACGCCTTCTGATCGCGGGCCACCGGAACGGGTCCGTCCTTCTGCTGGAAGTCGGTGATCTTCCAGTCGTCGGACCAGGTGAGCTGGTAGGTGGCCGTGAACCAGCTCTCGGTCACGGGGTTGCGGGAGGCGTCCCCCGAGAGGCCGAACAGCGACGAGTACCAGACCTCGACGGTGGCGGCGGCTCCTTCGAACCGGGTCACCTTGGTGCCCACCGGGATGACACGGGAGACGAAGGTCTGGCCGTCGGGGGCCCGGCCGTCCTGGTCGAGCCCGATGTTGGTCAGGAACTGCTCGTCGGAGTAGGCGGAGTCGATGGCGGCCCGGCGGCTGTCGGCGACGGCGGGCGCGTAGACGGTGCTCACGATGTCGCGCCGGGACGTGTCGGCGTACATGCCCGTCGACCCCAGTGCCACCGCGAAGTTCGCCGCCGCGCTCTGGGCGCCCTGTTCGGTCTGGGTGTAGCCCGTGGGGATGCCGTTGGTCGTGGTGTCGACCGGGTCCTTGCCAGAGGGGGCCGTCGAGGACGTGCCGGGTGGGGCCGCGCTGCCGGGGGAGTCCCCGGAATCGTCTCCTCCGCGGTTCGCGAAGGCGATCGCGGCGATCAGCAGGACGACCACGCCGACGACCGTGACCAGGCTTCTGGAGGAGGACCGGCCGCCGCGCCGCCCCCCGGCGTGGGACCCGGAGTCGGGCAGCCGGGTGCGGGTGGCGCCGCTGCCGCCGTACGCGTCGGAGGTGTCCGCGCGTGTGGAGTCGCCGTAGCCGTCGTCCCCGAGGCTCATGCCGCCTGTGCCCCCTCGCAGTGGTCGCGGTCGTGCCGGTGGAGGGCGTGCCTGGGGCACGGCTCCGGATACGACGGTAGCCGGGCGGGTCGCCGCGCGGGCGCGGTGTGGTGACTCGACATCAGGGAGACGCAACCTCAGCCGGTGGGCACGACGGATGGGTGGGGTGGAGGGGGCCGGGCGTGCCCGGACGGGACCGGGGACGGGTGGCGCGGGGGCGGACGGGGCGCCGAGTGGGCGGTCGGCGCGGGTCCGCGCGGGGGCGGGCTACACGGCCATGCCGTACACGATGGTGAACAGGGTGCCCAGGGAGCCGATGATGAAGACGCCGGTGAGTCCGGCGATGATCAGGCCCTTGCCCTGTTCGGCGCTGAAGGTGTCGCGCAGCGCGGTGGCGCCGATGCGCTGTTTGGCCGCGCCCCAGATGGCGATGCCCAGACAGAGGAGGATGGCGACCGCCATCACCACCTCGATCATGACCCTGGCCTCGTTGCCCAGGCTGCCGAAGGGGCCCCAGTCCGGAGCGATCCCGCCGATGATGGTGTTGATGTCTCCCTTTTCGGCCGCAAAGAGCATGTAAGTCACCGCCCCTGGTGGGTAGTTCCGCGAGCCCCTGCGGTGTGCAGAGGTCAGGCATCATTCTCGCCGACGATGATGCCCTCGTATGTCGACTTGGCGTCATCGGGTGGCGGGTTTCGTACGAATACCACTTATCGTCACTCTGTGTATCACGGCAGGTCACGCCGGGCAACGAAGTGGGAGCGGAACCTGTCGTGTGGTGCCGTCGTTGGGCCCTTCTACGGTCCCGGGCCGTGGGTGGGGGCCGGTGGGGTGAAGGCGCGTGCGCATGTTCTGACGGGTGAAGGCTATCGCCGGGCGGGCGCGGAGTGGTGACGCGGGGTCAGGGGTGAGGGGGGAGCGGCGGGGGCGTACGAGGCGGCGCGCCGCCGGGAAAAACGGCTGGATCGTGTGGGTCGGCTCGTCGCCGGTGCGCCGGACGGCGGGCGGGACGGGCGTCCTCGCGTACGGCGGTGGCCTGATCCGGTGTTCTCGAAGGCGAACCCGCGGCCGGAGCGGGGGTATGGCGGAAGCGGAGGGCGGTCCGGAGGGAACCGGCGGGGGCGCTCGGGGTGTGCGCGGGACGGTGCGCCGGGGCGAGCCGGGCGTATCCGGGCGAGGCGCTGTGGCCCCTGTGGCGGGCGCGAAGGGGCCGCGATAATGGGCGAATCGACGGCCACTCGGGCGAAGTCGCCTTGAACGGGGCCGGGATGGGGCAGGGTTGAGGCGTGCGGAAATGGTGGATCGGCGGCGGGATCGCGCTCACGCTCGGGCTGGGCTTCATGATGGTCCTGGTGGTGGGCGTCTATCTGGTCGCCGGGAACGCCGCGGGCGGTGCCGGCGGCAGCGGCAAGGCGCTGGCCAAGGGTTCGGTGCCGGCTGTCTACCAGGCGCTGGTGCAGCGCTGGGGCACGCTCTGTCCCGCGATCAACCCGGCGCTGCTCGCCGCGCAGCTCTACCAGGAGAGCGGCTTCAACCCGACCGCCCAGAGCAGCGCGCAGGCGCAGGGCATAGCGCAGTTCATCCCGGGCACCTGGGCGGCGCACGGCATCGACGGCGACGGCGACGGCGACCGGGACGTCTGGGACCCGAAGGACGCGATCCCCTCGGCCGCGACCTACGACTGCACGCTGGCCGGCTATGTGAAGGACGTGCCCGGCAACCCGACCCACAACATGCTCGCCGCCTACAACGCGGGGGCGTACGCGGTCATCAAGTACGGGGGCGTTCCGCCGTACGACGAGACCGAGAACTACGTGCGGATCATCACCACCCTGGAGGACAGCTTCGCGGCGCCGACCTCCCGGGTCGATCCGTCGGAGCAGGCGGCCGGGGCCATCCACTACGCGCAGCAGAAGCTCGGCACCCCCTATCTGTGGGGCGGCACCGGCACGGCCGCGCAGAACGGCCGGTTCGACTGCTCGGGGCTGACCCAGGCGGCGTACGACAGCGTCGGGATCACACTGCCCCGGGTGGCCAACGACCAGTACAACGCGGGACCGCACCCGTCCCGTGACGAACTGCTCCCCGGTGACCTGGTGTTCTTCTCGGACGATCTCACCAACTCCCGCGCGATCCGCCATGTCGGGATCTACGTGGGCGGCGGATACATGATCGACGCCCCGCGTACGGGCGCGGTGATCCGCTTCGACCCGATCGACACCCCGGACTACTTCGGGGCGACCCGGGTCACCGCGGAGGGCGCGGCGGCGCTGCCCACCCATATCTGAACCGGGCGCGGGCCAGGGACGTCATCGGGTGAGACGGGCCGTACGCAGCGGCTCGTACGGAGTGTGAACCTGTCCCCTGAGCTGCGACGATGTATCTCTCTTCGATAACGTCTGAGTGATCATTCGGTGGAGTGCGGAACGTACTGACAAGGGTCGTGCGTTCCTGACTCCGACGGGGGACGGTATGACACACGAGGACGACGAAGGGGCCGCTGCACATGGCTGGACTCGCGCAATCCGGGTCGAACCCCGACGTCGAGCTGCTCTACGACATCAACGGGCTGGCCAAGGCCGCGCCGCCGTGGTTCGACCAGGTGATGGGGTTCGTCGGCGAGTACGGGCTGCTGCTCGCGCTGGCGCTGCTCGGGCTCGGGTGCTGGTGGTCCGTACGGCGCCGGTCGTCCGGCCCGGAGGAGGCGGTGGCCGGGGTCGCCGCGCTGATGTGGGCGCCGCTCGCCGCGGGAGTCGCGGTGCTGATCAATGTGCCGATACGGGGTTTCGTGGAGCGGCGCCGGCCCTTCTACGACCATGAGGGCCTTGAGGTGCTGGTCACCGGCAAGACCGACTTCTCGTTCGTGAGCGATCACGCGACGATGGCGATGGCGCTGGCGGTGGGGATCTTCGTCGCCCACCGGAAGTTCGGGCTGTTCGCGCTGGGGATCGCGCTGGTCGAGGGGTTCTGCCGGATCTACATGGGCGTGCACTACCCGACCGACGTGGTGGGCGGGCTCGCGCTCGGTACGGCGGTCGCGCTGCTGCTGTCGCCGGTCGCGACGGCGCTGCTGACGCCGCTGGTGCGGGCGGTCGCCGCGTCGCCCCGGGTGGGGTTCCTGGTGTGGCGGCGGGAGCCGGTGGGGGCGGTCATCCCGGGCGCGCGGGGCGGGGAGACCGGTGCGGAGGCCAAGGAGAAGGATCTGGCGGCGTAGGCGTTCCCCGTTCCCGGTTCCCGGTTCCCGGTTCCCGGTTCCCCGTTTTTACAGTGCCTGGTTTTTACAGTGCCTGGGGATAGGTGAAGAAGCGCTGGGGGTCGTACCGCTGCTTCAGGGTCGTGAGGCGGGCGGCGGCCGGTCCGTAGTACGCCGTGCGCCAGTCGGTGAGGGTCGGGTCGGGGTAGTTCTGGTAGGCCGCGCCCGAGGCGTGTGGGCGCATCGCCCGGTGGGCCGTCGCCAGCCAGGACTGGGCCGTCGTACCGGAGGTGCCCGCGCGCCAGGACGCTATGTACTGGGCGAGCAGGCGGGAACGGCGGTGGACGAAGGCGGTGGCCGTGGGGGAGACCCGGTTCACCGCGCCGCCGAGGGCGGTCAGGGCGATGCTGCCCGAGCCGCCGCGGACGCCGCGGATCTGGGTGAGCAGGGCCTGTATCCCCGTACCGGACAGGGAGCGGTCGAAGAAGTCGGAGCGGGCCGCGTAGGTCTCGCGGCCGAGGGCGCCGCCCGGGGCGCGGCCCGGTGTGGACCCCGGCAGATGGCACTGGGTGTCGCTGGTGAACGACGAGCACCCGGCGTAGATCTCCATGGCCTCCTGGTAGCCGCGGCGGCGCAGGGAGACCGCGCTCGCGGAGGCGCCCACGCGGTCGGCGAGGCGGTCGACGGCGTTCTTCAGCTCGCCGTACGTGCCGAGCGAGAAGGCGGAGACGGAGACGGTGGGGGTGCCGCCCGCCGTGGCCGCCAGATGCAGGGCGGACCAGATCTCGTCCGGCTGGGCGGGGCCCCACTCCTGCCATGCCCGGATCACCGCCGCCGCGCGGGACCAGGGCCAGGAGAGATACGCGGTGACGGCCTGCGGGGCGGGGTGGGTGCGGAAGCGGAGTTCGGTGACGACGCCGAAGGTGCCGTGGCCCGCGCCGCGCAGCGCCCAGAAGAGATCCTTGTTCTCCCGGGCGTTCGCGGTCAGCGCACGGCCGTCGGCGGTGATCACGGTGGCCTGGGTGAGGCTGTCGCAGGTGAGACCGTAGGCGCGGGAGACCACGCCGTGGCCGCCGCCGAGAGTGAGGCCGGATATGCCGACCGTGGGGCAGGAGCCCGCCGGTATGGTCACGCCCCGCGCGGCGAGGGCGCGGTAGACGTCGATCAGCTTGGCGCCCGCGCCGACCACCGCCTCGGTGCCGGACGCCCGGACACGGTCGAGCCGGGAGACGTCGACGATGAGCCGGCCGGTGCCGGAGGACCAGCCGCCGTAGGAGTGGCCGCCGTTGCGGATGGCGACGCGCAGCCCGCGGGCGCGGGCGTGGGCCAGGGTCGTACGGATGTCCTCGGTGTGTGCGACGTAGGCGACCGCCGCCGGTTTGAGGGAGTCGAAGCGAGTGTTGTAGAGCTGGCGGGCGGTGGGCCAAGCCGTGTCGCCGGGGCGGACGAGGGGGCCGTCGAGGTCGCGGGCGAGGGCGGCCCAGTCGGCGGAGGCGGCGGCGGAGGCGGAGGACGCGGATGCGGATGCGGAGGTGGCCGTGGACGCGGAGGTGGCCGTGGCGGAAGTCGCCGTCGCGCCCGGCGTGCTCGGTGGGGCCCCCGCCCGGTCACCGGTACCGCTCGTACACGCCGTCGCCGTCGCCGTCACCACCGCCGCCGCGCCGCCGATGAACGTACGCCGTTCCATGGGTCCTCCGCCTCGACGCGCTGGATCTCCTCGGTGCGGGGACGCCGGTCGTCCCGGGTGGAGCGAAAACCCGCCGTCCCCGCAGGGGGCCGGGTCCGTCCGGGCCCGCTGTGGAACGAGACGGCGGGCCGGTGGCGGGGGTTCCCGGCGCCATCCGAAAGGTGCGCGGAGTTTGCCGGAAGGTGCGGCGGTGCACGCCGTGCCGTTGCCCGAAGGTGCCGATTCGCTGCCGTACCGTCGGATCTGTGTCGAGGCCCACAGGGCTCCGGAACCGTCATGTGCCCTCCCCGTAAGCATTCCGTGACCTAACCACAACGTCTATATGGGTTCACTCCGCGTTCACTTACGGCCATAGGCGCCTTCACCTGATCTGCCTAATTTCGGCCTTACCGATGCGACATGCGCTCGAATGCGTGTCCGTGTCGCCCAGACTTCGCACGCCGCCGGACAGGATGGCGGCTCCTGGAAGGAACTCCCGAAAAGTGAAGCTTCAGCGCATGAACCGGCGGGCCCTCTCCCTCGGTGCTCTCGCCGTCTCCGGCGCCCTGGCCCTCACGGCGTGCGGCTCGGACGACACCGGTACCTCCGGCAGCGGTGACAGCAGCTCCTCCGCTTCCGCGGCGGCCGGCAGCATCGCCTGTGACGACGCCAAGGGCCAGATCCTGGCCGACGGCTCCTCCGCGCAGAAGAACGCCATCGACGCCTGGGTGAAGAACTTCACCCAGGCGTGCAACGGCGTGCAGATCAACTACAAGGGCGGTGGCTCCGGCGCCGGTGTGACCGCGTTCACCCAGGGCACCGTGGCCTTCGCCGGCTCGGACTCCGCGCTGGAGCCCGAGGAGATCGAGGCGTCCAAGGAGGTCTGCTCCGGCGGTCAGGGCATCGACCTGCCGATGGTCGGCGGCCCGATCGCGGTCGGCTACAACGTCCCGGGCGTCGACAACCTGGTGCTGGACGCCCCGACCCTGGCGCAGATCTTCGACAGCAAGATCGACAACTGGAACGACGAGGCCATCGCGAAGCTCAACCCCGACGCGAAGCTGCCCGACCTCAAGATCCAGGCGTTCCACCGCTCCGAGGACTCCGGCACCACGGACAACTTCACCAAGTACCTGATCGCCACCACCCCCGACAACTGGAAGTACGAGGGCGGCAAGGCGTGGCAGGCCGACGGCGGCCAGGCGGCCTCCGGCTCGGCCGGCATGGCCCAGCAGGTCCAGCAGAACTCCGGCGCCATCGGCTACATGGAGCTGTCGTACGCCAAGGACCTGGCCGTCGTCGCCATCGACACCGGCGCCTCCGCCCCGGTCCCGGCCTCCGTCGACGGTGCCACCAAGGCCATCGCCGACGCCAAGGTCGTCGGCACCGGCAAGGACCTGGCCCTGGAGCTGAACTACGCCACCAAGGCCGACGGCGCCTACCCGATCACCCTGGTCACCTACGAGATCGTCTGCGACAAGGGCAACAAGGCCGACACCCTGCCCGCGACCAAGGCGTTCCTCACCTACCTCGCCAGCGAGGAGGGCCAGCAGGTCCTCGCCGACAACGACTACGCCCCGATGCCGGCCGACATCATCTCCAAGGTTCGGACCACCGTCTCCGAACTCAGCTGACCCCGTGTGCGGTCCGGTCCCCCGCTTCGGTACGGGGCCGGACCGCACCGTCCGGTGCACCGCCGCCCGGAGCCGTGTCCTGAGCACGGCTTCACCGAGCCGCCCCCCAGGGACGGTTCCGCAGACCGGAGAACCCGATGGACATAACGACGAAGAACACTGACGCACCTCCCCCCACCCCACAGCCGACCCTCACCGAGCAGCAGCGCGCCTCCCGTGGTGCCACCCGACCCGGCGACCGGATCTTCCTCGGTCTCACCCGTGGCTCGGGCATTCTGCTGCTCGTCATCATGGCCGCCATAGCGGTCTTCCTCACCTGGCGCGCGACCGTCGCGATCAGCCAGGACGAGGGCAACTTCCTCACCACCTTCGAGTGGAACGCCAACCTGGACCCGCCGGTCTTCGGTATCGCCGTGCTGGCCTTCGGCACCGTGGTGTCGTCGATCATCGCCATGGCCATCGCCGTACCGGTCGCCGTGGCCATCGCGCTGTTCCTCACCCACTACGCGCCGCGCAAGCTGAGCGGTCCCATCTCCTATGTGGTCGACCTGCTCGCCGCCGTGCCGTCGATCGTGTACGGCCTGTGGGGCGCGCTGATCCTCGTCCCCTATATGGACGGCCTGTTCGGCTGGCTCGACCAGTTCTTCGGCTGGACGGGGATCTTCTCGTGGGACGGCGGGGCGCCGCGCTCGATGCTCACCGTCGGCATCCTGCTGGCCATCATGATCCTGCCGATCATCACCAATGTGAGCCGTGAGGTCTTCCGGCAGGTCCCGCAGATGCACGAGGAGGCCGCGCTCGCCCTCGGCGCCACGCGCTGGGAGGTCATCCGGATGGCGGTGCTGCCCTTCGGCCGCTCCGGTGTGATCTCGGCGTCCATGCTCGGCCTCGGCCGCGCGCTCGGCGAGACCATGGCCGTCGCGACCGTGCTCTCCCCGAGCTTCACCATCGGCGCCAGTCTGCTCGACCCGGGCGGCGGCACCTTCGCCCAGAACATCGCCAGCAAGTTCAACGAGGCCGGTCCCTTCGGCCGGGACGCGCTCATCGCCTCCGGTCTGGTCCTCTTCGTCATCACGCTGCTGGTCAACGGCGCGGCCCGCGCGATCATCGCCCGCCGCAAGGAGTACTCGGGGGCCAACGCATGAGCCACGCAGCCGTCATGACCAAGAAGCCCGGCTCGCTCCAGGGCGCCACGCTGCCCAAGTGGACCCCCTGGGCGGTCGCCGCCGCGTCGGCCGCGCTGGGCATCGGCATCGGGCTGGTCGCCGGACTCGACAGCCGCGTCCAGTGGGGCCTGATCGCCGCCATCCTCTTCGTCGTCCTCACCTTCGGCGTCGCCGCCAAGGTCGAGGGCAAGCGGCAGGCCAAGGACCGGATCGCGACCGCGCTGGTCTGGGTCGCCTTCCTGCTCGCCGTGGTGCCGCTGGCCTCCCTGATCTGGGAGACCGTGGAACGCGGCATCAAGGTCCTCGACGTCTACTTCCTGACCCACTCCATGGGGGTCGTCGCGGACACCGAGGTCGGCGGCGGTGCCTACGCGGCCATCCTCGGTTCCCTGGAGCAGGTCGGCCTCGCCACGCTGATCGGCGCCCCGATCGGGGTGCTCACCGCGATCTATCTGGTGGAGTACGGACGGGGCAACCTCGCCAAGGCCGTCACCTTCTTCGTCGACGTCATGACGGGTATCCCGTCGATCGTCGCCGGTCTCTTCATCCTCAGCATCATGCTGATCTTCGAAATGCAGCCGTTCGGGTTCGCCGGCTCGCTCGCCCTGGCCATCCTGATGATGCCCGTGGTCGTCCGCTCCACCGAGGAGATGCTCAAGCTCGTCCCCAACGAGCTGCGCGAAGCCTCGCTGGCGCTGGGCGTGCCCAAGTGGCGCACCATCCTGAAGGTGGTCCTGCCCACCGCCATCGGCGGTATCACCACCGGCATCATGCTGTCGGTCGCCCGTATCGCGGGTGAGACCGCGCCCGTGCTGCTGCTGGTGTTCGGCAACCCCTTCATCAACGCCAACCCGTTCGAGGGCGCACAGGCTTCGTTGCCGCTGTTCATCTACCAGCAGTACCAGCAGAGCCAGTCCGAAGCCGCGTACGACCGAGCCTGGGCGGCCTCGCTGACCCTGATCGCGTTCGTGATGCTCCTGAACCTGCTGGCCCGCGGCATCGCCCGCTGGAAAGCCCCGAAGACCGGTCGCTGACGCGGCCACACAGCGACCGATTTCCGAAAGAAGCAGTGATTTCCATGGCCAAACGCATTGATGTCAGCGGCCTCAGCGCCTACTACGGCTCCTTCCGGGCCATCGAGGACATCTCGATGACCGTCGAGCCCCGCTCCGTGACGGCCTTCATCGGCCCGTCCGGCTGCGGCAAGTCCACGTTCCTGCGCACGCTCAACCGGATGCACGAGGTCACCTCGGGCGGCCGGGTCGAGGGCAAGGTCATGCTCGACGACGAGAACCTGTACGGCGCCGGGGTCGACCCGGTGGCCGTGCGGCGCGAGGTCGGCATGGTCTTCCAGCGGCCGAACCCGTTCCCCACGATGTCGGTGTACGACAATGTGGCGGCGGGGCTGAAGCTCAACGGTTCGTACAAGAAGTCCCAGCTGGACGACATCGTCGAGAAGTCCCTCAAGGGCGCGAACCTCTGGAACGAGGTCAAGGACCGGCTGAACAAGCCGGGTTCGGGGCTCTCGGGTGGGCAGCAGCAGCGGCTGTGCATCGCTCGGGCGATCGCTGTCGAGCCGAACGTGCTGCTCATGGACGAGCCCTGCTCCGCGCTCGACCCGATCTCGACGCTCGCGATCGAGGACCTGATCGGTGAGCTGAAGGAGCGGTTCACGATTGTCATCGTGACGCACAACATGCAGCAGGCGGCGCGGGTTTCCGATCGGACGGCGTTCTTCAATCTCTCGGCGGTGGGGCAGCCGGGGAAGTTGATCGAGATAGACGACACCGAGCGGATCTTCTCGAATCCGTCGGTCCAGGCAACCGAGGACTACATCTCTGGCCGGTTTGGCTGAGTGAGCCCCTCGCGGTGCTGCATGGCGGTGCCACCGCGAGGCAGAAGAGGGCCCGCCCCTTTCGGGGGGCGGGCCCGTTTCGCGCCCCCGCCCCCCATCGCCGAGCGGGCGCGTCCCCTCTTTCGCGCAGTTCCCCGCGCCCCTGTCGATCCGGGTGCGAGCCGGTGGCACTTGTCCGCGCGGGTCCCCGCGCCCCTGTGAATTCCGGTGCGGGCCGGTGGTCGCTTTTCGCGCAGTTCCCCGCGCCCCTGTTGATTGTCGATTCCGGTGTGGACGGGTGGCGCCTGTTTGCGCAGTTCCTCGCGTCCCTGTCGATTCCGGTGCGGGTTCGTCGTGGTTTCTCGCGCAGTTCCCCGCGCCCCTGAGGCAACTGGCGGCAGCTGTCTTTAGGGGCGCGGGGAACTGCGCGACCAGCCACAGACCACCTGCACAGAAAATCGCACCGTCACCACATACCCCCAAGGGGCGCGAGGAACTGCGCGACTAGCCACGAATTAGCTGCACGCAACATCGCGCCGTCACCACATCCCCCCTAGGGGCGCGGGGAACTGCGCGAC